>CAZITQ010000091.1:0-33433 GCA_964542165.1 uncultured Rickettsiales bacterium
GGGTGGGGGTCGCGGAGGTCACCTAGGTGGGGGTGGAGGTGGCGGTCGTGGCGGGGTGCGGGATGGCGGGGGGGGGGGACCTGAACGGGGAGGGGTTCGACGACCTGGTCCTGGGCAGCGATGGCCACGACGGGCCCGGTGGCGTCACGGGGCGCGGGTACGTGGTCCTGGGCCAGCCCCATCCCGGTCCGCCGGTGGTGGGCCTCGTAGCCTCGGACGCGTGGGTCGAGGGGGGGGGCGTCCACGGGGTGCTGGGCAGGGCGGCGGCGGCCGGCGGGGACCTGGACGGGGACGGATGGGCGGACCTGGCGCTGGTCGCCGACGGCTCGGGTGGGGAGGGGGAGGTGCTCGTGGTCTACGGATTCCCCGACGAGGACGCGGACGGCGACGGTGTGGAGATGTGGGCGGGGGACTGCGACGACGGCGATCCGGCTGTCCATCCCGGTGCGGAGGATCCCTGCGGCGACCTGGTCGATGCGGACTGCGGGGGCGACTGGTGGGTGGAGGCGGACGCCGACGGCGATGGCTTCGCGCCCTGCGGAGGAGACTGTGACGACACGGACCCCGCGGTGAACCCCGGCCAGGAGGAGGTCTGCGACGAACTGGACAACGACTGTGACGGGGACCGATTCCCCGGCGAGCTGGTGGATGGGGATGGGGACGGACACCCACTCTGCGCGGATTGTGCGGATGGAAATCCCTGGATCCACCCGGGCGCCGCCGAGCTCTGCAACGGCGTGGATGACGATTGCGACGGCTCGATTCCCGAGGGTGAGATGGACGGGGACGGGGACGGCTTTCTCTTCTGTGAGGATTGCGACGACGAGAACGCCGACTTCTACCCCGGAGCCCCGGATCCCTGCGGCGACCAGCTGGACACCGATTGCGCAGGCGACCTGGGATGGGAGCTGGATCACGACGGCGACGGCGTCACCCCCTGCGACGGGGACTGTCACGACAACGATCCGGCCGTCCATCCCGGCGCCGTCGAGGTCTGCAACGACGTGGACGACGACTGCGACGGGCTGCTGCCCCCGGCGGAGCGGGACGCGGACCAGGACGGCTTCGCGGCCTGCGAAGGGGACTGCGACGACCAGGCCCCGTGGATCTACCCGGGCGCCAGCGACGTCTGCGGCGACCTGGAGGACTTCGCCTGCGACGGGGACGTGGCCGACGAGATCGACCACGACGGCGACGGCTTCCCCCCCTGCGCGGGGGACTGCGACGATGCGGACCCGTCGCGCCACCCCGCCGCCCCGGAGGTCTGCGACGGGATCGACAACGACTGCGACGACCTGATCTCGCCGCAGGAGCTGAGGGACCTCGACGGCGACGGCCACCTGTACTGCGCCGACTGCGACGACTACGACTCCGGCGTCCATCCGGGCGCGGAGGAGGTCTGCGACTTCGTGGACAACGACTGCGACGGCCGGATCGACGAGCCGGATCCGGATTGCTGGGAGGCGGAGGTAGAGCCCACGGGGGAAACCGACACCGGGGATCCGGATGCCTCGGACTGCGAGTGCGGGATGGGCTCGCGATCCGGCGCGGAGACGAGCGTGTGGATCACGTTCTCAGCGCTCGTGGCCCTCCTGGTCCGGCGGCGCTCCGGCATCCCCGACGGGTCGCGGTGAGTCGTGGCCGTGATTTCAGGAGCTCTGCTACGCGGTGATACCGTGTAGCCGTACACACGACATGGGGAGGCGTCATGTACAGAGTCATAGCCGGCCTGGGCCTCGGATTGCTGGTCGCGGGGTGCCCGGGGAGCTTGCGACCCGACGACAGCGCTTGCGACCAGCTCATCGAATGCGTGACCGAGGTCGCGCCGGGCGATGTGGGGGGCATGCTGGACAGCTACGGGCCCGATGGGTCGTGCTGGGCGTCGGCGGAGTCGGCGGAGATCTGCGAAGAAGCCTGCTTCCAGGCCATGCAAGACATGCGCGCGGTGGACCCGGATGCCCTCGAGTGTTACCCGGACGACTCGACGCGCATCCTCCTCGGGTACGAACGCGACTGGGACTTCACGCAGGTGGGCGAGTGCGCAGTGGATGACTTCTCCACCTTCGCGGTGAAGATGTACGGCTACGGGGGAACCGGCTTCACCCTGCGGGTCATGAAGAACAACCACAGCAAGCTCGTGGATCTCGATTGCTCTCTCGATGGGGTGGACTTCGACTGCGGGACGGAATCCCACGGCGGGCTGTCGTTCAAGCCCTTCGCCTCGATGACGGGGACTTTCGACGGGGACTACGAGAGCCTCGAGTCGACGGCGGTCCACGACGACCACGGCGACGAGTACACCTGCCAGTATTCGGGCGAACTCGACTGAATCGCCCTCGCGCCGGCTTCCCGACGCGCGAACGGCGGGCCTCCGCCGGCTGACCTGCGGCCGGTGGGTATACTTCGCGGTCAGGAAGGGGGGCCTCATGCGTCTGCATCGTCAGAGATTCACGGTACGGGTGGCCCTGATGCTCGTCCTGGGCGGATGTCCTCCGGGGGCCGCCGGAGCCCCCCCGGCCCCCCCCCCCCGCTCGGGGGCCGCCCCACCGGGGGGGGGGCGACGACGCGTCCGGGGACGACGACGCCACCGGCGACGACGATGCCACGGGTGATGACGACACCACCGCGGATCCGGACGCGGACGGAGACGGTTGGTCGGTCGCGGACGGTGATTGCGACGACGGCGATCCCGCGATCTACCCGGGAGCAACCGAGGTCTGCAACGGACTGGACGACGACTGCGACGGTGACCTACCCGCGACCGAGGTCGACGGCGACGGGGACGGCGTACTGTCGTGCGACGACGACTGCAACGACGCGGATCCCAACACCTACCCGGGTGCCGAGGAGTTGTGCGACGGATTCGACAACGACTGTGATGGCATCCTCTACCCCGAGGAGACCGACTCCGATCTGGACGGCTACGCCGACTGCGAGGGGGACTGCAACGACGGCGATCCATCCCTCCACCCCGGGGCGGAAGAGACCTGCGACGCGGCGGACAACGACTGCAACGGGATCCTGGACGACGGCTTCGACGGCGATGGCGACGGGGTGACCACGTGCGGCGCCGACGGCACGCCCGGGACGGCCGACGACGACTGTGACGACGGCGATGCCAGTGTCCACCCCGGCGCAGTGGACCAGTGCGACGGCCTCGCGGACAACGACTGCGACGGTCAGTCCGATCCGCTGGAGACGGACGACGACGGCGACGGTCTGTCCGATTGTGAGGGGGACTGCGACGACGCCGACGCCTCGCTCAACCTGGACGACGCGGACGGTGACGGTACCGACTCCTGCGCCGGGGACTGCGACGACGGGGATCCCGCGATTCACCCCGGGGCCGCCGAGACCTGCAACGGCGTCGACGACGACTGCGACGGCATCCTGCCGCCCGAGGAGCTGGACGGGGACGGCGATGGCCATATCGCCTGCGTGGACTGCGACGACGCGGACGCGGCGCTGAACCTGGACGACGCGGACGGCGACGGTTTCGATTCCTGCGGGGTACTCGCGGGCGCCGCCGATTGTGACGACGGCGATCCCTCCGTGCACCCGGCCGACCTGGACGGCGACGGCTGGAGCCCCTGCGACGGGGACTGCGACGACGGCGACGCGGGCCTGCAGCTCGACGACGCGGACGCCGATGGCTGGACGACGTGCGACGGGGACTGCGACGACGGCGACGCGGCACTCCAACTCGATGACGCGGACGGCGACGGCTTCGACACCTGCGCGGGGGACTGCGACGATGGGCTGGCGGACACCTTCCCCGGCGCCGCCGAACTGTGTGACGGGGCGGACAACGACTGCGACGGTTCGGTCCCGCCCGAGGAGACGGACGACGACGGGGACGGCTGGTGGCCGTGCGAGGGGGACTGCGACGACTCCGACCCGGAGCTGGATCCCGGGGACCTCGACGGAGACGGGTATTCCTCGTGCGCCGGAGACTGCGAGGACGACGACCCGGACGCCTACCCCGACGCGACCGAGTTCTGCAACGGCATCGACAGCGACTGCGACGGCGCGGTGGACGACGACTGCATCGCCTGCGATCAGCGCGTCCCCTCCGACGTGGCCACGATCCAGGCGGCCATCGACGCGGCAGCGGCGGGCAGCGGAATCTGCGTGGAGCCGGGCACGTACTACGAGACCCTCGATATCGCGGACCAGGGGATCCACCTGCTCGGGCTGGAGGGCTCGGAGGTCACGGTGATCGACGGCCAGGGCGGGGGGCCCGTGATCGACATGGACCCGGACAACGGCAATCCCTCCACGATCGAGGGACTCACGATCCAGAACGGCTCCTACATGTACGGCGGCGGATTGAACATCTCCACCGCCACGACGACGGTGCGGGACGTGGTCGTCCGCGACTGCGACGCCCTGCCCTACGGCTGGGGCGGGGGCCTGTATGCCTATTCCGGGGGTCATCCGACCTTCATCGACGTCCGATTCGAGGACAACGAGGCCGGCTACGGCGGCGGCGCCTTCTTCGCCGGCACCGCCACCGTGTCCGGCGCGGTCTTCGAGGACAACGAGGCTGTTTGGGGCGGCGGAGGCGCCTATCTGGAAAGCGGTGTCGTGAGCATCTCGGGCGCGGTCTTCCGCGACAACGCCTCGTCGATGATCCTCGACGGCGGTGGCGGCGCGATCTTCACGGAGGGAACCCTGCGGCTGTACGACTCCGTGGTCGAGGGGAACGAGTCGACCTCCCGCGGGGGAGCGATCCTGGCGGACCAGTCGTCGATCGAGCTGTACAACAGCATCTTCGCGAACAACTACGCCTCCATGAAGGGCGGGGCGATCTACAACGACTACGGCTACAGCACGGTGGTCAACTGTACCTTCGTCGACAACGACGGGCACGACGGGGGCGCCATGTACCTGGACGACGGGTTCGCGACCATCGACAACACCGTGTTCGCCAGCAACGTGGCCGACTACTGCTCGGGCGGCGTCATGGCGTACTCCATCGTCATGACCTATCGAAACAACGACTCGTGGAACAACGTACCGGGCAACTACTGCGGAATGAACGACCCCACCGGTACCAACGGCAACCTGTCGGTGAACCCGTCGTTTCTCGACACCGCCCCGAACGATCCCTGGACGTGGGACCTCCACCTCGCCACGTCGTCCCCGCTGATCGACGCGGGACGGTCGAGCGTCGACGACCCGGACGGTAGCCGGAGCGACATGGGCGCCTACGGGGGGGCGCGCGCCGGCCGGATCGACCGCGACCAGGATGGCCACCCGGAGTGGTGGCAACCCGGGCCGTACGACGCGGCGACCTATCCGGACCAGGGCTGGGACTGCGACGACCGCGACGCCGCCACGGGGCCGTGGGACGGCTGCTGAGTTCCTCGGCGGCGCCCGTCGGTCCCGTTCCCGGCCCTATTCGGCCTCGATATCCAGATACCTCGCCTTGGGCACCGTCCGCTGGATCTCGTCCTCGATGGCGTCCACCTCGTCGCCGAGCTTCTCGACCACCTCCTCGGCGAAATCCGCGGCGAATGCGCGGAAGTCGTCGTAGGACTCGATCCCCGGGTACGCGGCCCGGAGCTTGTCCTCGAGCTTGGCGGCGAGGGCGTCGCCGGAGAACTCCACGTCCGCGGCCACCCGGTAGGTCTCGGTGTCCAGCATCCGGGTGCGGAGGCGGACGATCTTGTGGACGGCCGGGTTGGCGGTCACGATGCGCTGGATCCGCTCCTGGACCTCGACCGGGATCGCGGGACCCATCAGGAGTTCGTGGTTGCGCGCGATCAGCCACGCCGCCACGGCCCCCAGCAGGACACCGATGGTGATCGAGGCCACCGCGTCCCAGTAGAGCTGGCCCGTCACCCGGGTCAGCACGATCCCCGCCAGGGCGATCAGGATCCCGGTGCAGGCCGCGCCGTCCTCCAGGATCACCGCCACCGTCCCGGGCTCCGCGTCCCGCCGCAGGTAGGCCCACAGGGAGGCGCCGCGGGCACCCCGCTTGGCCGCCTTCAGCGCGATGTAGAGCACGAAGGCCTCGATGAAGAAGGAGGCCACGAGAACGGCGATCGCCAGACCCAGCTCCTCCAGCTCGTGGGGGTGCAGCAGGCGCGTGACGCCGTGGTAGATGGTCACCCCTGCGCCCAGGAAGAAGATGCCCACCGCCGACATCAGCGCCCAGATCGCCCGCTCGGCGCCGTAGCCGAACTGGAACCGCCGGTCGGCCTTGCGGTTCGCGCGCACGATGCCGACCATCAGCAGGATCTGGTTGAGGACGTCGGCCACCGAGTGCAGGGACTCGGACAGCATGGCCGCCGAGCCGGTGAACCCGAACACGACGAACTTGGCGACCATCACCACCGAGTTGCCGGCGATGGCCGCCCCAACCGCGAGTCTGGATCCGTGGGCCATCGTTCTCCTCAGGCGCCTGGCGGCAGATGGTGGGGGTCGCGCACGGGGATGCCGCTTCCCCGCGCTCGGATGACCTTGGCCTCGATCTTGTACTTCTTCATCAGCTCCGGGTCCTTGGCCATCCGCTTGGCGGCCAGCACCAGCCCCAGCGAGACGCCCAGGAAGGCCCAGAATGGCTTGTCGATGAGGTGGAACTCCACAAGGGAGTGGGCGCCGTACCCCACGAGTGCGGCGGCCATCCCGATCAGCCAGAACTCCACCACCGTGCCCCGGACCGCTGCCAGGGCGCTGCGGAAGTCCTTGAACACCGTCAGGATCACCGCGGTCATCAGCGACAGGCCGACGAAGCCGTAGTGGGCCATCACGTCCCACATGATCCCGTGGGGGTAGGCGCTGTCCGACAGCAGCAGCCGCTCGTTGAACCGGGGGAGAGCCTGGAGATAGGAGCCCGCCCCCACACCCAGGCCGTAGGTCTCCACGCACATGCGGTAGCAGGCATCCCAGTTGGCGAAGCGGGTGTTGCCCTGCCAGAAGGTGTCGATCCCCCGGGTCGCGACCCGGAAGAACGCCGAGGTCAGCGCCCCGGCGCCGAAGAGCAGCGCCACCGCGAAGGTGATGGCGATCACGAACCAGTAGCGGTACAGGAAGCGCCGCAGCCGCTCGTTGTTCAGGGCCAGGAACAGGCTGCCCATGCCGGTGCCCCACACCGCGCCCCGGCTGCCGGTGCTGATGGCCGCGACCAGCAGGACCATCGCGATCGCCACCAGGACCCAGCGTTTCCAGCGACGTCGCTCGACATAGGCCATCGCGAACGCCGGGTTGATGCCGAAGGCCATCGACATGCCGAACCAGTTGGGGTGCTGGCCAAGGCCGCCGAAGCGACCTCCGGCGCTCATGGACTTGAAGGCGACGTCGCCGTAGATCTCCTCCGTCCCCCCCTGGGTACCCACGATCACGCCGGCAATCCCCAGCAGCCCGGCCACGATCAGCCAGGTCCAGATGGCCTGGTGGAACCGCTTCGGGGTCCGGATCTCGCTCGCCAGCAGCCAGACCAGGACCACCTCGTAGGCGATGCGGATGAAGGTCACGATCCCGTTGCCCTTGTCGCCGGACCAGGTCAGGGAGAGCCCGACCCAGATCACCAGGGCCAGCAGCAGCTTGGCCGCCGGAAAGTCCTGCAGGCGGGAGCGGCGGTCGTTGACCGAGCGGATCAGGGCCAGGGTCAGCCCCAGCAGGAAGAGGGGCTCGAAGGGCCCGACGAACATCGGACCCAGCTGCCACGACATGGAGCGGTTGGCCGCCAGCCGCGCCGCCATCACCCCCACCACCAGGGCGAAGGGGTAGCGCAGGGACACCACCGCCACCGCCAGCGCGAGCACCAGCGCGAGCGCCCAGAGGGGGTCGATCAGCAGCAGCACCAGGAAGAGGAACTGGACCAGTCCGATCCCGATCCAGATCAGCGCGCGTTGGCCGGGCTCCAGGGTGCCGGCTGCCGGAATGAAGCCGCCAAGTCGGTCCACGTAGCGATGGTTCCCGTGATGGGGGGGTGTGTCAAGGGAGCAGGCGTCAGGTTTCGGACGCCCGACGCCTGACGCCTACGGGTAGTAGACCCCGATCTTGAACCGCGTCTCC
Source organism: uncultured Rickettsiales bacterium (assembly GCA_964542165.1). Taxonomy (GTDB): domain Bacteria; phylum Myxococcota_A; class UBA796; order UBA9615; family CAYRNR01; genus CAYTBN01. The sequence continues at coordinate 8,026 of CAZITQ010000091.1, forward strand.
CCCGACGACGCCGAGTGGGTCTCCTCGATGGCCACCGTGGGCAGCTGCTCGTCCCCCTCGGGGGGGGACTGCTCGATGCCCTCGGCGAAGGTGCGGATGTCGTCGGGGGTGGGGGAGGTGCCCACGAGGCGGCAGTCGGCGCCGCCGGCCTTGCAGCCGATGGAAGCCAGGGAGACCTGTCGGCCGGTCGCCATGCCCGCGATGACCCGGTCGAAGCGTGCCTGCAGGGTGGGGGAGGGGGCCTCGCCGTACCCCTCCTCGGTGGTCCAGGAGGCCATCTGGGTGACTGCCGGTCCGAACTTCGGATCCGGCGGGAGTTGCCCCGGCTGCCGATCCGCCGGGATCTCGGCCCCGGTCGCCCCGGCGTCGCCCTCGCCGATGGTCAACTCGCCCTCGGTGGGTGGCGCCCCGGGGCGTGTGCCGCGCGCGTCGGCGGCCGCCGGCCCGCCGCCATCCGACGAACGCGCTCCGGCGCCTCCGTCCCTCGGCCTGGAGGTCTCCTCCCCCGCGGCGTCGGGGGCGTCGGGGGCGTCGTCGTCGTCGCCGCCTCGCATGGCGAACACGGCGATCAGTCCGCCGAAGAGCACCACGCCCGCGACGATGGGAAGGGTCATGGACTGGCCACTCGAACCGGACATCTCGCTCCTCCTCTTGCTGACGCCTGACGCCTGACGCCTCCATCCCGGAATCAGCGATATCGGGATGGACCCTACCGCGGCAGCACGTCCTCGGACCACTGGAAAAGCCCCACCAGCCCCTCGGAGATGAACACCTGCTGGCGATCCACGCTTCCGTCCGCGGAGTCGGCCACCAGGATCGCCTCCAGGTCGTCCCGGGCCCGGACGAAGGCGACGGCCTCGTCGTGGCCCATCACGAACAGGGCCGTGGCCAGGGCGTCGGCCTCGGCGCCGTCGGCGGTGAGCACGGTCACCGACCGCATGCCCGTCACCGGCTGACCCGTGCGCGGGTCCACGATGTGGGCGTAGCGCTGGCCGTCGATGGTCACGAAGCGCTCGTAGTCGCCGCTGGTGACCACGGCCCCCCCCGGGACCGTCAGGATCCCCAGCAGGCCCTGACCCCACGGATTGCGGACACCCACCACGAAGTTGGCCTGCTCCGGCGTCCGCCAGGTGACCAGGTCCATGCCCACGTCCACCAGACAGCGGGTGGCTCCGGCCTGGCGCAGCCGGGCCACAGCCACGTCGCCGAAGTACCCCTTGGCCACGCCCCCCAGATCGATGCGAACCCCCGGCCGGTCGAAGGTGACGCGCCCGCCTTGCAGTCGCACGGCGTCGTACCCGACCTTCGCCAGGGCGGCCTCCCGCTCCTCGTCGGTGGGCAGCCGACCCTCCCGGCCCGCCTGCTTCCACAGGGCGATCACGGGCCCCACGGTCACGTCGAAGGCGCCGCCGGTGGCCCGCGAGATCTCCAGCGAGCGTTCGAGGACCTCGATCAGGGCTGCGGGACAGGGTCCGCCGGCGTCCGCACCCCGGTTGATCGCGGCCACGGCGCCGGTGTCCGTGTGGGCGCTCATCGTCCGTTCCAGCAGCCGCAGCTCGGAGACTATGCCCTCCATCACCGGTTCGCACAGCGGCGGCGCGAGCCCGTCCGCCTTCAGCCGGACCGGGATCCCGCCCATGGCCAGGAACTCGGCCTCGCACTCGGACTGGATCGCGGTCCCGGGCAGGAGTGGGCTGAGGGCGGTGACGAGGAGGGCGGCTGCGGTTGCGATTCCCACGGGCTGCCCGCGATCAGCCGCCCAGGCCGGCGAACCCCATGAAGCCCATGGCCAGGATGCCGGCCACCACCAGGGCGATGGGCACACCCTTCATGTCCTTGGGCACCTCGTGCAGGTCCAGGTGTTCCCGCAGGCCGGCGAACATCACCAGCGCGATGGTGAAGCCGATGGCCGAGGCGAAGCCGAACACCAGCGCCACCAGGTACTGGCCGGCGCCGGACTTGGCGATCTCGGCCTCGGTCAGCGCCAGGATCGCCACACCCAGGATGGCGCAGTTGGTGGTGATCAGCGGCAGGAAGATGCCCAGGGCGTCGAACAGGTTCTTGGCCAGCTTCTTCATCACGATCTCCACCAGCTGCACCAGCGAGGCGATGATCAGGATGAAGGCGATGGTCCGCAGGTAGCCCAGGTCGTAGGGCTCGAGCACGTAGATGTACAGGGGCCAGGTCACGGCCACGGCCAGGGTCATCACGAAGACCACCGCGCCGCTCATGCCCACCGCGGTCTCGACCTTGGCCGAGACCCCCAGGTAGGGGCAGATGCCCAGGAACTGGGCGAACACCACGTTGTTGACCAGGATCGCCGACAGGACCAGCAGGAAGATCGCTCCGGCAGTCATCGTTCGGCCCTCCTGCGGTCGATCCAGACCTTGGCGGCGATCATGTACCCCAGGGCGATGAAGGCCCCCGGCGGCAGGATCATCACGATCAGCGGCGGGAAGGCCTCGCCGAACAGCGAGTAGCCCAGCAGGGTGCCGTTGCCCAGCACCTCGCGGATGCAGCCCAGCACGAACAGGGCGCCGGTGAAGCCCAGCCCCATGCCCACGCCGTCGATCAGCGCCATCGGGATCGAGTTCTTGGACGCGAAGGCCTCGGCTCGCCCCAGGATCACGCAGTTGACCACGATCAACGGGATGAACAGGCCCAGGCTCTTGGACAGCTCGTAGAAGAACCCCTGGACCACCAGGTCGACGATGGTCACGAAGGTGGCGATCACCACGATGAAGCAGGGCAGGCGCATCCGGGCCGGGATGACGCCCCGCAGGATCGAGATCACCAGGTTGCTCATCACCAGCACGAAGGTGGTGCAGGCGCCCATGCCCAGGGCGTCCTTGGCCGTGGTGGTCACCGCCAGGGTGGGGCAGAGCCCCAGCAGCAGCGTGAGGACCGGGTTGTCGGACCACAGGCCCCGGGTGAAGACGGTGGAAGCGGAGTCACTCATCGGACGCCCCCTCTCCCTCCACGACCGCGGGGACGCCCTTGGCGTTCACCGCCCCGAGCTCCTCGAGGCCCTGCTCGATGCACAGGCTGACCGCCCGGCTGGAGATGGTGGCGCCGCTGATCGCCTCGATCTGCCCGCCGTCCTTCTTCACCTCGAAGTCGAAGCTGCCCAGCGACTGCGCGTCGTACTGGACCAGGTAGTCGGCCTCGGTCACCTTGGTCCCGAGTCCGGGCGTCTCCTTCTGATCCAGCACGCGGATCTTTCGGATGGTTCCGTCCACCCCGACGCCGAATACCAGGGAGAGATCGCCGGAGTAGGCGGTGTCCGTCTTCGACTCGATCCCCCATCCGGTGAGCTTGCCGGCCTCGTTCACGCCGGCGTAGTAGGTCAGCTCGAAGCCGTCGTCCTCGTCCGGGTCCAGGTCCACCTCCACGAACTGCGTCGTGGGGTCGTTGGTGAAGTCGGGCATCACCGCCTGCAGCGCTTCCTGCTTCTCCTGGGCCTTGGATGCCTCGATCCGGTCCACCGTGGCCGCGTTGACCAGCGCCAGCGCGCCCCCGGCGACCATGGTGATCAGGATCACCGGCACGATCAGCACCGGCTTGATGCTCGCGGGCCCCACGCCGTTGTCAGCCATCGGCCTTGCCCTCCTTGCTCGCCTTCTTCTCGCCGAACTTGCGCGGCCGGGTCTTGCGCTCGATGAGGGGCACGAACCCGTTCATGATCAGGATGGCGAAGCTGACCCCCTCCGGGAACGCCCCGAACAGCCGGATCACCGCGGTGATCACCCCGCAGCCGATCCCGAAGATCAGCATCCCCCGGGCGGTCACCGGCGAGGTGACCATGTCGGTGGCCATGAAGAACGCCCCGAGGATCAGACCCCCCGAGACGATGTGGAACAGGGGATTGGCGTACAGCTCGGGGTCGATGACGTACATCAGCCCGGTGACCGCGGCCACGGTGCCGATGTAGGCCACCGGGATGTGCCAGGTGATCACCCGGCGGACCAGCATCAGGATCGCCCCCAGGAGCAGCGCGATCACGCTGACCTCGCCCAGGCTGCCCTTGACGTTGCCGATGGACAGCTTCCACAGGTCGACGTCTGCCTCCGCCAGGGCGGCGGTGACGGTCACCCCCGGATCGTCTTGCGTGGCCGGGCGCACGCCCTCGGTGATCACGCCCAGCGGGGACGCGCCGGTGTCGGCCTCGGTCACGGCCTCGGCAGCGGCCAGGGCAAAACGGTCGATGGGCGCGTCCCAGCTGGTCATCTGAGCCGGGAAGCTCAGCAACAGGAACACCCGAGCCACCAGCGCCGGGTTGAAGGGGTTCTGGCCCAGGCCGCCGAAGCTGTGCTTGCCCAGCACCATGGCCACGATGCAGCCCACCAGCACCAGCCACCAGGGCGAGGAGACCGGCAGGTTCAGGGCCAGCAGGATGCCGGTGATCAGCGCCGAACCGTCGATGGCGGCCTTCCAGGCCCGCTCGGTGGACATCCGCAGCCGGAGGATGCCGAACTCCAGGGCGATGCAGCCCACCGAACAGCCGGCGATGACCGCGGCCGCGCGCCAGCCGAAGAACCAGACCGCTGCGGCGCAGGCCGGCACCATCGCCAGCACCACGGTGAACATGATCTTCTTCACCGAGTCGGTGCCCATGTTGTGGGGCGAGGACTTGAGCACCGCCCTGGGCAGCTCGGGGTACTCCCGGGCCGGCTTCTTGGCCTTCTTCTTGGCCGGCTTCTTGGCGGGCTTCTTCTTGGCTGGCTTCTCCTCCGCGGGCGGGTCGGCGGGCTTGTCGTCCGACGGCGTCTCCGCCGGCCTGTCGTCTTCGGGCTTCTCGGCCGGCTTGTCGTCCTCCGGCGTCTCGGCGGGCTTCTCGTCCGCCGTCTTCTCGGCGGGCTTCTCGTCCGTGGCGGCCTTCTCCTCCCCAGGGGCGTCTTCCGCCGGCTTCTCGGCGGGCTTCTCGCCCTCGCCTTTCTCCTCCGCAGGCTCCACGCTCGGCCGGTCCAGGGGCTTGTGGGCCCGCATCTCCGCGGAGATCGCCTCGATGTCCGGGGGCTCCACGTCCTCGAGAGTGGTCACGGCGATGGACTCCTCCTCGGGGAGGTCGGCCGCCGTGGGCGCCCTCTCGTCCCCCGGCGGGGAGTCCGCGCCTTCCGGCTTCTCGGGTCGGTCCTTGGTGCTGGGGTCGTCGCCTGCCACGTCAACCTCCCCTCGGCTACGCCGTCGCCTTCTGCTGGGCCTGTTCGCGTCTGCGCTGTCGTCCGATCTCCCACTTGGCCAGCCGGAACCGGTGGACCAGCCGCCGCCTCGCCGGACAGGTGTAGGCGCAGCAGCCGCACTCCACGCAGTCCATGGCGTCGACCGCCTCCTCCATCCGGCCGTGGGCGATCAGCTTCTCCAGGTGCACCGGGACCAGGTCCATCGGACAGGCCTGCACGCAGCGGCCGCACCGCAGGCAGGGATCCTCGGCCATCAGGGGCAGCTCGTCGGGGGTCAGCAGCAGGATCCCCGAGGTGCCCTTGGTCACCGGGGTCTGCAGGTCGGTGGTCGTCCGGCCCATCATCGGGCCCCCCATCACCACGGCGGCCACGTCCCCCTCGATGCCGCCGCAGTGCTCCACCAGGTCCATGACGTTGGCGCCCACCGGGGCGAGCACGTTGCCCGGCTTCTTCACCGCCCGGCCGCTGACGGTCACCAGCCGCCGCGCCAGCGGCCGGTCGTGGATCACGGCCTCGTAGATCGCCGCCGCGGTGCCCACGTTCTGCACCAGGGCGCCCACGCTGAACGGCAGCTTGCCCGGCTCCACCCTGCGCTGTGTGCAGGCCTCGATCAGCTGCTTCTCCGACCCCTGGGGGTACAGGGTGCGCAGCTGCACCACGTCGATCTCGGGGTGGGCCTCGGCCGCCCGGGAGATGGCCTCGAAGGCCCGGGGCTTGTTGTCCTCGATGCCCACGTGGCATCGCCCGGCGCCGATGGCGTGGAGGATCACCCTCGCGCCCTCGACCACCAGGGCCGCGTGGTTGCACATCAGGCAGTCGTCGGCGGTCAGGTAGGGCTCGCACTCCGCGCCGTTGAGGATCACCACGTCGATGGGGGCGTCCTTGGGGGGCGAGAGCTTGACCTGGGTCGGGAAGGCGGCGCCTCCCATGCCCACGATGCCTGCCTGCTTGATCTTCTCCACCGCGTCCTGGGGAGAGACGCCCTCGGGATCGAAGGGCTCGGGATCCCGCTCCAGCTCCCACAGGGGGGCGTCCTTGTCCGGGGTCACGGTGACCACCGGGGTGATGGACGGGCCCATGGCCATCCTGTCCACGGCCTTGACCTTGCCGGCCAGGGGGGTGTGGATGAAGGTGGAGACGAACCCGGCCGGCTCGCCGACCACGTCGCCCGCCTCCAGGGCCTGCTTCTTCTTGACCGACGCCCGGGCCGGCGCCCCCAGGTGCTGGGCCAGGGGGATCACCAGCTCCGGCGGTGTGGCCAGGGGCGCGTAGCTCGTCGAGGGCGCGAGCTCTTTTTCGGTGGGTGGGTGGATCCCGCCGCTGCTGAAGGTCAGGCGGCTCATGCGACGTTCTCCTCGCTCCCGCCGGCCTCGCCGGGCTCCTGCTGGACGTGGATGATGGTGTCGGTGCGGCACATGTCCACGCACTCCCAGCACTGGGTGCAGGCCTCGTGGTCGATGACCGCCAGGCCGTCGTCGAAGCGGATCGCGTCGTGGGGACAGCCGCGGACCTTGCCCTTGACCTCCTTGTGGAGGCAGGCCTTGCAGGACACGCAGCCCACCGAGCAGTAGGCCTTGACCTTCTTGGCGCCGTCGTGGGAGGCGCAGGCGACCACCACCTGGTGGCCCTCGGGGATCATCTGGAGCAGAGCCCGGGGGCAGGCATCGACGCAGTTCCCGCAGCCGGTGCACTTGTCGGGCAGGACCTCGACGATGCCCCCGGTCTCGACGATGGCGTCGAAGGGACACGCCTCGATGCAGGTGCCCAGGCCCATGCAGCCGTAGGGGCAGATCTTCTCGGCCAGACCCAGCAGGTGGGCGGCGCGGCAGTCGTGCAGCCCCTCGTACATGCCCCGGGTCTTGGCGACCGCGTCCGTGCCCGCGCACAGCAGCGCCGCCTTGATCGGCGCCGCGGCGTCCAGCTCCTTGCCCAGCACCTTGCCGATGGCCGCCATGGTGTCCGCACCGGCCGCCGGACAGGCCCCCTCGATCCCCTGGAGCACCAGGGCTTCGGAGTAGGCCTTGCACCCCGGCAGCCCGCAGGCACCGCAGTTGGCCCCGGGCAGCAGGTCCTCGATCTCAGCGATGCGTGGGTCCTCGAAGACGTAGAACTTGCGGGCCGCGATCAGCAGTCCCCCCGAGGTGAGCAACCCCAGAGCTCCCATGACCAGCGCCGCGACAACGACCGCCATCACCATCGGTCACTCCCGTCTTTTTCGCGCGCGCATAGTACAGGCGGGGGCGGGGGAAGGCCAGGACGCGTGCGACGCGCCAGTCCGCGGCGAGCGGGACGCTGGAGCCGGGGGAGTCGGGGAAACCGCCGCTACGGTCAGGAGAATCACGGGACCGGTCCGGCGCCGAGAACGGCCCGTTCCTACGATCGATCCCCGTTCGGATTGCGCATCAGCGAGGGGGGGTGTTCTCCACCGACGCGTCGTACCGACCACCAACGAGAGGGATCGAATCATGAAGTACGTCACCGCCCTGCTCGCCTGTCTGGCCGTGGCATCCGTCAACCTGCCCGCGGCAGCCGCCGTACCGATGTGCGAGAGCGACAGCTGTCTTGACTCGCCGTTCGACGACGGTGGGGCCACCATCTCGTGCAACAGCAAGTGCACGTACAACGCGATCCACGACGCCGTGATCTGCAACGCCGGCGGGTTCGCGGACGACGACGACAACATCGTGGTGGCGTTCTCCGACGACACCGACTGGATCGTGTTCGGTTTTGTCGGGGACGCGGCATCGGGCACGCCGTTTTGCTGCGACAGCCAGACCGACAGCAGCTCCACCGCGAAGCTCAAGCTCCACCTCCCCGACAGCCTCTCCGCGGGCAACTACGATGACGAGGTGTACCTGCACAGCGACACCGCGTACGACTCGTGCTCCGGTGCGAGCTACCTGTATTGGGAAGAGCTCGCGGCCGTGGTCGACCTCGGCGCCTACAACATCACCGTGGAGGGAAGCGAGTACGGCGACGACCTCGGGATCAGTTCGGACGACCACGACGACCAGAAGTGCGGCAACTCCTACTGCGACAAGATCACCGCCGTCGACGTGAAGAACAAGTTCACCGTCAAGGGTCTGGGGGGGGCGGACGACGTCCAGGTCGTCGCTGGCACGGACGGCTATGTGGCCTACGAGGGCGGCAACGGGGCGGACCGGCTCGTCGGCAGCGACCAAGAGAACGAGACCGACACCATCGAGGGGGGGAACGGGGACGACCTGATCGACGGCAAGGCCGGCGCCGACATCCTGACCGGGGACGAGGACGACGACGATATCAGTGGGGGGGCTGGAGCCGACGAGATCCGCGGGGAAGGGGGGGACGACATCCTCCGCGGGGAACGCGGCGACGACTACATGGAGGGCGACTACGGCGCAGACATCCTGTACGGCGGTGATGGCGCGGATACCATGTACGGCAGCGATTACTACTACCCGGGGGACGAGAACGACTACCTGTACGGGGGGGACGGCGACGACGACCTGTACGGGCAGGGGGGGCACGACGTGCTCTGCGGACAGGGAGATGGCCCCCTCGGTGACTACCTGCACGCGGGGCCTGCGGCGGACACCGACTACTGCGCCGAGGACACGGACACCCTGTTCAACTGCGACACCGAGGACCCCTCCTGCGACCGGTTCCCCTGAGGCCCACCCGAGCCTCGACCGCACGGCGGAGCCCCGCACCGCCCGATCCGCCAATTCGACGACACCATTCCCATCGTGACCGAGACGTGGCGGACCCGGGGCCGCGGCGATCAGCAGCCGTTTCCGGGGTACACGTCCGGATCCCCGTCGTCACAGTCCCACCCGCCGCCCGGGTCCGTTGCGGGGTCGTACGGGCCGGGGTGCCACCACTCGGGGTAGCCGTCCAGGTCCCGGTCGAAGGTGCCGGCCGCGGCGCCGCCGTAGGCCCCGATGTCCGCGGGGGTGCCGTCGGGGTCCGCGGCGCCGGTGCCCGCATCCACCAGCGGCGAGTCCGAGGCGAGGTGGACGTCCCACAGCAGGGGGTCGGGGGAGGACAGGTCCTGGAGCCGGGGATCGACCGAGAGGTTGCCGTCGGTGCCCGTGGGATCGAAGGGGACCAAGTAGTAGTCCATGCCGTCGTTGTCCCACACGTCGTTGTGGCGCAGGGTCAGCACGCAGTCGCCGTAGCACTGGAACCCACCGTGGTTGCCCGCGACGATGGAGTTGGTCACGGTCAGAGACGCCGTGTCACCGGCGAAAAGGGCGCAGTGGCCGGCGTCGGGGATCAGGGTCTCGTTGCCCACCACAACCACGTGGTCCAGAGTCACCTTGGCCCCCCCGTTCAAGCCCTCCACCGCGTGGATCACCTTGCCGTACTCGCTGGAATTGCCCAGGAACCAGCCATGAGCGATCGTGGCACGGCCTCCGCCACTGACCGACATTCCGACCCGCCCACCCCCCCGGTTGCCGGCCACCAGCAGGTTGGTGGCCTGCAGGTCGCAGTCGTCCTGGACGCTGATGCTCGCCGATCCCTGGTCCCACTCGATGGACTGGTTGCCCACCACGCGGACGTTCTCGAGGACCAGCTCCCCGTCGCAGGCGATGGCCCACGCGGAGTCCGCGGTGTTGTCGAGGAAGGTCGTGTCCCGGACGGTGGCCGATCCCGCGTTCAGGTACAGACCCGCAGCTGCGCCGCCATCGGAGTAGTTGCCTTCGAACAGGCAGTCCGTGACCTCCAGGGAGGACGGGGTGTCGAAGTAGCCGCTCGTATAGATGCCGGCGCCGCTGCTCTGGGTCCGGTTGCGCGTGAAGGTGCAGCGGTCCACGATCACGTCCGCGCCGGACAGCTCCAACCCCCCGGCGATGCCGGTGGCCCGGTTCTCGATGAACTCGACGTCGACCAGCTCGGCCGAGGAGTACCGGGTGACGCTCATGCCTCCGCTGGAGCCCGAGGGGCTGCCGTTGGCCTCGATCCGACCGCGGTGCAGGACCAGGTCGGAGGAGTCGTAGACGTAGATCCCCGCCCCGTTCTCGAAGGCCACGTTGTCGAAGACGACCACGTCCTCCATGAAGACCTGGGTCGAGGTGAGCAGGACACCCCCGCCCCGGCCCGTCGTCCACCCCCGGGAGATCGTCACCCCCCGCACCACGGTCCCGGCCGTCGCCTGTCCGTCGATCCACAGCGTCCGGTCCACCATCCCGCCGTCCAGTACCGTGGCCCCGGAGCCGGCCACGCCGAGCACCTCCACCGGCCGGGCGCTGATCACCGTGTTCTCGTAGTGGACGCCGGGCTCCAGGCAGACCACATCGTGGGCGTTCGCCGAGAACGCGGCGTCGGTGAGGGACGCGACGTCGGTGGGCACCCAGACCGCGCAGTCCACGCAGTCCTCGTCCACCATCTGGTCGCAGTCGTTGTCCACCCCGTCGCAGATCTCGGCCGCGCCCGGGCTGAACCACGGATCGGTGTCCGCGCAGTCTCCCTCGCACACCATCCAGCCGTCCCCGTCCTGATCCCGTTCGGCCGGCGGGAGGGTGCCGTTGCAGTCGTTGTCCTCGCCGTCGCACAGCTCCTCGGCGCCGGGGTAGGTCGCCGCCTCGTCGTCGTCGCAGTCGTCCTCGCACTCGCTGAGGCCGTCGCCGTCGTCGTCCACGTCCTCGTCGGTGGACGGATCGCAGTCGTTGTCCACCCCGTCGCAGACCTCGGTCGCCTCCGGGTGGACGGCCGCGTCGCCGTCGTCGCAGTCCCCGTTGCACTCCCGCCAGCCGTCCCCGTCCTCGTCCACCTCGTCGGCCCGCAGCTCGCCGTCGCAGTCGTCGTCCTTGCCGTCGCAGATCTCCTCGGCCCCCGGGTGGATCCAGTCGAGCAGCGGGTCGCAGTCCCCGCCGCAGCCCAGGTACCCGTCCCCGTCCCCGTCCAGCTCGTCGTCGGCCAGCTGGCCGTCGCAGTCGCTGTCCAGGCCGTCGCAGGCCTCGTCGGCGCCGGGGTGGACGGTGTCGAGGGTGTCGTCGCAGTCCCCGGGGATGCTGCCATCCTCGCAGGGGCCCACCTCGCAGAACCCGTCCCCGTCGCCGTCGGTGTGGGCCGGCTCGCCGAACCCCGAGAGCGCGGTCGGGCAGCCCGCGACGGCGAGCAGCAAAACGGCCGTCAATGCCGTGATCGCGGTGCGTCCGGCCGCGCCCCGGCCGGATCGTCGTCCCGTGCCTGGTTCGCCCATCGGTCCCTCCCCGGGCCCGCCTGCCTCGAATCCGAAGGCTCCTCCCCATACCGTTCAGTCTAGCATCGGCAAACCCGGTGCCCCTCGACCCTTCGGGGCTCGGGCAGAAGAACCGTGCCTGCGGTCAGGCAACCCGTGGAATCGGTCAGCTCCTGGCGAATCGCCCACAAATTCGTGGCGCTCGGTTCACCCCGTCGTGAACAGGGCCCGTTAAGGTCGATATCCTCGAAGGGATCTGGACGGGAACGCAGGCGGATCGCTGCCGCGGGTGGCGAGAGTCCTGGGGGGGGGACATCACCATGACCTGGGTGAACGAACTCTCACGTTGGAATCGGGAAGAAGGGGCACTACGGGCCCGGCTCCGGCGCCTCGATCCCGTGATCCGCGAGGCGGTCGCGAAGATGCTGGCAAGTCCCCCCCCGTCCGGTTCCCTGGCCGAGTTGGCCGCGGACCTGGGGCGCAGTCCGAGCCACTTCCAGGCCACGTTCGCGCAGCAGGTGGGCATGCCCGCCGAGGCCTTCCTGAGCCGCCGACGGATCCTCTACACCTGTCGAGTCCTGTCCGACGATCCCTGGGAACGACTCGACGGGATCGCCCACGTCCTCGGGTACTCGGACGGTTCCTGTCTGTCCAGGCTGTTTCGCCGTTCGCTGGGTGTGGCACCCAGCCGCGTGAGATGGACGTTCCGGGGCGACGAGAACTGCCGTTCGTGTGTCCTGTGAGACCGTCCCGGTCCTCCCTGACCGATGATCGAGCGCGGGAGCTCGACCCCGCGACGCCTCGCCGGCGCCGGGCCTACTCTGCCCGACAGACCGGCACGTCGAAATGTCCATCCGAGAGGAACGCCCGCCCCCCGTCGGCGGCCATGGCGTCGAAGTCGAACTCGCCCTTGGCGGAGCCGGCGGTGTCGTCGTCCAGGGGGAGGACGAGGCTCGCGTCGAGGGAGAAGCTGCCGGTGTTGGCGGCGTCGCTGGCGTAGTGGGCCGTCTCGCCGTCGACCGGGTCGGCGGCCACCAGGTCGTACCAGCCCCAGCACTGCATCTGGGTCGCGGCCTGGGCGAACTCGGCGATGGGGGCCGTAAAGCCGATCCCGTCGTCGAGGGGGCCCATCTGGTAGCAGTCCACCACCAGGGAGGTGACGCTGGCCTTGCCCGCCGCTTCGTCGCTGGCCAACAGCTTCAGCTGGACGATGTCGCCGCCGGCGTCCGCCAGGGTCAGCAGGCCCGAGGACTGGAAGGAGTCGTCCCGCTCCCCGCCCACCTCCACCACGACCTTGCCGCCCAGGAAGTCGACGGCGTTGTCGTCCCCGAGCCCCTCGCAGGATCCCAGGTCTTCCCCCTCGGGACAGCCGACGGCGAGGACCGCGGAAGCGGCGAAGGGGAGGGCGCAGACGATGGCGCGCAGGACGGACGTGGCCGGTCTCCTACTCCTTGCCGTAGCGGTCCCGCAGGATGCGGTGGAGGATCTTGCCGGTGGTGGTCCGGGGCATGTCGTCGGCGGTGATGATCTCGACCCGCTTGGGCTTCTTGAACGCCGCCACCTTGGGAGCCACGAAGTCGATGATCTCCTGACCGGTGAGGTCGTGACCCTCCTTGGGGACCACCACCGCCATCACCTGCTCGCCCCACTTGTCGTGGGGGATGCCGATCACCGCCACGTCGAACACGGACTCGTGCTTGACGATGATCGCCTCCATCTCGTTGGGGTACACGTGCTCCCCGCCGGTGATGATCATGTTGTGCTTGCGATCGACGATGTAGTAGTAGCCGTCCTCGTCCTGACGGGCCATGTCGCCGGCGGAGAAGAACTCGCCCTCGTGGCTCTCCGCGGTCTTCTCCGGCATCTTGTAGTAGTGGTCGAACAGCATCGGGCCGCAGCTGAACAGCTCGCCCACCTCGCCCTGCTTCACCGGCTGACGCTCCTCGTCGAGGATCCGCAGCCGCGCGGTGCCGATGCACTCGGGGCCGATGGAGCCCAGCTTCTTCAGCTGGTCCTCGGGGCGCAGCAGGGTCACCAGCCCGGCCTCCGTGGAGCCGTAGGCCTCGAACAGCCGGCAGCCGGCGAAGAACTCCATGATGTCGAGCTTGGTCTGGGCGTGGACCGGCGCCGAGCTGCACAGCAGGCACTCGATCGACGACACGTCGTACTGCTTCGCCTTCTCCTCGGGGATGCTGAGGATCAGGTTGTAGTGGGTGGGGATCATCGAGGAGAAGGTGGGCTTCTCCCGGTCGATCACCTCCAGCAGCTCCACCGGATCGAAGCGGTCGTCCCGGTGCACGTAGACCCCGCCGCCGATGTAGGTGAACACGAAGGCGTAGAAGGTGGAGTTGACGTGGAACAGGGGCATCAGCGTCAGCCCGATGTCGGTGGGCTTGTAGCTGAAGTCCGCGGCGTTGATCAGGTAGAAGGCCGTGTAGCTGTGGTGGGAGCGGACCACCCCCTTGGGATTGCCCGTGGTGCCCGACGTGTAGAGCTGGACCCAGGGATCCTCGGGTCGGACCTCGACCGGTGGCGCCGCCTCGGAGCCCCCCTCCATCAGCTGCTCGAAGGGCAGCCAGCCCTCGGCGCCTTCGACGTCCAGCACGGACACCCACTTGTCCGCGGGGATGTCGGGCATCGTGTCCCGGGCCTCGCTCAGCATCCCCAGGAACGGGGCGCCGGCGAACAGCGCCTTGGCCTCCGAGTTGTTGACGACGTACGCCGCCTCGTGGGCCATGTAGCGGATGTTGATCGGCACCGCCACCGTGCCTGCCTTGGCCGCAGCCAGGTAGATCTCGCAGAACTCGATGCTGTTGTTGAGCATCACGCAGAAGCGGTCGCCCTTGCGCAACCCCAGGTCCGCCATCGCGTTCGCCAGCCGGTTCACCCGCAGGTCCAGCTCGGCGAAGGTCAGCTGCCGGCGGATGTCCTTGAACGCCATCCGGTCGGGGTACTTCAGGGCGTTGACGGGCAGGATCTTGCCGAGATCGAGGAACGGGCTAGTCATGGGAGCTCTTCCTTTCTGAGGTCGGATCGAGGGCTTCGTCGCGGGCGATCAGCGCCGCCCCGAGGGCGCCCACGAGCTGGGGAGACGGGGGGACGATCACGGGGCGCCCGAGGGCCTCCCGGAGCAGGTCGACGAAGGCCGGGTTATGGGCCGCCACCCCGCCGGTGATCAGCACGTCGCCCTCCACGGGGGCGGTCTCGACCACCCGGGCGACCACCGACGCGAAGATGCTGCGGGCGAGGGAGGGGCGGTCGGCCCCGCCTCGGATCCGCGCCAGCACCTCGGTGGAGGCGAACACGGTGCAGAAGCTGTTCAGCGGCTCTCCGCCCTCGGCCGCGGCGGCCAGGCGGTTGAGCTCGTCCAGGTCCACGCCCAGGCGGGCCGAGATCTCCTCGAGGAAGGCCCCGGTGCCGGCCGCGCACTTGCGGTTCATGCGGAAGCCGAGGCGTTTGCCGTCCTCGGCCAGGCGGATGATCTTGTTGTCCTGTCCGCCGATGTCGATCACCACCATCGCATGGGGGTGGTGGTGGTAGGCGCCGCGCCCGTGGCAGGTGATCTCCGTGCGGGTGGAGTGGGCCGAGGGCTGGTTGTCCCGTCCGTAGCCGGTGGCCACGACGCGGACGATCTCGTCGGGGTCCACGTTCGCCGCCGCTGCCGCCGCCGCCAGCGCCCCTCCGCCGGACTCTCCGAAGTCCATACCCGAGGCCCGAACGTCGCCGCCCAGGAACGCGCCGTCCTCCGAGATCACCACGGCCTTGGCCGTGGACGCTCCCACGTCCACGCCGGCGAAGAACCGACCTCGTCTCACGTCGTTCGTCATGTACGTCCGTTGCCCCCGGGCGGGGCAGTGGGAGTCTAGACCAGACCGGCTTTCCCTTGAAACCCCCTGTGAAATGTCCTCTGATCCCGGGCCTGCAGCGGAGGTCCCATGCCACACCAGCCGTCGCTCCTCGTCCTGCTGACCGCCGTCGTCGCCGCGACGCCCGCCGGGGCGGCCACGATCACGGTGGACGCCGGTGGCAACGACTACTACCAGGGGGACATCGACGGGGCGACGGTCTTCGTGGGCAACATCGTCGTCGAGCGAACGGACACCTTCGCGTCGGTCTCCCTGGGGCGCACCAACGGTGAGGGGACCGCGGACCTGGTGCCCGACGACGGCGTCGACCATCAGATCCTCGCCGAGATCTACCCCCAGGCCGTGGGCAACGGCTGCGAGTTCGTCTACAGCAGCGACGGTTGGACCAGCGAGGACACGGTCTCGATGCCCTATGACAGCCCGGCGGGCAACAACGACAAGTTCCTCGGCGTCCTCCCGGGCCAGGTCTTCGGCGCCGACGCCACCGTGGAGTTCTACGTCCGCTGCGTGGGCCCCACGGCTCTGCAGGGCAACGACTTCGAGGCCTTCGTCCCGGGCGCGGGGATCAACTTCTACTGGGGGGTCGAGGGGCCCACCTGCAACGACGTGGACGGCGACGGCTACGGCGATCCGGGCGACGCCGCGTGCCCCTCGGGGGGCCAGACCGACTGCGACGACGGCGATCCCGCCGTACATCCGGGCGCGACCGAGGACTGCGACGGGGTGGACGACGATTGCGACGGCGCCGTGGACGAGGACTTCGACGGTGACGGCGACGGCTGGACCACCTGCGGGGGTGACTGCGACGACGGCCAGGCGGACGTGTACCCCGGCGCCCCCGAGTCCTGCAACGGGATCGACGACGACTGCGACGGCGCGCTCGATCCCGCGGACGCCCAGGGCTGTACGCCCTACTTCCGGGACGCGGACGACGACGGCTACGGCGTGGTGGCGGACCAGCAGTGCCTGTGCGCCCCCGCCGACCCCTACGACGCCCTCTCCGGGGGCGACTGCGACGACGGGGATGCGGCCCGCTTCCCCGGCAACCCCGAGGTCTGCGACGGGCTGGACAACGACTGCGACGGCTCGCTGCCCGGCAACGAGACCGACGCGGACGGCGACGGCGCCCCGGTCTGCGCCGGGGACTGCGACGACGGCGACGACACGGTCTACCCCCTGGCGCCCGAGCTGTGCGACCAGCAGGACAACGACTGCGACGGCCAGGTGGACGAGGACACCGGCGACGACCTGGACGGCGACGGCTACACGGCCTGCACCGGCGACTGCAACGAGGGGGATCCGGCGGTCTTCCCGGGGGCGGCCGAGCAATGCAACGGCGAGGACGACGACTGCGACGGGAGCCTGCCCGCCGACGAGCAGGACGCCGACGCGGACGGCTGGATGACCTGCCAGGGGGATTGCGACGACGGGGACGCCGGCGCCAACCTGGACGACGGGGACGGCGACGGCTGGACCACCTGCGACGGGGACTGCGACGACGGCTCGGCCCAGGCCTCGCCGGGGGCGATCGAGGACTGCGGCGACGGAATCGACAACGACTGTGACGGGGACGTCGACGGCGACGATTCCGAGTGCAGCGGCGACGACGACGACGACACCACCGGGGACGACGACGACACGACCGGCGACGACGACACCGGCGACGATGACACGGGCGACGACGACACCGGCGACGACGACACCACCGGCGACGACGACGACCTCACGCCGCCGGGAGACGACGACACGGCGGACGACGTGCCCGCCGACTGTGCCTGCCGCCACGGCATCGCGCGTGCCGCCCCCGGAGTCCCGACCGCGTTGCTGGCGGCGCTCGCCATCCTGGGCGCACGGCGCCGGCGATGAGCGGTACACTTCCGCCTGACGAGGAGGCACCCATGGCCGAGGACAGGCTGGACGACGCCACCGCGAAGATCGACGCCCTCGAGCGCGAGCTGTCGCTGACCCGCCAGACCCTCACCTGGGTGGCCGACTCCACCGCCGCGGCGGTCTTCATCGGCGACCAGGAGCGAACGATCACCTACGTCAACCCCGCCGCCGTGACGCTGCTGGGCTACAACGACGCGTCCGAGCTCGTGGGACAGACGGGCGAGGTGCTCTACAAGGATCCCGCGCAGCGCGAGCTGGTGCACCAGATGCTCGAGGTCTACGGGAAGATCGAGCCGTTGCAGATCGTCCTACGACGCGTCGACGGGACCGGTGTGCCGGCCTTCGGCGGCGTGACCGCGCTGACGGACGCGCAGGGCGAGTTCGCCGGGATCGTCGGCGTGTTCGAGGACATCAGCCACCGCGCGGAACTCCAGGGACAGCTGGCCTACCAGGCCAACCTGCTGCGTTCGATCAAGAACGTGCTGGACCTGCCGGAGACCGCGCGGGGGGACGCCGACGTCTGGGAGGGCTGCCTGGCCGAGGCCATGACGCTCACCGAGAGCCGCATCGGCGCCATCGGCTCCTTCGAGGAGAGCGGGAGCTTCCGGCTGCGCTCCGTGGAGGCCGGACCGGACCACCCCGCCCCGCACCCCGAGGACCTGATCGCCATCGAACCCAAGGGATTGATCCTCTGGGTGCGGCAGGAGGGGGTCTCGGTGATCACCAACAAGCCCGCCGGCCACCCCATGTTCGAGCAGCCGCCGCCGTTCCACCCGGTGCTGGAGACCTTCCTCGGCGTACCCCTGCGGGACGGTGACCGCGTGGTCGGGATGATCGGCCTGGGCAACCGGACCGGGGGCTACCTGGCCGAAGACCGCGCCGCCGTCGAGATCCTCTCCACGGCCGTGGTCCGGGCCCTGGGCATGGGGATGACGGATCGAGACCGGAGCCGCTGACCGCCCCAAGGGCTATTCCTCGAGCCCCTCCACGAAGGCCTGGATCGCCGTGCGCGACTGCTCCTCGGAGTACAGGCGCAGGTCGTTGAGATCCCCATCCAGGGTCAGGGTCGGGATGCCCAGCTGCTTCTCCAGCCGCCCGGGCATGCCGTAGCGGTTGTTGGAGTTGTTGGGGCAGGTCTTGGCGTCGTGGAACACGATGCCGTCGATGCCAAAGCGTTCGCAGGCGTCGGCGATGTAGGCCTGCTTGGGCTCCTCGGAGCGGCAGATGAAGATCGACGTGTAGGCCCGCGCCATGGAGCCGAAGGGGTCGGCTGGGTCGAAGTCGGTGAAGATCCAGCTGTTGCAGTAGGTGGAGACCGGGATCACGGTGTGCAGCCCCAGGAACTGCTCGGAGAGGTCCCGCAGCTTGCCCCAGATCGGCATCCCCTCCCAGTAGATCCGGTGCCGTTCGCCGGGGATCGCGCCGGTGCCGTCGGACAGCCGCTGCCCCATCTCCGCCAGCAGGGCCTCGTAGTAGTCGATGGCGATCCGCTGGCCGCGGAGAACCACCGCGGGACCCATGTGGATGGTGTGATCGAAGAAGGTCCAGGGCGAGGGGCGGGCGGTGCACAGCTCGAGCACCTCCTTCCACAGCTCGCTGCAGCGCAGGGACAGGCCGACCGTCTCCCGCAGGCGATCGATGTCGAGGCGCTCTCCGGCCACCGCCTCCAGGGTGGGCACCAGCTCCTGGATCTGATCGGACACGCAGTCGAAGTGGGCGCTGGACAGGCCGGACACGTTGAACGGGCTCGCCACGCCGACCACCGGCACGTCCAGCTCCCGGCCGTACCACGAGAACCAGTCCTGCACGTCCCGGCACTGGTTGGTGTTGAACACCAGCACGTCGGGGCGGGGCACCTCCATGTCGTAGGCCCGCTTCAGGGGGGTCTTCCCGGACAGGTACGAGCCCACGTCCGCGGTCAGGTAGGAGCAGATGTCGGGCGAGTAGCCGTGGGCGTTGGCCACCGGGATCGTCTCCCGGGTCATCCGGGTCGAGCCGAGCATCGCGCCGTGGTTCTCGGGGAAGTGCACGGCGAAGCCCATGGCCTGCAGCAGCTCCGCCGGCCCCACGCTGGTGCACCACGCCACCTTGCGCTCCGGGTCCCTCGCGGCCGCGTCCAGGTCCCGGAAGTAGTCGGCCATGATCGTCTTCATCTGGCCGGTGGATTCGATCTTCAGACGCCCCATCTTCGTCCTACCTCGTGCCCGTGCCCGTGCCCGTGCCCGTGCCCGTGCCCGACCTCATTCCCTCTTCACTCGAACAACTCCAGGAAATGCACCACCTTCTGCGGCATCTCCCGCTGGGCGACGATGTCGGTCATCTGCATCACGCAGCCCGGGCACTCGGTGACCACCAGGTCCGCCTCGGTGGCCGCGATCCCCTGGGCCTTCTTCTCCGCGATGCCCTTGGCCGTGTCGTAGTAGTACAGCGTGAAGGTGCCGGCCATGCCGCAGCAGCGGTCGGCGTTGGGCATCTCCACGTACTCCAGGCCCGCGACCCCCTGCAACAGCTTGCGCGGCTGCTCTCGGATGTTCTGGTAGCGCGCCAGGTGGCAGGGGTCGTGCCAGGTGACCTTCTTGCCCTGGTACTCCTTCTTCAGCGTGAGCCGGCTCGGATCCAGCTCCAGCTCGCCGAAGAAGAACTCGTTGACGCCCCGGACCTTGTCCTTGAACGCGGTGTACGCCGCCTTCCGCTCCTCGTCGTCCGCCAGGTAGTGCTCGTACTCCTTGAGGGTCGACGAACAGCTGGCGCAGCCCGAGACGACGAAGTCGTAGTCTCCGAGGGCCGCCACGTTCACGTCGGCCATCTCCCGGGCCAGGTCGAAGTCACCGCTGGTCATCACCGGCGTGCCGCAGCAGCCCTGGGCCCGCGGGAAGTGCACCTCACAGCCCTGGGAAGCCAGGATGTGGGCCAGCCGCTCCCCCGATTCCGGATAGAGGAACTCGGTGGAGCAGCCGCTGAAGAAGCCGACCTTCATCCGGGTCTCGACCCCAGGCGGCGGCGATATCACCTCGGGAAGGATCTGACGCAGGTGCCGGCTGGCGAGCGAGGGGATCTGCCGACCCTGGGACAGCCCCTCGAGGAAGGTCGGCAGGTGCCGGACCTTGCCCTCGCGTCCCTCGGTGGCCGGCGCCATCCACTGGAACCACGAGGCCCACTTGAGTCCGGCCGCCAGCAGCCCCCGGTTCTTGAGGAAGGTCTGGAACACCGTGCGCTTCTTGAAGTCAAGCCCGCGCTCCTTGACCAGGTCGGCGCGGGTGGCCATGACCAGCTCGGCGGTCGGGGCCTTGGAGGGGCAGAAGGTCTCGCAGGTCTTGCACAGGGTGCAGCGATTGAAGCGTTCCTGGAGCTCCGGGGTTAGCTCCTGCTTGCCCTTGAGCACATCGCGGACGAACATCTGGCGCCCGCGGGCCACCGAGGACTCGGTGAACTCCTCCTGGTAGACCGGGCAGAAGAACTGGCAGAACCCGCACTTCATGCACTTGCGGGCGATGTCCCGGCGCTTGTCGAGCTCAGGCGTCGCCATCGGCGTCCTCCCAGATCTTGCCCGGGTTCATGATCCCGGCGGGATCGAGCAACGCCTTGACGTCCTTCATGATCTGCAGCACCCGCGGCGACACCGCCTTGGCCATGAACTGCTTCTTCTCCAGGCCGACCCCATGCTCACCGGACACCACGCCGCCCATGTCCATCGCCGCCTCGAAGATCCGGTGCATGGTCTTCTGGGCCAGGGCGAAGTGCTCCTTGTCCTCCTCGTCGGTGAGCAGGGCCGGGTGCAGGTTACCGTCGCCGGCGTGGCCGAGGATCACGATCTCGACCCCGGTCTCCTTCTCCAGCTCCTTGCAGGTGCGGATGAGGTCCGGGATCTTGTCCCGGGGCACGGTCACGTCCTCGGCCAGGGTGGTCGCCGCCTTGCCGAACACCGCCGCGAACCCGGCCTTGCGGGCGTTCCAGTAGCCCATCGCCTCTTCCGGCGTCTCGGCCACCATCACCTTGGTCGCGCCGTTGCGCGTACAGATCTCGCTCACCGCTTCCAGCTCCGCGTCCACCGCCTCCTTGGCGCCGTCGAGCTCGAAGAGCAGCATCGCGTCCGCGTCGGTGGGCAATCCCATCGGCATCATCTCTTCGATGCGGTTGATGACCCAGTTGTCCAGCAGCTCGATCTTGCCGGGCACGATGCCCTCGGACAGCACCTTGAAGACCAGCTCGCCGGCCACGGCCACGTCCTGGAACACCGCGGCCATGGTGCGGGCCGCCGGTGGCTTGGGGATCAGGCGCAGGATCGCCTTGGTCATCACGCCCAGGGTGCCCTCGCTGCCCGTGAACAGCATCGGCAGGTCGTACCCCGTGCGGTTCTTGCTGGTGGTCGCGCCGATGTCGATCACGTCCCCGGTGGGCAACACCCACTCCAGTCCCAGCACGTAGTGCTTGGTCACCCCGTATTTCAGCCCGGCCGGGCCACCGGAGTTCTCGGCCACGATTCCGCCCATGGTGGCCCCCACGAAGCTCTGGGGATCCGGCGGGAACATCAGGCCCTCCTTGGCCAGGGCGATGTTCAGGTTCATGAGCACCACGCCAGGCTCGACGATGGCGACCATGTTCTCCTTGGAGATCTCCAGGATCTTGTTCATGCGCGTCGTGACCATCACGATGCCGCCCTGGATCGGTACCGAACCCCCGCTGACGTTGGTCCCGCCCCCCCGGGGCGTGACCGGCACCTTGTGCTCGTTGGCCAGCTTCAGGATGGCCGAGATCTGCTCCGTGTCGGTCGGGAACACCACCACGTCGGGCGGATGCACCCACAGGCTGGTGGCATCGTAGGCGTACGAGGCCAGCTCCTCGTCCTCGGTGTAGACGTTTTCCTTGCCGGTGATCTCGATCAACCGGTCCACAACCCCTCGATCGATGGCCATGAGCACGCTCCCGTTGGGACAGTCTGCGCTGCTGTATAGCACACGCGGAAGCCCGTGGCTCTCTACGAACTGGGGGGATGCGACGCAAGAGACGTCGAGCGGTTTCGGGCCCCATGCGGACTGACGGAATTAGGCGCGTGAAACAAAGGAAGGTGTGACACCCCGGCGGGGGGCGTCGCGCTGTTGCAGCAAAGGCGCGCAACCTCGCAGGAATCCGTTGACTCTGCGCGCGCGTAAGACTACCGTGCGACGCTCATTCGAACCTCGTACGGAGGAATCCCCCCATGTTGGAAGTCCGATTCCACGGACGCGGCGGCCAGGGCGCGGTGACGTCCGCCGAGCTGGTGGCCCAGGCGGCCATCGCCGAGGGCCGTTTCGCCCAGGCCTTCCCCAGCTTCGGCCCCGAGCGCCGGGGCGCACCGGTCATCGCCTACCTGAGGGTCAGCGACACGCAGATCCGCGACCGCACGGCGATCCGCACCCCCAACGTCGTGATCGTGCTCGACCCGTCCCTGCCCGGGATCGTCAAGGTCGACGCCGGTCTCGAGGAGGGCGGCACGGTGGTCGTCAACTCCAGTCACACCCCGGAGAAGATCCGGGAGGAGTTCGGCATCACCGCCCGGCTGGCCGTGGTCAACGCCAACCAGATCGCCCGCGAGGAGATCGGCAGGGTCATCACGAACACCACGATGCTCGGCGCCTTCGTCGGCGCCATGGGCACCGTGGGTACGGAGTCCCTGTCCGTGGCGCTGCAGAACCGCTTCGGGCGCATCGCGGCGCGCAACATCAACGCCTTCAAGCGCGCGGTCGACGAGACCGTGGTCGTGGAGGTGGGCAAGTGAAACACCAGAGCGCGAAGCCGAAATGGTCCGAGCTCGACATCGGGATGTCGACCCATTCGGGAACCGCCCGGTTCTTCCTCACCGGTGACTGGCGTTCCAGTCGCCCGGTGTGGGTCTACGCGGGCAAGGACAAGGGGTGCGTGGCCTGCGGCGTGTGCACCATCTACTGTCCCGAGGGCTGCCTGAAGATGGTGCCCATCGAGGACACCGAGCGGGGCGTCAAGCAGCTCGAGTACTTCAAGCCCGAACACCTGGGGCCCGGCTCCCTGGTGCCGATGGCGGACCTGGACTACTGCAAGGGATGCGGCATCTGCGCCCAGGAGTGCTGGACCGGCTGCATCACCATGGTCGCGGAGGAAGGCTGATGGGCGAGCGTATAGGCATCGAGGTCTCCATCGCCCTGGCCGATGTGGCGGGCATGTGTGATCCGGACGTGATCGCGGCCTACCCGATCACCCCCCAGACCCACATCGTCGAGCACCTGTCGGAGCTGGTGGCCGACGGCCACTGCGACGCCGAGTTCATCCCGGTGGAGTCGGAGCACGCGGCCATGTCCACCTGCTGCGGTTCGTCCGCGGCGGGCGCCCGGACCTTCACCGCGACCAGCTCCCAGGGCCTGGTGCTGATGAACGAGATCATGTTCATCGCCCCGGCGCTGCGGCTGCCGATCGTGATGACGGTGGTCAACCGCTCGCTGTCGGGCCCGATCAGCATCTGGAACGACCACTCGGACATCATGGCCCAGCGCGACACCGGCTGGATCTCCACCTTCGCCGAGAACGGCCAGGAGGCGGTGGACCTGCTGCTGCACGCCTTCCGGGTGGCCGAGGACAAGCGGCTGTCGATGCCGATGACCGTCAACCTCGACGGCTTCATCCTCAGCCACGTGATCGAGCCGATCATCATGCCCGAGAAGGACGAGATCGCCCGCTACCTGCCCGACTTCGAGCCGATCCACCGGCTCGACGTGGACAACCCGCGGCTGATGGGCGGCGTGGGCATCCCGGACGTGTACACCGAGGCGCGCTTCGCCACCGACCAGATCGTGCGCAGCTCCTACGACGTCATCCGCGAGGGCTGGGACGAGTTCGAGCAGGTCTTCGGCCGCCGCTACGAGCCGGTGGAGACCTACGAGGCCGACGGCTCGGACATCCTGTTCATCACCATGGGCGGGATCGGCGAGACCTGCATGACCTGGATCGACGGCGCCCGGGAGCAGGGCGAGAGCGTCGGTTCCGCCCGGATCCGCCTGTGGCGGCCCTTCCCCGAGGACGACTTCAAGGCCGCCATCGCCGGCGCCAAGGTGATCATCGTCCTGGACCGCGCGCTCTCCCTGGGCGCGGCGGGCAACCCGGTGGCCCAGGAGATCAAGGGGCTGCTGTTCAACGAGACCAACCGGCCCACGGTGCTCGAGTACGTGGTCGGCCTCGGCGGACGCGACGTGTTCCCGGAGGACTTCCAGGCCATGTACGACGCGGCCAAGCAGGTGCTCGCGGGAGCCGAACCGCCGCCGCCCACCGTGCTCCAGGTGCGGGTGTAGGAGGAGGGTGCGATGACCATCGAGAACCTGAACGTCTACGCCGCTCGACTTCTCCCGGAGAAGGACTACCTCTGCCCCGGCCACCGGGCCTGCCAGGGTTGCGCCGAGGCGCTGGCCGTGCGGCTGGTCCACAAGGCCCTGGGCCGCAACACCATCGTGGCCTCGGCCACCGGGTGCATGGAGATCATCACCAGCTCCTACCCCGACTCCGCCTGGGACATCCCGTGGATGCACGTGGCGTTCGAGAACTCGGCGTCGGTGTGCTCGGGGATCGAGGCCGGCTACAAGGCCCTGGTCCGCAAGGGCAAGATGCCGGACCGCCGGATCCAGTTCGTCGCCATGGGCGGCGACGGGGCCACGGCGGACATCGGCCTGCAGTTCGTGTCCGGCGCCATGGAGCGCGGCCACGACATGATCTACGTCTGCTACGACAACGAGGCCTACATGAACACGGGGATCCAGCGCTCCAGCTCGACCCCCTTCGGCGCCAGCACGACCACGAGCCCGGCCGGCAAGAACTCCATCGGCCAGTACACGTGGAAGAAGCCGGTGATCGACATCATGGCGGCCCACCGGATCCCGTACGCGGCCACGGCCAGCCCGTCCTACCCCTTCGACATGATGGAGAAGGTCAAGCGGGCGGCGGAGATCCGCGGGCCCTCGTACCTGCACATCTACTCCGCCTGCCCCACCGGCTGGCGGATGGCCCCCGAGCTGGCCATCGAGGTCGGCCGCCTGGCCGTGCAGTCCGGGGCGTTCCCGCTCTACGAGGTCCGCGACGGCAAGAAGGTGACCGTCAACGTCAAGCCGGACGAGCTCCGGTCGCTGAAGGACTACACCCAGATCCAGGGGCGGTTCCGCCATCTGACCGACGACCTGATCGCGCAGATCGAGGAACGCCTCCAGGCGGAATGGGACTATCTGCTCAAGCGCGAAGAATTGGGAGTCTGAGACTCATGGAACAGGCACGGGTCGACGAGATCCTGGATCGCTACGGCTGCGAGGAGTCCT
>CAZITQ010000092.1:0-33404 GCA_964542165.1 uncultured Rickettsiales bacterium
TCGTGTCGTCGTCGTCCGTCGGGTTCTGCTTCGGGCAGCCCGTCAGCCCCCCGATGACAAGCGCGAGGCCGATCGCCAACCAAGCTCGCATCGTTCCCTCTCCGATCCGGGTATCGCCGCTCCCCGATCCTCAAGTCTAGCCTGTCATAGACGATCTGCTACTCTGACCCAACCAAGATCGGGAGCTCCACCATGCACATCGCCCGCGCACGCCGCCCCGTCCTGATGGTCCTCGTGGTCCTCGCCGTCGCCCTGGCTTGCGACGCCGAGTTCGACCTGGTCGATATCGATCACGCCCAGACCCTTCCCATCCCGGGCGAGTTCGCGGGTGTCGAGCTGCAGGGGGAGGTCATCTCCACCGGCGAGGCGTTCGATCCCCTGGACTCACCGGAGATGGATCAGTACGGCGGCCCCGCCGCCGCTGTGGGCGAGGCTCACGTGGTCTCGGCCTCCCTGACCGCCGTGGGGGGATCGGGGAGACTGGACTTCCTGGACGAGATCGCCTTCTTCATCAGCGCCCCCGGGCTGGACCGCAAGCTGCTGGCCGAGCAGACGGACATCCCGGACGGCAAGTCCTGGGTCGCGCTGCAGGTCAACGAAGAACTGGACCTGACCGACTACGTCACCGAGGGGGCGATCGTGCCCGAGGTGGTGGTCACCGGCGTGGGCCCGGACGAGGCCACCTCCCTGGAGATCGACTTCACGATGTCGCTGGGGGTGTCGGTCGCCGGTGCCTGCGAGGCGATCTTCGGTGAGGCCTCGTAGGAGGCTTCCGCAGGCAGCGGGCAGGATTCTTTCGCCTGACGCCTGACGCCTGACGCCTGACGCCTGACGCCTGACGCCTGACGCCTATTCGATCGCCCGCCGTTGGATCGCCTTGAGCATGTCCTTCATCGCGTGGTTCGCCAGCCAGCTGCGGATGCTGTCGGGCATCTTGCGGCCGCTGTCGGTCTCGGC
Source organism: uncultured Rickettsiales bacterium (assembly GCA_964542165.1). Lineage (GTDB taxonomy): Bacteria > Myxococcota_A > UBA796 > UBA9615 > CAYRNR01 > CAYTBN01. The sequence continues at coordinate 958 of CAZITQ010000092.1, forward strand.
CACGTAGATGAACCGGGAGCCGCCCTCCCAGATAGGTGACGGCACGATCAGGTAGTAGCCGTCGGCCTTGGCGATGTCCGAGTCCAGATCGGGGTCGAGGGAGAACCAGAAGTGGGACTCGCTCGCGTCGTAGCGGTAGTGGTTGTAGTAGGTGATCTCCTGCCCGAGGATCTTCAGGTCCCAGCGGGCGAAGATGTGGCGCACCGACCCCTCGGTGTAGTCCTTGTAGATCTCGAAGTCCTTGGCCGGCTTGTTCTCGGCCAGCCGCGCGTCGAAGTCGAGGATCTCCTCCCAGAGCCGCTCGTCGGTCACCGGCAGGTCGATGATCCCCATCATCTTGTAGGGCTGGTCGTCCACGTTGGTGCGGATCACCATCTTGCCCACCTTGAGCAGCTCGGTCTCCGCGTCGGTGACCTCCGGCGGATCGGGGGTCGCCCCGACCAGCAGGCTGGCCATGGCAAGGAAGAGCAACGCGGCGGTCGGTCGCATGGAGCCTCCAGGGCGCAGTGTAAAGACGGCGATCTGCGCGCGGCAAGCCGAATCGGGGCCGGCTGGGCGTCTGGGAACCATGGACGCCGGCGATCGGCGGATATTCGTCAGCGTGCCGCCGCCGCCTCCACGGTGTTGAGCATCAGCATCGCGACGGTCATGGGGCCGACCCCACCCGGCACGGGGGTGATGGCCGAGGCCACCCGGGCCACGGGCTCGAAGTGCACGTCCCCCACGAGCTTCGTCCCCTTCGGTCGGTCCGGGGCCTCGAGGCGGTGGATGCCCACGTCGATCACCACCGCGCCGTCGCGGACCATGTCGGCGGTGATCGCTTCCGGACGCCCGAGGGCGGCGACGAGCACCTGGGCCTCGCGGGTATGGACCGCGAGATCCCGGGTCCGCGAGTGGCAGACGGTCACCGTTGCGTCGACGCCCTTTTGCATCAGCATCGCTGCGAGCGGCTTGCCCACGATGTTGGAACGGCCCACCACCACCGCCCGGACACCCGAGAGCGGCACCTCGCTCCTGCGGAGCAGCTCGACGATCCCTGCCGGGGTACAGGGGCGCAGTCCGGGGAGTCCGGCGAGCATCCGTCCCTGGCTCACCGGGTGGAAGCCGTCCACGTCCTTGGCCGGATCGATGGCCTCGATGATGCGCTGCTGGTCGATGTGGCCGGGGAGGGGGAGCTGGACCAGGACGCCGTCCACGGTGGGATCGCCGTTGAGACGCTCCACGGTCGCCAGCAACTCCACCTGGGGTGTGTCGGCGGGCAGACGGAGGGTCTGCGAGCGGATGCCCACGGCCGCGGACGCCTTCTCCTTGCGCCCGACGTAGACCTGGGACGCCGGATCCTCCCCCACGAGGACGACCGTCAGCCCGGGGGGACGCCCCATCTGCCCCTCGAACTCCGCCGCCTTGACCGCGGCCTCCCCGCGAGCCTCCCGTGCCACCGCGGTACCGCTGATGATCCTCGCCGCCATTCGCGCCTCCCTCGGGTGGGATGAAGGCGCCCACTATACTGCTACGATGGCCCCGGGAGGGCAGGAGATGAGGAACACGACATTCGTGGCCGGGTTCGTCTCGCTGGGGCTGGCCCTGGCCGGGTGCCCTGGCGGCGACGACGACGACAGCGGCTCAGTCGGCGGGGACGACGACTCCGCGGCGGACGACGACACCACCGCGGGGGACGACGACACCGGCCTGGACTGGCCGGGACTGTACACCGTCGTCCGCGTCTGTGGGGCGGACGGTGGGGACACCGGGGATCCCGGTCCGGACATCGACGCGGTCCTGCTGCGCCGGGACACGGGGGTGGTGGGATACGCCAGCGAGGTCGTGGCCTCCCAGGTGCCCCAGGCCGACAACGATCACCCGGCGCCGGACGCGGCCCTGGGGGAGGAGGACGGCGCGTACGTCGCCGTCGGCCCCGAGGGCTCGTGGATCGACCTCTCCTTCGGGGTCGACATCGAGGTCGGCGACCTGATCGTGCTCTTCGAGGTCACCGACGGCTCGGGCGAGGACGAGACCTACCTGGTCCTGGTGAGCCACGACGGTGCCCCCGGCCACTGGGTCAAGGCCGAGACCGTCACCGGCGCCTTCTCCGCGGGGGTGGGTTCGCCCTCGTACTTCATGGAGGGCTGCGAGGGCTGATCTCCCGCAGGTCGGCGACATCCTCGTCCCTGGCGCACCGACCCACTTCGCGTATCATTCGCCGGCTACGTGGAGGTTCCATGGCGACGATTCTGGTCACCGGTGGTGCCGGGTACGTGGGGAGTCACGCGGCCCGATTCCTGGCCGAGGCCGGCCACCAGGTCGTGGTGTACGACTCCCTGGTCACCGGGCACCGGGAGGCTGTGCGCTGGGGCGCCTTCGTCCCGGGGGACCTCCACGACCGGGAGAAGCTCGCCGCCGTGCTCGGGGCGCAGCCCTTCGACGGAGTGCTCCACTTCGCGGCCCTGATCCAGGTCGAGGAGTCGGTCCGCGAGCCCGCGCTGTACTGGCGCAACAACGTGGAGGGATCCCGGGCCCTGCTGGATGCCATGGAGGAGGCGGGGGTCGCCCACATCGTGTTCTCCTCGTCGGCCTGCGTGTACGGCGAGCCCGAGGCCACCCCCATCGTCGAGGACCACCCCCTGCGTCCCGACAACCCCTACGGCGAGACCAAGCTGGCCATGGAGCACGAGATCGCGGGCCGGCCGGGAATCCGCGGGGTGTGCCTGCGGTACTTCAACGCCGCCGGCGCCCACCCCGACGGCACCATGGGCGAGGACCACCACCCCGAGAGCCACCTGCTGCCCAACCTGCTCAACGCCGGGCCCGAGCGCCCCCTGCAGATCTTCGGGACCGACTACCCCACCCCCGACGGGACCGCCGTGCGGGACTACGTGCACGTGTGGGACCTGGCGGCGGCCCACGAGCGAGCGATGGCCTACCTGCTGGACGGCGGCGATGATCGGGTCGCGAACCTGGGGACCGGGACGGGGTACTCGGTGATGCAGGTGATCGACGCGGTCGAGGGGGCCACCGGCTGGCGGCCACCCACCCGACTCGCCCCCCGCCGGCCGGGGGACGTGGCGGCGCTGGTCGCGTCGCGGGAGCGTGCCCGCGCGGTCCTGGGCTGGGAGCCCTCCCTGGACCTCACCGACATCGTGGCCGACGCCTATCGCTGGCATCGCGGGCATCCGCGCGGGTACGCTGATCGGGCATCGCACCCCGAGGAGGGACCGTGATCCGCAGGCTCGCTCCCGCCGTCGTCCTGGCAGCCATCACCGCCGTGTCCCTGTCTGCGGCCGCCGCGGGGGGGAAACCGAAGCTCCAGGCGGACGGCCTGGAGATCGGCATCCGTGGTGGCTGGTACTTCCAGCTCAACCAGCCGGTGGCCGACGCGCTCATGGACCGGGGCAGGGTCCCGGCCGGGGCCAGCGCCGGCGTCGATCTGGAGGCCGGGCCCACGCTGGGCAACCACCTCTCGATCCTGATCCGCTTCGGCTACAAGACCCGGCTCGAGGAATGGGAGAGCCCGGACCCGGAGCTCGAGGAGAACCTGAAGCTGGTGTACTCACTGGTGCACCTGCCGTCGATCAACCTGAAGTTCCGGCCCTGGTACAAGCGGTTCAGCCTCTACCTGACCGCTGGCGGTGGGCTCGACCTGGTGGTCTACGAGCCCTCGGTGGGTGTGCTTCGGCTGCCCACGCTGCGGATGACCGGCGGCGGCGTCAACCTGGGCCTGGGGCTGGAGTTCTTCGTCACCAGCAAGTGGGGGATCGTCCTGGACCTGCGGGATCACCTGTCGTTCCACGGCGGGGACTTCCTGGTGCGCAACGACGACGCCACCGGCGAGGCCATGTACGATCTGCAGTTCGGCAAGCTGCACCACAGCCTGAGCCTGTATCTGGGGATCGAACTGCAGCCGTGAGGCCTGCGGAGCGCGAGGGAGGACCGAGGGGAAGACGAGGATGGGGGAGTCGACACCGATCCAGCTGACCTACACCACCCGCGAGGAGGCGTGGTCGGCGTATCGCTCGGGGCTGAGGTACGGGGTGTTGACCTGCGCCAACGAGGCGGATCTGGCCCAGGGGCAGCGGGTGGTGGTCGACATCCAGCTCACCTTCGCCCGCTGGGGTTTCCAGGTGGGCGGCGAGGTGGGGGACACCACACCCGATGGGGTGGTGATCTACCTCGACCTGCTCCCGTCGGGGTTGGTGAACCTCTTCGCGCCGCGGGGCCGACGGCGGGGGTACACCGAAGCGGACTCCCCCACCAGCGTGCGGGCGCCCGAGACCGACGCGGGGATCGGTGCGCCCGGAGGGGACAAGGCGGATTCCCCGAAGCCGGTGGCGATCAAGGACACCGACGAGTCGGTGGAGGCCGGGGCCCCCGACGACGAGTCGGCCGACGGCGAACCCTCCGAGGAGACCGAGGATTCGGTGGGAGAGAGCCGCGGGCTCCAGTGGGCGGACCTGGAGGAGGAGCCTTCCCAGGACAGCTTCAGCATCGAGGTGGAGGACAGCGAGACCGACGCCGGCATGGCCGACTCGGTGGTCTCGGCCGTGGAGACGGGGCCGGAGCCCTCGCTGGCGTCGGTGGACGCCGGAGAATCCCTGTCGGTCCTCGGGCCGGTGGAGGAGGGGATCCCACTACCGGACCTGGAGGGGCGTTCCCTGCCGTCCACGCTGCGCTTCGCCGGCAGCGTCGGCCCGGCGGGCTGGGGTCCGGTGCTGCTGGAGGTGGTCGCCGACCGCCTCAGCGGTGTGATGGTGGTGGATTGCGTGGCTGCGCGCTACTGGGTCTATTTCCGCCAGGGGTTCCCGGTCCACCTGCTGAGGCGGCCCTCCGCCAGCCACAACGCCTACGAGAGCATCGCCACCGAGCGCAAGCTGCTGGAGCCCGACGTGGCCCGCCGCTGCCGCTACCTCTCCCAGGTGCTGGGGCGGCCCTACATGTCCATCGTGACGCGCCTGCGGCTGCTCGACGAGTACCAGGTCAAGCGCCTGCGTCAGGAGGCCGCCAGTCGCGAGCTCTCGGAGATGCTGACCCAGGTGCACGGGAGCTTCCGGTTCTTCTCCATGCCGGAGATCGACACCCTCTTCCAGCACACCCCGGCGTCCCTGGTCGCCTCGCTGATCCGCAACGCCATGCGAGTCCACGAGGACATGAGCGAGGATCGCTGCGTGGAGCTGCTGCGCCGCCACTCCGAGGAGCGGGTCTTCCCCACCGAGCTGGGCCAGCAGCTGCGGGAGCAGTTCCCGGTGGACCGGGACAGCCAGCGGCTGCTGCTCAAGCTCTTCGACCGCGACCAGCCCCTGGCCCAGGTGGCCCAGAGCGAGTCCGGGGAGGCCCGGCCGCTGATCCAGCTGGTGCTCGCCCTGCACGATCTGGGGCTCGCGGAGCTGGGCCCGGAGCCCTCGGGCGCCGACCGGGAACGGCGGCTGGCGGTGTCGGCCCTCCGTCGGCTGCACGGACGGCGCTCCATGGACCTGTTCAGCTTCATCGGCCGCCACTGGTCCGACGAGGAGAGGGGGATCGATGCGGCGGTGAAGGCGGCCCGGCAGACCCTGGAGGCGGCTCCCCCCCTCGACGGGGAGGCCCGGGACCTGGCCACGGTGCGTCAGGAAGTGGGCGAGGTCCTGGACAAGGCGTCGTCCACCCTGCTCGCGTCGGGCCCGCGGCTGGCCTACCGCAACAAGCTCGTGGAACCCCGCTCCCGCCGCCTCGCCGCTGCCCAGTTCGCCATGGAGGGCGCCGTCTCCCGCTCTCAGGACATGCGCCACGACGCCCGCGAACGGCTCAAGATGGTCCTCGAACTGGACCCCGGCGGGGCCGGCAGCGCCGAACGCACCGAGCGGATCCGAAAGCAGCTACAGCGGCTGCGTTAGGCGTCTACACCTGACGCCGAGACGTCGGACCGCTGACGCCTCTACTCAGTCCACCCCCAGCGCAAAGCAGAAGTGGCGCCAGCGCTGCTTGTCCGTCTCCACGCGGAGCAGCAGGTCGGTGGCCTCGCCCTGCCACGGCGAGGTGTCCACGCGGAACTCGTGCCAGCCCGGCTCGGTCGAACGGCTGGCGCGGTAGAGCACGTCGTCGCCGGCCAGGATCTCGAGGTGGACCGGGAAGTCCCGCTTGTCCAGCGCCAGGTCGGTGATCGCCATGTACCCGCCCAGGGAGGTGCCGAGATCCACGTCGGCGAACGCGATCTCGATGGCGGCGTCGTCCACCGGGTGGGCCCAGATGCAGTCCCGAAGGTCGCCTGCGGCCTTCTGGCGGGTGGTGGCGACCACGTTCCAGGTGTCCTTCTTGCGGCCGCAGCGGCGGCGGTGGCTGAGCTTGCCCTCCCCGCGGGGCCCCTTCTCCTCGCCGGAGATGTAGCCGTGCCCCTTCACCGGATCCGAGCAGTCCCGGTACCGGCCATCGTCGTGGCGGACGCCCACCCGGGCGTCGTCCAGCAGGTCCGCCAGATCGAGGCGGGGATCACCGGTCCAGAAATCGGCGACCACCGGGGCCTCGGGCGGCTCCGGGTGGACCACCCAGGCGTCGAAGGAGTACCAGTGGTTCGCGAACGCCTCGGTGTGGACCCGGAAGGTGACGTCCGCGGTCGATCCGTCGTGCCCGACCGTGTCGACCCGGAAGCTCCGCCAGCCCCGCTCCCGGCAGCCGTCCACGGTGGCGATCCGTTCCCCGTCGATCCACACATCGAGGAAGGTCGGGTCCAGGCGCACCCGCTTCTTGTTGCCCTTGCTTCGCTTGGCCTCCAGCGAGGAGAACGAGCGGTCGCTGATCCCCATGTAGCCGTCGATGCGGGCCCCGAGGGGCACGTCCTCGAAGTGGAGGATCAGCTCTCCGTCACGCACCGGGTGGGCCCAGATCGCGGGGCGAGAGAGCTTGCCGCAGACGTCGTCCACCTCGCCCACGTACTGCCACCAGTCCTTGCCCCAGCGGCGTACGTTGCGCGGCCGGCGCTCCCCCGCCGAGTCGGGCACGTGGGACTCGAAGTCCGCCCCGTCGCGCCGCCCGCCCTCGATGGAAAGGGAGGCCTGGGCCAGGTGATCGCGGAAGCGGAAGCCCACGGGATCGCGCCGCGGCACCGGGGCGAGGGCCAGGCTCTCGGTGGTGGTCGGCACGGGGGAGCCCTTGCTGTCCGGGCGGACCACCAGCGTCTCCACCGCGACCCGGCCGTCGGGTTGCAGGAGCAGGTAGAGCAGTCGGCCCTCGGGGCGTTCCGCGTCCGGGGAACCGGCGGCCGTCCTGCGGGCGGTGAGCACGGTGCCCAGGTTGGTGGCGAGCACGCCGTCGGAGGTGACCTCGAGGGGGGTGTCCGAGCCGCCGCTGCGGCCGAGTACGGCGCTCGCGCCCGCCTCCAGCAGCAGCCGACCCGCGATGCGGTGGGCGCCGGTGGAGTTGCCCCCGGGGCCGGGCGCCCAGGAGGCCAGCACCACCACGTGGTCCACCTCGGCCGACAGCCCCTGAACCCGGGCGATGGCCGCGTCCAGCGGCTCGCCGTCCGCCGTGCCCAGCTCCGCCGCGAGCACCGCCAGGGTAGCCCCGCCCGCCTCGGCACGCCGCACCGTGCCGTCGGTGAGCACGTTGCCGATCCGTCCCTCCAGCATTCCGGCGATCTCGTCGACCGAGGCCTCGAACTCCCCGGGCCAGGGGAGCACCGCGGTGGCGTCCACCCCCCGCCCGCCGAGGCTCACCGCGAGGGACTGAGCCCGCAGCTGATCCAGGCCGTCCGCGGACGCGGGCGGGGCGATGGGGATCAGGGAGAGATCCGCCGCCGAGAGGCTGGCCTGGAGGTGCGAGAGGCCCGACGAGCTGGGCGGTGCGTTCCATGCGGTGAAGCGGGCGTCGCCGCCCACCAGGAGACGGAAGCCCTCCCCCTCGTCGCTCTCGATCTGCTCCTTCCAGGTCTCGGCGATGGCCCTGCGCGCCTTGCCCATGGCCGCGAAGTCGTAGACGTGGACCCGGGTGCGGAAGAAGTCCTTGCGCTCCACGAAGAAGGCGTTCTGCTCCAGCCAGGCCAGCTCCCGCTGGGGGTCGTGCTGCTTCATCCGGCTGACCACGAAGAAGATCTTCCCCTCGGGCCTGCGCTTGCGCAGCTGCTGGAGGTTGGCGGTGGCGTAGACCCCGTGCTCGGCGTAGATCCGCAGACCGTTGTGGGTCCAGCCCGGGTACGCGCCGACGATGTCCCCCTCCTTCAGCTGGGGATCGATCCAGCCCATCACCTCGCTGTAGGGGCGGGTCCGGGAGACGAACTGGCCCCCCGTGCCGATGCCGAACATCACGGTCAGGAGGATCAGGAGCGCGGCCACGGCCCAGGTCAGGGCCTTGCGGCCGCGGGACGCGGGTGGCGAGTCGGGCTGGGTCCAGCGGCGCTCCACGAAGGCCGAGGCGATCACGATCGCCATCACCGGGATCACGAAGCACAGGTAGCGATCCCGCACGTCGGCCCCGCGCGCGATCCGCAGGTACAGCATGGCACCCTCGCCGCCCAGGAACCACGCGACGGCGACGAGTCGGTCCCAGCGGCGGTCGAGCTTGACCACGCCCCAGGCCGCCACGGCCAGTAGCAGCGCGAACACGACCCAGAAGGGCGCGGGCGCGGGGAGGGGGATGACGTCGCCCAGCTTCAGTCCAGAGAAGAACTGGGCCATGTTCACCGAGCGCAGGAATTCCTCGGCCGATCCGGACACCGAGTAGAAGTTGCCCTTGTTGCCGGCGCGGGCCCAGGCGGCCGAGAAGCGCAGGACCTGGGGGATCGAGAGTCCGGCCACGATCAGGACCGTCAGGCCGGTCCACAGTGCGCGCTTGCGTGGGCGCGAGATCAGGGAGCCCCCCACCAGGTACCCCAGCGCCATGGCCGACAGGCCGAAGCCCAGGAAGTGGTTGTAGATGCCCGCCAGGGCGAGGACTCCGCAGCCCAGCAACTCCCAGGGGCGGCCGCCCCGCAGGTACCGGGCGGCGTGGGCCATGGCTCCGGTGAAGCAGGCCAGGTAGACGATGTACATCCGGGCCGTACGCGCGTGCTCGAGGTAGGCTGGCATGGCCACGATCAGCACCGCGGCCAGCAGCCCCACCCAGTGGTTCCGCCAGGCGCGGCCGAGCAGGTAGGTGTACAGCACCGCCAGGGCGCCGAAGCCGAAGCTCACCGCCCGGATGGTCATCGTCCCGTCGCCGACGATCGCGGTCCAGAAGTGGAGGACCCACAGGTAGAACGGGCTCTGGTCCTTCAGCGTGCCGGCCAGGATCTCCCGCATCTCGGCCCAGTCGAGCTGGGCCGCCAGGATCAGGTCGGCCTCCAGGGCGTAGAAGTCCCGGTCCAGGCTGCCGAGTACGGCCAGCAGGACGCTGGCGGCCATCACCACGGACACCGACCAGGGGGAGCCGAGGGCGCGGCCGAAGCGGGCGCGCCAGCGCGGGCTACTATCGGCGATGGCGGAGGTCGGCGCGGAATCGGTCATCGGAGCGCCCCGAATCCTGCCACGGCGACCCCCCGCCGCGCCACGGCGTCGGCCACGTCCGCGTCGCACAGGGTCGCGAGTTCGCCGCCCCAGCCCTCACCCCAGGGGAAGCGCCGGGCGAAGTCGCGGGACCGGACCACCGGGTGGACCATCCACTCGGTGATGCCGGGGGACAGCAGCCTGGCCAGGCGTGTCCCGGCCGCCGGAGTCACCCGATCCCCGTGCAGGCCGAGGCCGACCAGGTGATCGGCGGCCCCGAGGGGCGGGCGGACGGCCCGCGCGGCGACCCGCCCCAAGGCCCTCACGAGGGTGCCCTTGCTCCCGCCGCGGTCGAGGGACCAGCGCCGGCGGACGAGGCGGGTGAGCGGCGCCCGGGGGACGCGGATCCAGTGGATCTCGTGTCGCAGACACAGGTCCACGACCCCCGGGAAGAGGGCCGGGAGCAGGTGTAGGTGGTTGTGGCCGTCCACGTGGGACGGGCGCAGGCCCAGGGTGCGAGCCCGAAGGATCTGGGCTTCGAACTCGGCCAGGGCCGCATCCGGTCGCCGCGATGCGCGGGCCGCCATCCGGACCAGCGAGCTCCCGCGGACGCTCGGGGGGAATCGCCCGTGCCCGTCCAGCAGCCCCATCCAGGGCGCCGGATCGCCGGCGGGCGGGACGTCCAGGAGGGAGAGGTGGACACCCACGGTCAGGGTCGAGCGCGCCTCCGCCAGGCCCACGCCGTGCTGCGCGGACTCTCCGGTGACCATCAGGGAGGCGGAGCGGAGCAGTCCCTCGTCGTGGGCGCGGGCGATGCCCTCGTCGACGGCGGGGTGGAGACCCAGGTCGTCGCCGCAGACGACCAGCGTCCGCCCGGTCGAGGTCATCGCTCCCCGTCGACGGGACCGGGGTGGTGGCCATTGCGGCTGAAGGGGGGGAGACCCAGGCGGTACTTGAACGCCTCTCGAGCGCACTTGCGGGCGATCCCCACGTCGGCCAGGGTGCTCTCCCCCGCCCGCCGCGGCCGGTAGATCACCCCCATCTCGCGCAGGCGGAACCCCCGCTTGCGCGCCTCCAGGAGGATCTCGGCGTCGATGAACGAGCCCGTGGAGCGGATGTCCATGGACTGGATCACCTCGCGGCGGAACAGCTTGAAGGCGAAGTTGACGTCCCGGATCTTGAGTCCGAACAGGGCGCGAATCATGGTGTTGTAGCCCGACGAGTAGAACGCCCGCCGGGCGCCCTCGTGCCGGTCCATGCGGTAGCCGATCACCAGGTCCGATTCCCGCATCAGCGGCATGGCCACCGCCAGCTCCGAGAACTCCACCGGGCAGTCGGAGTCGGTGTAGAAGAGCACCTCGCCGGTGGCCTCCTTCAGCGCCCGCGCGAGCGCCCCGGCGAATCGTGTGTTGTGGGGCAGGCGGATGCTTCGCAGCTCGGGGAAGCGTCGCTCCAGGTCGGCCAGGATCTCCGGCGTCCGGTCGGTGGAGGCGTCGTCGACGGCCACGATCTCGGGCCTGTCGCACAGCCCGCGCAGCGCGGCCGAGGCCTCGGAGACGGCGCGCTCGATGTTGCCCTCCTCGTTGTACACGGGAAAGCAGACGCTGATGGACGGCCACTCGGACATCGGGGTCCCCAGGGTCGGACGTTCTACGAGGGAACTACCCCACGGTCAACCGTGCATCCGAGTGCACAGAGTTGCCCGGGTCCCTCGTCGCCCGGACCTTCTGTTACCCTGCGGCCGCTGGAGGTGAGGCATGTCGTTCCTCAAGCGACTGTTCGGGGCGGAGCCGGAGCAACAGCTGGCGCGGGCGCGCAAGGCGCTCGACGGGGGATTGCCGGCCGAGGCTCTGGACCTGTTCGAGCGGGCCGAGAAGGGCTCGGACGAGGCGAGCGAGCTGGCGCAGCAGGCCCGCACGGGCGCCGACGAGGCCGCGGCCGCGCTGGTGGAGATGAACCTGCGCGAGGCCGACCTGAGCCAGGAGGGCGGGGATCTGGAGGGGGCCGTGCACCACCTGCAGACGGCCCAGGAGCTGTGTCGCGACGATCGCCAGAAGGCCCGGGTCACCGACCGGATGGCGATGCTGGAAGACGCCCTGGCCGCGGAGGCCGAGCCCCAGGCCCTGTTCACCTCCGAGGGGGCCGTGGGCGAAGAGGATCCCCCCGAGGTGGCATGGGAGCTGCTGCTGGGGACCCTGGTCGAGGAGGTCGCCGAGGAGTACCGCGAGCGACCGGACGACTACCGGGACGCGGTGCTGGCGCTCAACGAAGGCGGCATCGAGACAGCCGTGGAGGGGCTGAAGGCCTACAAGGAAGCGGATCCCGAGGATCCCCTGGTCGCGTTCGAACTCGGCCGCGCGTACCTGAGCCTCGATCGCTTCGACGACGCCGCCAAGGAGCTCGCCTTCGCCCGCGAGGACATCGGCTTCGATCCCATCGACCGGGCGGGCATGCTCCAGGTGGGCCTGCTGGAGGCCGACGCCCTGCTGGGACTGGGGAAGCCCCGCGAGGCCCGCGCGTTGCTGGACGCCGCAGTGGAGGACCAGGGCGAGAACGTCAGCCTGATGTTCCTCCGCGGCCGCATCGAGCTGGCGATGGAGGACCACGACGCGGTGGAGGCGACCTTCGACCGCGTGACGACCCTGGCCCCCAAGCTGGTCGAGGGCGCGATGATGCTCGGCCAGTCGCGCATGCAGCGCAAGGACCCCGTCGGCGCCGCCGATGTGCTGGAGACCGGCATCAAGCGTCACTGCGGGACCGGGACCTGCCAGGTCCAGCCCGTGTCCGCCCCCGCCGCGCGGATGCTGGTGCAGTGCTATCTGGACCAGGGGGTGAAGCTCCGGGACGCCGAGGATCTGCTGCTCCAGATCCGCGGCTCGCAGGAGGGGCACGTCAGCTGGGCCGACCACCTGCTGTGGGGGCGCCTCCACGACGCCCGCGGGAACGCCGCCAAGATGATCGAATCCCGCAACGCCGCCCTGGAAGCCGTCCCCGCGGACCAGCCGCGCGCCCGCGAGGAGATCGTCAAGTACCTGGGGGAGTGAGCCGGCCCGGTCAGCGGTCGGAGCCGGTGGGCATCGATCCGTCGCAGGGGGGCTCCAGGGGCCAGTCGCCGGCGCTCGCCGGGTCCATCCGGGACAGGGGCATGTCGACCGGACTCGAGGCGTAGCACGGCCGCTGGGTGCCCACCAGGTCCGGCCGCAGCCGGTACACCCCGAACAGGTCGTTGCCCACGTCGAGCGGTCCGAACCCCTCCGGTGGATCGCCCCCCGCCCACACCACCTTCCACTCGACGGCGGCGCCCGGACTCCAGGGCACGGCCGTGGGGATCGGACAGCTCAGGAAGGCGTCCAGGTGGCCGTCGCCGAAGGCCCCCGGCTCCAGGTGGACGCAGAGGGCCTTGCCGAAGGCCGACAGCTGCCCCGTGCGCGCGGACTGCTCCCGGATCGCGGTCACCCGCGGACCCCAGCTGCCCAGGGTCAGCCCCCAGATCAGCAGGCCCGCGCCGAGGCCGCCGATCCACCCCGCGCGGGACCGTCGAGAAGAGGCGAAGGCGGCCATGGCCGCGGCCAGGACCGGCAAGGCGATGAACACATGGCGGTCCTTGGAGTGCACGAAGAGGGCGGGGACCGCGCACAGGGCCACCGCCAGCACGGCGACCCGTCGGCGCCGGCCCAGCGTCAGAGCGGCGGCCACGCCCGCGAGCCACCACAGCCACAGGGCTGGGGCCCGGCTCACCGCGGTCTTGCCGTAGAACAGGACCCGGTTCACCAGGCCACGCTCGTAGACCTCGTCGAGCGCCGTGCGGGAGCCGAACTCGGTCCAGTACTTGGGGGTCGTCGGTGCGGTCAGGTCGGTCAGCGGCATGGCCAGGCGGTTCAGCCAGGGCTGGGGCCACTTGGGGTAGTCCAGCGGCACCGCCAGGGCGACCGCCGCCGCCAGCCCGCCGAGGAGCAGTCCCCCCCGGAGGATCCTCTGCCACGGCGCCCCGGGGGCCGCCGCCGCGACCAGCGCCGCCATGGGGGCGAGAAAGAGCAGCTGGGCCCGGATCAGAGCCGCACCGGCCGTGACCAGCACCAGCAGCGCGAAGCGGCCCCAGGAGGGACGGCGGAGGTAGGCCAGGGCGACGGCGGGGGCCAGGGTGAGCACCAGCATCGCCGTCGCATCCGGCTGCATCTGGGTGCCCAGGCTGGCCACGTGGGGCTCGGCCAGCACCAGCAGCGCGGCGGCGACCCCCGCGGGGCGGGCCGCGCCCAGCATGCGCGCCAGGGCATAGGTCGCGGGGCCCGCCAGGGCCATCGAGATCCGGGTCACGCCCACGCCCGCCTGCAGCGGATCCACTCCGGTCAGGGCCTCGAGCCAGCGGACCGCGGCGGGGTACCCCGGGGCGCCCAGGGTCGGGCGTCCGGCAGCGAGATCGACCGCCGAGCGGACCCAGATCGTCACGTCGGATCCGGCGGGGTAGAGGAGCCCGAGTCGGGACCACAGGACCACCGCCAGCGCCGCCCCGTAGCCGGCCAGCGCGAGGGCGACCGCCACGTCGATCCCCCGGAAGCCTTGGCCCCGGAACCACGACGGAGGCGGTGGAGTCGACGACATGCGGTGGCTGCCCTCTGTCTAGGCCTCCAGGGTAGGACACCTGGCGGGTGAGGGCGAGATGACCCCCCGCGCCGCGGTCCTGTATCGTGCGAGTGTCCGGCGGGAGCCCGTCGGGTCGGAGTCCGTCATGCCCCTCGCCGCGTCGACAATCAGCCGTCGAAGGAAGCTCGGCTTCACCCTCGTGGCGATGCTGCTGGGATTCGGGGCGATCGAACTCGCGGCGCGGGGGGTGGAGGCCTGGGGGCCGTCGCAGGCGCGTACCATCCCGTCCCCCGGCCCCTATGACCAGGACGAGTACGAGTTCCGCCGGCGGCTGCGGCAGGAGGCGCAGGAGGTGCTCTCGGGTGGCGTGGTGATGGTGCCCCACTCGGAGCGCGGCTGGACGCTCCCCGCCGGGTCCGCCGGGTCCAGCGGCGCCTACGCCGAGCACTTGAACCCACAGACCACCGCCACCAACTCCCTGGGCCTCCGCGGGCGCGATCTCCCGGCGTCCAGCGATGGCGGGGCGCGCCTGATGTCGCTGGGGGATTCGTCGATCTGGGGCCACGGCGTACCCCTCGCCGCGGTCTTCCTCGAGCGCGCGGCCGAAGCCCTGGGGAAGAGCTGGGGGTGCCGGGTGACGCCGGTCCACGGTGGGATTCCAGGGTACGACTCCCGGCAATCCCTGGCGCTGCTGCGGGACAAGGGCGAGGCGATCGAGCCGTCGTGGGTGATCGTCGGGACGCTGTGGAGCGACGTGTACAGCGCGGATCCAGAGCTGGCGCGAAGGGCGGATGTGGCCCGGTTCTCGTCTCCCCTGAACCACCTGGCGACCGTCCGTCTGATGAGCCGCTGGCTGGCGCCCTGGACGCGGCCGGCCCGCGTGCGCTGGATCGCGTCCCGTGACGACGTGGGGGCCGATCCCACCGGCGCCTATTGCACGGTCCCCCTCGGCGACTACCTGGCAAACCTGGAGGCCATCGGCACCGAGGCCGAGAAGCTCGGGGCCCGGACCGCCTACCTGATGCTGCCCGCGCCCATGGACTTCGAGAGCGTCCCCCCGCCCGAGACGGTGCTGCAATACCGCGAGGCGATGCGCCAGGTCGCCCGGGAACGGCAAGCCCCGCTGATCGACGGGCCGGAGTACTTCCGGGCGGCGGGGGCCGGGATCGGCTGGTTCGCGGACGCGGTCCATCCCAACGCCGCGGGCCACGCCCTGCTGGGAAGCGCGGTCGCGGACGCCCTCTCGGCCGAGGACCCCCCGTGTGCACCGTGATCCTGGGTCTGGGAACCCATCCGGAGGTGCCGCTGTGGGTGGCGGCCAACCGGGACGAGTTCTACGACCGGCCGTCGGCGCCCCCGGCGGCGGGTGCTCCGATCCGGCCCGGGGCGGGGGAGGGGACGTCGCCACCGCTGTTCGCCCCCCGTGACCAGCGCGCGGGCGGGACCTGGATCGGGGTGAACCGGGGCGGCGTGCTCGCGGTGCTGACCAACGCGGCCCCCCCCGACCGGGCGCCCGTGGCCGGGCTGGAGAGCCGGGGCGACGTGGTGGACCGGGTGCTCGCCGCCGGCGACCTGGCCGGGGCGCGCGCGGCCGCCGAGGCGATCGATCCGGAACGGATGCGGCCGTTCTTCCTGCTGCTGGCGGATGTCGAAACGGCCTTCGGGGTCGCACGGGACGGCGACCGCTACCGGGCCACGGCCCTGTCCCCGGGGATCCACGTCCAGGAGAACCGGCCGCTGGACCACCCGGACGCGGAGAAGGTCCGACGGGCCCGTGAGCTCACCGACGATATCGAGACCTGGCCCGCCGACACCCTGGTCCCCCGCCTCCACCGGGTCCTGTCCGACCACGAACCCGACGTCATCCCCCTTCGCCGCCTCTGCGTCCACACCGAGATCTACGGCACCCGCTCGACCTCCATCGTCCTGCTGGGCGACCACCCGGGCTGGTGGTTCGCCGAGGGGCATCCGTGCGAATGTTCACCGTCGCCCCTGGGCACATTCGAGGGGTACCTGAAGGAGAGAGGTGCATCGTGAAGGCGATCCGTTTCCAGGCCACCGTCCCCCGCTACCTTGCCGGCAAGGCCCTGGGCGCCCTGTCGGGGGAGCTGTTCTTCCGGGGGCCGGGGTGTACCTACGACGAGGACGTGCCCGAACCGGCGCTGCGGGGTCCCCGGTGGGTCAAGGTGAGGACCCGGCTCGGGGGGATCTGCGGGTCGGACATCGGGGCGATCACCCTGCACACGAGCCCGTACTTCGAGCCGTTCTCGTCCTTTCCGTACACCTTCGGCCACGAGAACGTGGGGGTGATCGCCGAGGTCGGCGACGAGGCCGGGGACTGGAGCGTGGGGCAGCGCGTGGTGGTGGAGCCCCTGCTGTGGTGCGGGCCGCGGGACATCGAGCCCATGTGTCCCGCCTGTCAGCGGGGGGAGGTGAACCTCTGCTCGCGGCGAACCGACGGGGCGCTCGCACCGGGGTTCTCCACGGGCTACTGCAAGGACACCGGGGGCTCGTGGTCGTCCCACTTCCTGGCCCACCGGACCCAGCTGATGGCCATCCCCGAGGAGGTGTCGGACGACAACGCCGTGCTCCTCGATCCCCTGGCGGTGGGCATCCACGCGGTCCTGCTCGACCCGCCGCGGGAGGGGGAGACGGTGCTCATCCAGGGAGCCGGGACCATCGGCTTGACCATGCTCGCGGCGCTCAAGGGGCTGGGCTGTCCGGGGCGGATCGTGGTCGCCGCCCGTTACCCCCATCAGGCGGACGCCGCCCGGCGGCTGGGCGCGGACGAGATCGTCGGCGAGAAGGGATCCGACCTGTACGGACAGATCGCCGACCTCACCGGCGCCCGGCTGTTCAAGCCGATGATCGGCAAGCGGGTGATGGTGGGCGGGGCGGACCGGACCTACGAGTGCGTGGGGGCCGACGGGGCCATCGACGACGCCCTGAGGCTGACCCGCGCCGGCGGCTCGGTGGTCCTGGCGGGGCTGACGGCCCAGGCCAAGGGCATCGACTGGTCATCGATCTTCGCCGACGAGCTGACCGTTCGAGCGTCGAACGTCTACCACCACGCGGAGCCCTGGGATGGCCGCACCTGGAACGCCCTCGAGCTGGCCCTGCACCTGGTGCAGACCGGGGCGCTGGACATCGGCTGGATGGTGACCCACCGCTTCGGGCTCGACGACTGGCAGAGGGCCCTTCACCTGCACCGGGATCGGGCGGGCAACGGGCTGATCAAGGGGGTGTTCGAGTTTCCGGGCTAGATCGGGAACGGAGCGGGCCCACAGCGAGCGAGCTCGCTGTGCCACCCCGGTAGGGGGCAGGCGTCGCTCAGCCGACCAGGCCGACGGAGCTGAAGATCGCCGGGCCCAGGAAGTTCGCGGTCTCGCCCAGCTCCTCCTCGATGCGGAGCAGCTGGTTGTACTTGGCGACCCGATCGCTGCGGCACAGGGAGCCGGTCTTGATCTGGCCCGCGCCGGTGGCCACCACCAGGTCGGCGATGGTGACGTCCTCGGTCTCGCCGCTGCGGTGGGAGACCACGGCGGTGTAGCCGGCCCGCCGCGCCATGGCGATGGCGTCGAAGGTCTCGGTGACCGACCCGATCTGGTTGAGCTTGATCAGGATCGAGTTGGCCGCCGTCGTCTCGATGCCCTTGGCCAGCAGCTCGGTGTTGGTGACGAACAGGTCGTCGCCAACCACCTGGATCCGACCGCCAAGGGCCTTGTTGAAGGCCACGAATCCGTCCCAGTCCTCCTCGTCCAGCGGGTCCTCGATGGACTTGATCGGGTAGCGCTCCACCAGGTCCTCGTAGAACGCGATCATGTCCGCCGAGCTCAGGTCCAGGCGCCCCTCGCCGGTCAGGTGGTACTTGCCGTCCTTGCAAAAGGAGCTGGCGGCGGCGTCCAGGGCCAGCACCACGTCCTCGCCGGCCTTGTAGCCCGCGAGTCCGATGGCCTCGACGATGGCGTCCAGGGCCTCGCTGTTGGAGCCCAGGTTGGGGGCGAAGCCGCCCTCGTCGCCCACGGCCGTGTTCAGCCCCTTCTCCTTCAGCACGCCCTTGAGGGTGTGGAAGATCTCGGCGCCGCAGCGCAGGGCCTCGCGGAAGGAGCCGGCGCCCACCGGCATGACCATGAACTCCTGGATGTCCACGTTGTTGTCCGCGTGCTCACCCCCGTTGAGGATATTCATCATCGGCACCGGCAGGGTGGTGGCGTGGACGCCGCCCAGGTAGCGGTACAGGGGGATCCCCAGGTCCGCGGCCGCCGCGTGGGCCGTGGCCATGGACACGCCCAGGATCGCGTTGGCCCCCAGCTCGGCCTTGTTGGGGGTCTTGTCCAGGTCGCACATGATCGTGTCGATCAGGGCCTGGTCCAGCGCCGAGTAGCCCAGGATCGCCGGCGCGATGACCTCGTTGACGTTGCGGACCGCCTGGAGGACACCCTTGCCCAGGTAGCGGCCCTTGTCGCCGTCCCGGAGTTCCAGCGCCTCCCGCACGCCCGTGGACGCCCCCGACGGGACCGCCGCGCGGCCCATGAAGCCGCTGTCGAGGCCGATCTCGACCTCCACGGTCGGGTTGCCCCTGGAGTCCAGGATCTCTCGCGCGTGAACCTCGGTGATGCTGCTCATCTGTCTTGCCTTTCCCGGGGCGGAGCCGCCCCGGCAGAGTCGCCGGTAAACCACACCTTCTCTCGCTTTTCAAGCCGGTGATTCCGCCCGGCACACGGCCTTCCTTCAGGCCTGTACCGAATCGAGTCAAGCCGGCCCCCGTCTGATATGATCGAGAGTCGGATTTCGAGCCCCGCGCCGGGGCTCCACCACCGGGGACGAGACCCCGAAGCGAGACGGACAACCAGCGCGACGAATCGAGAGTTGGTATGAGCATTGGGCGACGTCTGCGGCCCCTGTTCGGGCTGTGGATCACCGCGTGGGTGGCGCTTCCGGCAGCCGCCGCCCCGGAGACGGTGCAGTACGAGACCGAGGACGGCGTGGTGATCCACGCCACCTACCACCCGGCACAAGGCGCGCTGAAGGGCGCGGCGGTGTACCTCCACCAGCCCGGCCGCAGTCGCGGTGACTGGGACTACATCGCGGACAAGCTGGCCGAGCGCGGGGTCGCGGGACTGGCCCCCGATCTGCGGGGGCACGGGGACTCGGTGCAGACCGCCACCGGCGGCGACGTCGACCGGGACCTTTTCACCGACGCGGACTTCCTCAAGATGGTCCACGACGTGCAGGCGTCGGTGCTCTACCTGCGCGACGAGCGCGCCGTGGGGGAGCATGGCGTGCAGCTGGTGGGTGCCGACGTCGGGGGATCGGCGGCACTCCTGTACGCCGTCGAGGATCCCGCCATCTCGACCCTGGTGCTGCTGAGCCCGGGCCTGATGTACGACGGCGTGGACACCGTCGGCCAGGTGGCGGCCTACGGCAATCGCCCCCTGCTGCTGGTGGTGTCGGTGGAGGACTCCTACGCCGCCAAGTCCGCGGACGTGCTCTCCCGGGAGGCCAGGGGCGTCTCCCACCTGCAGATCTACTACGGGGTCGGGCACGGGACGAAGATGCTCAACCGGGAGCCCGAGCTGGAGCAGCTGCTGGCCTCGTGGCTGGTCGGGACCTTCCAGACCAAGAGTGGCGACACCCTCGCCGGCACGATGCTCAAGATCGACTCCCTGGACAAGAGCACCGGGACGGACGACTCCATCGACGAGGAGGCCCGGGCCCGGGCCGAGGCCGATCTGAAGGAACAGCGAGAGGCCACCGCCGGCACGACCCTGGACGACGAAGAAGAAGAAGAGGACGACCAGCCGCAACGCTGGGACTGATTCTCAGCCCATCTCGAAGCGCCGCAGCTTGGCGTGCAGGGTGGACTTGGCGATGCCGAGCACCCGCGCCGCAGCCTTCTTGTTACCGCCGCAGGCCTCCAGGGCGTGCTGGATCGCCTGGCGCTCCGCCCGCTCCAGGGAGCCGACGATCTCCTCGTTGCTCATGGCCATCAGCGGATCGCTGCCGTTGCCGGGCACCAGGTCGAAGCGCAGGTGCTGCAGCTCGAGGGTGTCCCCGTCCGCCAGCATCGAGGCCCGCAGCAGGACGTTGCGCAGGGCGCGCACGTTCCCCCTCCAGCCGTGCTCCCGGAGTGCCGCCTGCGCGGGCGGGGCGATCCGCAGCGCCCGGTCGGGCACCGACAGCTGCAGCAGATGCTCCGCCAGCAGGGGGATGTCCTCGCGGCGGGCGCGCAGGGGGGGGACGCGAACCAGGCCCACGCTCAGGCGGAAGAACAGGTCCTCGCGGAACCGCCCGGCTTCCATCTCCGCGGCCAGGTCGCGGTGGGTCGCCGCCACGACCCGCACATCGACCGGCTCCTCCCGGTCGGCACCCACCGGGCGGACCCGTGAGATCTCCAGCACCCGCAGGAAGCGCACCTGGGCCTCGGGCGTCAGGTCGCCGATCTCGTCCAGGAAGAGGGTCCCTCCGCTGGCCTCGCGGAAGGCTCCCTTGCGGTGGGACGTGGCTCCGGTGAAGGCCCCCTTGACGTGACCGAACAGCTCGCTCTCCACCAGCTCGCGGGGCAGCGCGCCGCAGTTGACGGCCACGAACGGGCCGTCGGCGCGGGAACCGTACTGGTGGATCGCCCGGGCCACGAGTTCCTTGCCGGTACCGCTCTCGCCCAGGACCAGGGCGGGCACGTGGGCCGGCGCCACCCGGCGGATCATCTGGTAGAGCTCCTGCATCACCCGGCTCGCCCCCACCAGGTCTCCCAGCCGGTCGGTCCCCAGCGGGCGCACCGGATCCTCGTGGGTCCGGGAGACCAGCTCGACCTCGGTGTCGCCCGCGGCGACCCGCGCCCCCTCCAGCAGCTCCACCGGGCCGCTGATTCGTTCGCCGTCGACCCACGTCCCCTCGGCCGATCCCGCGTCACGCAGCCGGTAGCGGCCGTCCTCGAGCCTCACGCAGAAGTGAACGGGGTCCACGTCCCCGGGGAGCACCCAGTCGCAGCTCGGATCGCTGCCCACCCGGACCTCCGGTTTGCGGATCACGTACCGCTCGCCAGCCGCCGGTCCATCGCAGACCCGCATCTCCCCGGCACGGACCAGGAGGCGGCTCCCGTCCAGGGTGGTCGAGACCACGGGTGCCGGGTTGAGGAGGTCCTGCACCCGGGTCTGCGCCGGGTTGGTGCCGTTGCCCGCGATCAGCCCGATGTCCCAGGGGGGAAGGTGGATCCGGTCGCCGACGGCGATGTCCGCCTCCTCGATGGCGTCTCCGTTGAGCAGGGTTCCGTTGCGTGAGCGGTCCAGCAGCCGGTAGCCGTCGCCGGACCGGCGCACCACGAAGTGGACCCGGGAGACGTGGTCCTCGGGCAGCGTCACGTCACAGCGGGCGCCCCGTCCCACGCGGGTCTCGCTGCGGCTCAGTCGGACCCGGAAACGGGCCTTCCCGTCGCGTATGAATTCCAGCATCGGGATCACGGCGGCGTTCCTCCCCACCGGGCGCACGGAGCACCCGATCGGTTCATCGGCCGCGGCGGGGAATGCTTGAACGGAGAGGAGCGCCTGCTCAGCGTCGGTAGCGCGAGAAGAACTCCCGCGTGTACTCGTCCAGCCGGTCGGCGGCGATGGCCTCGCGGATCCGGGCCATCAGCTGGGCCAGGAAGGTCAGGTTGTGGATCACGGCCAGGGTGGTGCCGAGCACCTCGCCCGCGTCGAAGAGGTGGTGCAGGTAGGCCCGCGAGAACCCCCGGCAGCACTCGCAGGAGCACGCGGTGTCCACCGGGTACATGTCCCTGCGGTAGCGGCGCTGGGTGATCCGCATCTTGCCCTGGAAGGTGTACAGCAGCGCCCCGCGTGCGTGGCGGGTGGGGATGACGCAGTCGAACATGTCGATGCCGCGGGCCACACCCGCCAGCAGGTCCTCGGCCAGTCCGGCGCCCATCAGGTAGCGGGGCTTGTCCTCGGGCAGGCGGGGAACCGTGAAGTCCAGGACCCGTTCCATCTGGTCGCGGCCCTCGCCCACGCTCAATCCCCCCACCGCGTAGCCGGGGAAGTCCATCTGTACCAGGGCGTCCGCGCTGCGGTGGCGCAGGTCCTCCCACATCGCCCCCTGGACGATGCCGAACAGGGCCTGGTCCTCGGTGCGCGTGCGGGTGGCCAGGCAGCGCTCGGCCCAGCGGGTGGTACGGTCGACGCTGGTCTCGGCGTAGGACCGCTCGCAGGGGTACTCGATGCACTCGTCGAAGGCCATGATGATGTCCGCGCCGAGCTGCTCCTGGATCTGGATCGCCCGCTCGGGGCTGAGGAAGACCCGCTTGCCCCCCTTCTCGTAGGCAAAGCGGACGCCGTCCTCGCGGATCTCCTTGCCCGGCAGCGAGAACACCTGGAATCCACCGGAGTCGGTGAGGATCGGCAGGGGCATGTTCATGAAGCGGTGGAGCCCACCCGCCTTGGCGACCAGCCCCTCTCCAGGGCGGATGGAGAGGTGGTAGGTGTTGGCCAGCACCATCTGGGAGCCTGTGGCGAGCACCTGGGCCGGCGTGGCCGCGCGCAGGGCCGCGCGCGTGCCCACGGGCATGAAGGTCGGGGTGTCCACCTGACCGTGGGGCAGCGACAGGCGCCCCACCCGGGCGGCGGTCCGCCGATCCCTGTGGAGCACCTCGTAGGACAGCGCCGACATTGCCGTCGGAGGGTAGCAGCGGTGGCCCTTTCTGCCCAGGGAGCTGGCCAACCGCTGGAGATAGGCTCGCACGGCCCCGGTGAATCGGGGGGCGGGCGCTTGCGTTGCCTCGCGCCGTGGCGGATGATGAACGCTGCTCTGGGCGGGGAGGTGTGTCCCGCGAGGGCAGCGGAGTTTCGGACGAACCGATGAGTGGGAAGCGAGCGCGCGATCCGGAGTCCGCTGACAAGGTGCAGGACACCGATCGAATGGAACCAGCGGAAGGCTCCGAAGAAGAGACCGAGGTCGCAGCGACCCTCGACGATCGAGAGCTGATCGTCGGAGGTGGCTCCGACCCCGGGCGCGTGCGCGAGCTCAACGAGGACTCGTGGCACTACGAGACGTTCGGGCCGGACCTGGCTCTGGGCGCCGTGGCCGACGGGATGGGGGGACACGACCGGGGTGAGGTGGCCAGCGCCCTCGCCATCGAGACCCTCTTCGCCGAGGCCGGCACCCGCTACGACCCCACCCGCGAGTTCAACCTCCAGAGCCTCAAACGACTCCTGCGTACCTCGTTCTCCCTGGCCAATCGATCCGTGCTCGAGTGCGGACGCGAGAACGAGTCCAACATGGGCACCACGCTGACCACCACCCTGGTCTACCGGGGAACGGAGGCGTTGCTGGCCAACGTGGGCGACACCCGGGGCTACCTCCTGCGGGAGGGCAGCCTGGAGCAGATCACCCGCGACCACTCCCTGGTGGCCTACCTGGTGCAGATGGGGGAGCTGACCCGGGAGCAGGCGCGGACCCACCCGTCCGGGAACATCCTCGTGCGCTCGGTGGGTTCCACCGACGACGTGGACATCGACATCTTCCACGTGACCCTCAATCCGGGGGATCGGCTCCTGCTGGCCACGGACGGCCTGTGGAGCGAGCTGCCGGACGAGGAGATCCTCACGTTGATGGAGAACCATCCGGATCCGACCGACGCCTGCGACGCGATGATCGACGCGGCGAACGCGGAGGGGGGGAAGGACAACATCACCTGTCTGGTGGTGTCCGTCTGACGACAGGTGACACCATGAGCGATCGAAACCGTCCGGGCTTCCTGACCTGCGTGTTCGCGCTGGCGCTGGCCTGCGCGGGGTCCGCGGCAGCCGACTCGATGGCGGCGGCCGGGGACGAAGCCCCGGTGTTCATGCTTCACTCGTACAACGAGACCGTGAGCGCCGAGGTCTCCGGATCCACCACGCCCACGCTGGGCAACTTCATCGGCGTCTCCCCGGAGAAGCCCCGGGACGCCGTCCTGGTGGCCTTCCTGTCGGGCACCGGCAACACAGCCGCGGATCTCGAGATGCTGGCGCGATTGCAGCGCAAGTACGCCACCTGGGGGCTGGGACTGCAGGTGATTGCCATCTGCGTGGACACCAGCGAGGGTGAGGTCCAGGAGGCATTGTCCGCGGCGAGATCGGTCAACTACCCCGTACTGCGAGACCGGTTCCTGGTGGCCGCCGATCGGTACGGTGTGGGGCGCGGCGACGTGCCGGCGGCCTTCCTGATCGTCGGGGAACGGCCCAATGTCGCCCTGACGCCCAGCGAGCAGGCCGCGATCAAGGACGCCTACCTGAGCGCCGCCTACCACTGGACCGCGCGCATCGTGGACACCTGGACCGGTTCCCTGACGGGCCAGGAGCCCGGCATCTCCCTGGGGATCGAGACCGTCCTCCAGCCCTGACCCCTCCATCGCCTTGTCCTTCCTGGACCGTCTGGCGACACCTCGCATCGGACCCTGGAGCCGACGGCCTCCCCGGCCCCTCAGCCCTGTCGGTCCCTCGGGTCGCGAGTCAAGAACGATTCGAGCGGTCCGGCGGAGCCCGCAACTCGAATCGGGCGGGTTGCTACGGTCCGGCTGGCGCCGGTGGCCGAACCCGCCAACGGCGATGGGGAGGATTGCTGCGCCGCAGCAATTGAACGACAGCGGGTTCCACCCCGTGTGAACGGGGGAACGCGCCTCCGGGCTACTCGGTCTCGGTATCCGCTTCGGTCTCGGTATCCGCTTCGGTCCCGCCCTCGGTCCCGCCCTCGGTCCCGCCCTCGGTGCCGGCCTCGGGCTCCGGCTCCGGCTCCGGCTCCGGCTTGTCCACGGCATCCGGCAGGGGCTGGAACTGATCGCTCAGGTCCTGGGGACTGAACAGCTCGCCCTCTTCGAGGATGGAGACGACCTTGTCGTTGTGGAAGTAGACGTTCATCTCCCACTGGGGGCGGTTGTAGGACTTGGGATCGTCGCGATCCGAGGTCGGGATCGCGGTGCCCTTGCGGTCCTCGTAGAAGAAGTAGGTGTAGATGTCGACATAGGCCTTCTCGTAGAAGGTCTGCCGGACCTGGACCGGCTTGCCCCAGGTCATCCACAGCTCGTCCTTGTTCATGCCCTTGACCACCTGGCGTTTGACCACGTGGGGCATGTACTCCTCGCGAATGTTGCTCCACTTGCGCAGGTAGCCCGTCTCCTCGAGGAAGTCCACGCGGGCCTCGTGGCTCCCCAGTTCGAGGTACGCCTCGAGCTCGTCTTCCTGCATGTAGATGCGCAGGGCGACGATCATCTGGCGGTCCTCATCGGGCAGCTTTTTGATGGCTTTGTCCACGTTGATCGCCGCCGCGGGCAGCGCGAAGGTCAGGGCCAGGGAGAGCAGGATCAAAAACGCCAGGGGTTTCGGTTGCATCGGGTCCAGTCCTCTCGGGTCTGATCGTCCGGTGTACACCACCTCGCGGTCGCGGGCCAGCCCCCCTGTGCCCGCCGGCGCGAGCCGGAGGGGGACGATCAGCGCCCCGAGGTCGTGTCCGCGGTCCCCGTGTCCGTCGTTTCCGGCGGTGTCGGGGCCGCGGAGGCAGGCCGGATCTCCGGCCCCCGATCCATACGGACGGAATCCGAACTCGCGTATTCGATCACGCCCAGACCGCGGGCCTCGACCCAGCCGCGTCTCCCCTGGCGGTCCTCCACGGCGGCCCACCCGGCGTGGCGCGCGGCGATGCGCACCTCGCTGCCCTCGGGGAGGCGGAACATCTCCGACGCGGACCGATCCTGGGCCGAGCGAGCCACCGCCGTACCGGAGAGCACGACGGCGGACGGGTGGGTCAGCAGTTCGACGGTGCGCAGTCCTGCGGTGGCTCCGAACAGCACCAGCCCGCCCCCGGCGACCACGGCGGCCCAGGTCACGATCTCGCCCCGGCGGAAGAGCCGCACCGACAGCAGGCCCCACAGCAGCAGGTTGAGGATCCCGGTGATGCCCCAAAGCTCGCCCGGGGAGAGCTGATCGTAGAAGAACAGGACCTGGGTGGCCGCCGGACGGGGTACCTCCCCCTCCAGCCCCGCGGCCCCGCGGGCCTTGCCCAGGTGCCCCTTGATCTCGCTGTCGCGGGGGCGGAAGAGCTGCGCCTGGCGGTAGTGGTAGATCGCCTCGCCGTGGCGGTCCAGGTGCAGCAGAGCACCGGCCAGGTTGGCGTGGAGCGGCCCGTTGCGGACGCCGTCGGCGACCATGGCGCCGTAGCACCCGGCGGCGTCCTCGTAGCGGGCAGCCTCGTACAGGATGTTGCACGATTCGAAGACCAGCCGCTCGTCCGGGTCCTGGCCACGCGCCGGCAGGGCGGCACCGGCCACCGCGGTGACCACCAAGAGCCACACGGGCAGCCGGCGGGTCACGGCAGCTCCTCGGAGAGGTCGTCCAGCAGCGCTGTGGCCCGGTCGGCCAGGATCTCGATGGAGGGCTCGGCGCGGCCCGCGTAGCGCACCGCGGCCAGGTCCGTGAGCCAGCGCTCCAGGGTGGCCGTGGTCTCCTCCCCCGCGCCGGCCGCCCGCGTCGCCTCCGCCAACTCTTCGGGGCTCAGGGCTCCGCCGGGGATGCCGGCACGTTCGTCCAGGAAGGTGCGCATGGCCGCGTCGATGCCCGCGGCTGCGGCTCCCCGGTCCTCCCGGAGCGCCTTTCGCACCCGGGACCGCGCCTGCTTGTGCGCGCGCTGCCGGCGCCGGCGTTCCGGGTCGCTCCTGCGGCGTTGCACCCTGCGGACCGCCGCGCACGCACCGAAGACCCCAGGCGGAACGACCAGGGCCACCGCGAGCGCCGCGAACCGGGGTCGGGTGGCGAGGCGGTGGTGTCCGCCGCGCTCCTGCACCGGGTAGGGCTCGGCGTTGAGCATCTGGATCGCCGCCTCGTCCACCAGCAGGTCGGCGCTGTGGGCCCCGTGGGCCTCGTCCCCCTCGCCGGGATCGATGGTCAGCCGGAAGGGGCCGGCCGTCGCGGTCTGGTAGCGTCCGCTGTATGGATCGAAGTACGCCACTTCGAGGGACGGGATCACCGCCTGGCCAGCGGCCAGGGGGACCAGATCGAACACCCGGGTGACGGTGCCGTAGGGCCCGCTGGGGCTCCATTGCAGGGTGGTGGTGGGCTCTTCGCCGTACACCTTCAGCCCCTCGGGCAGCTGCATGTCCAGGTCCACGTCCTGGACGTTGCCCGAGCCCCCCAGCTCGAGGGCGAGCCGGACCGACTCGCCCACCGCGCAGCGCTCGCGGCTCAGGGAGCCGCGGATGCGGGCGGAACCCACCAGGCCCGTGAAGGTTTCGGGGGCGCCTTCGGGTAGGGGAAGGACCTCCACGGAGAGGGGGCCGCTCTCGAGTGTCACCGGCTTGAGCTGGGCCGTGGAGAAGAACTGGTCGAAGATCGGGTCGTTGATCAGCGGGTTCATCCGCCGCGTCACCCCGACCACCTGGTCGAAGTGGGCGATGCTGGGGCTGATCTCGTACTCGCCGGGCCTCAGGGAGAACAGGGGGATCCGCCACTCCAGGACGCGGAACTTCCGCCCCTCGATCACCTCGTAGGTGTCCACGGTGTCGTGCTCGAGGCTGGCCTCCTTGAGCAGGCCGCCCCAGTCGGGATCCCCCAGCTCGAAGTTCTTGATGCTGGTGGAGAAGCCGAAGCGGACGGTGTAGACGATGGGCTGCCCGGCGTAGGGGGTCTCGGGGGAGACCTCCACCTCCAGGAAGTGGTCCCCCACGGCCCCGGTCCGGCTGCGGGGTGGCACCACGTCCAGGGTCAACGGCGAGGTCCACACGGTGGTTCCGCCCGCGTCGACCCCGATCCCACCGATCGTGAAGCTGCCGACCTCCGCGGGGTAGAGGTAGTAGGTGAGCACCACCTGCTGGACCGCGCGCCCTCGGACCCAGGCGGTCTGCAGCTGCGTGACCCCGGGGACCACGTCGAAGGTACTCAGGTCCGGCAGGCGCGTCTTGCCGACCGTGCGGGCCCCGGAGACCGTGATCGTCAGGGTCACGGCCGAGCCCACATGGGCGGTGTTCTGATCCAGGCGCGCCGTGGCCGACGCGGCCAGGGCCGAACTGGGGAACAGCCACAGGAGAAGAACGAAAGCCCAGACAGATGGGTGGCGAAGGGAGCGTGCTCCCTGTCTTCGGGAATCCCCACAGGGAGCGTGCTCCCCGTGCCACCCCAGTGTGCGAAGCACTCGAGGTAGCATCACCAGTCCTTGTCCTTGGAGCGATCCCTGCGTGGTCGCTGGATGTCGGGTTCGCGCTCCTCGAGGGCGTCGAGCAGCCGTTCGGCCTCCTCGTCGGTCAGCTGGACCACAGGCGGTGCCTCCAGGGTCTCCTCCCCCTGGTCCTGGGGCTGGAGATCCACGTCCGCCATCTCCTCTTCGCTGCCCTGCTGCTCCTCGGAGGGCTCGGCGGGCTGCTCCTGCTGCTCCTGCTGGGTCTCCTCCTGCTCCTGCTTCTGCTGGGGCGGTTGCTGTTGCTGCTGCTCCTGCTTGCGCTGACACTCGTCCTGACGCTTCTCCAGCTCCCGCTTGACGAACTCCAGGTTGTGGCGAGCGTCCTCGTCGTCCGGGTCCAGGACCAGGGCGTCCTCGTACGCGTCGATGGCCTCCTCCAGGCGTCCCTGCTGGTAGAGGGTGTTGCCCAGGTTGTAGTACGCGCGCTGGGCGACGTCGTCGTCGCCCCCGAGGCTCAGGACCCGCCCGTAGGCCTGCTCTGCAGCCTCGTAGTCCTCCAGCCGATAGTGGGTGTCGCCGATGTTGGACTGCAGCTTGCGGTCGTCGGGGCGGTCCAGCTGGGCCTTCGCGAAGTGGGTCAGGGCCTCGGCGTACTCCCCGTCTTCGAAGGCCTGGGTACCCTGGCGCAGGGGGGACGGGGAGAAGGGATTCCTCCACCAGTCGGCCGCGGCGGGGGAGGGAGGGGCCGCAGCGAGGCCCAGCGCCGCCACCAGCAACAGGGCCGTGGACCGCCGTCGGCGGACCTCGGGCAGCAGCGAGTCGAGGACCAGCAGCAGCAGGGCCAGGCCCAGGGGCCACTGGTAGCGCTCGGTCCAGTTCTGGGAGCGGCTGGTGGCGATCTCGTAGGCCTCCATCCCCTGCTTGATGTCCTGGCGGTAGATGGCCTGCAGGTCCATGTCGCCGGTGGTGGAGCGCTCGTAGCCCCCGCCGGTGGCCAGGGCGACGCGCTTGAGGCCCTCCTCGTCGAACTCGGTGAGCACCACCTCGCCGGTGGTGCGGTCCCGCTTGTGGCCGCGCCCATCCAGGGAGGGCACGGGCGCCGGGGCCTCTCCGCCGACACCGATGGCGAAGATCTTGATGCCGAGCTCGTTGGCCCGCTCGGCGGCCAGGAGTCCCTCGCCTTCGTTGTCCTCGCCGTCGCTGATCAGGATGATCGCCTTGGAGCTGAGCTTCTCCTCGTCGAAGGTCTGGATCGCCGTGCTGATCGCCACCCCCAGGTCGGTCCCCTGGGCCGGCATCATCGTCGGATGCAGGGACCCCAGGAAGAGGCGGTAGGCCCGGTAGTCCACCGTCAAAGGACACTGGACGAAGGCCGTTCCGGCGAAGGCCACCAGCCCCAGACGGTCCCCCTCGAGCATCCCCAGCAGATCGTCCAGCTCCCGCTTGGCCCGCTCCAGGCGGCTGGGATCCACGTCCTCGGCCAGCATCGAGGTGGACAGGTCGAGCACCACGACGATGTCCACCCCCTTGCGCTTGATCTCCTCCCACTCGTAGCCGTAGCGGGGCCGGGCCATGGCCACGATCGCGCAGGCGATGGCCAGCAGCACGAAGACCGCCTTGAGACGCTGCCGCGGGCGGCTGACCTCGGGCATCAGCCGAGCGAACAGCGCCCGGGGCGCGAAGCGCTCCATCAGCTGGTCCTTCTTGCGGAACGCGTAGACGTAGAACGCGGCGAGAACCGGCAACAGCGCCAGGGCCGCCAGCAGGAACCAGTGCGCGAAGTTGACACCCAGCAGCGTCATCTCACGGCACCTTCCTGAGGCGGGTGTTCACCAGCAGCACCTCGGCCAGCAACAGCGCCAGCGCGGCGGCCAGGTAGCCGGCCCAGGCCTCGTGGTAATCCACGTGTTCCACGGTCTCGATCTTGGTCTTCTCCAGCTCGTCGATGGTGTCGTACACCCGCTGCAGGGTGTCGGTGTCGGTGGCCCGGAAGTAGGCCCCGCCGGTGGTCTCGGCGATCATCTTGAGGCTCGCCTCGTCCAGGTCCACGGGCTTGTAGACGATCCGGTGCCCCAGCAACCCCTTGACGCGGAAGGGCGCCTCCCCCTCGGTGCCCACGCCGATGGTGTAGACCTTGACCCCCTTGGCCCGGGCGATGGCGGCGGCCTGGGCCGGCTCCAGCAGTCCCTGGTTGTTGCGGCCGTCGGTGAGCAGGATCACGATCCGCGACTTGCTCTCCAGGTCTTCCAGCCGTTGCACGGAC
The DNA here is from genome assembly GCA_964542165.1 of uncultured Rickettsiales bacterium. Taxonomy (GTDB): domain Bacteria; phylum Myxococcota_A; class UBA796; order UBA9615; family CAYRNR01; genus CAYTBN01. The sequence goes on from CAZITQ010000092.1 coordinate 31,360, forward strand.
ACGCCGATGGCGTCGCCGATCGCGGTGCCGTCGCCGGCCATCCCGATCCGCAGGTCCTGCACCAGCATCTGCAGGATCGGGTAGTCGGTGGTCATCGGACACTGGGTGTGGGCCTCGATGCCGAACACCACGGCGCCGATGCGGTCGTTGCTGCGGCCGGCGATGAAGTCCGCCACCACCTGCCTGGATACCTCCAGCCGGGTGGCGGGTTCGCCGTCCAGGGTGAAGTCCAGGGCCTCCATGGAGCCCGAGGTGTCCACGGTCAGCACGATGTCGATGCCCTCGGTGGTGACCTCGATCATCTTGTTGCCGCCCTGGGGGCGGGCCAGCGTCCAGACGATCAGCGCCATGGCCGCCAGCCGCAGGGCCAGGGGGAGCCACCGCCGGATGGGACCCACCGTGCGGCGGGTCGCCAGCACCGTGCCGAGCTGGGGAAAGCGGACCCGGGCGCTGCCGGCTCGGCGGATCCCGAGGACCAGCACCAGCACGACCAGCAGCAGCCCGAGCAGCCACCAGGGATCGTCCAGGTGCCAGACGCTCATCGCTTCCCCCCCTCGTCGGGGCCGGAGGGGCGGGTGTGGGTCACCAGCTCCGCGCAGAGGTCGGCGAGCTGCTCCAGCTCCGCGGGCGACACCGGACGGCCCGCGTACTTGACCAGGTCGGTGGCGTCCAGCACCTGCCGGATCTCCTGCTCGCGGCGTGCGGTCCGCAGCTCGGGGGGCAGGCCGCGGAGGATCTCGGTGGTGGTCCACTCGGGGGCGGGGAAGGCGAAGCGCTGCCCCAGGTAGGTCCTCAGGATGCTGGACAGGCCGAAGGCGAAGGGCTGCAGCTCGTTGCGCTGCAGGTACCCCTGCTGGCGCAGGCTGGCCAGATCGCTCAGCGCCACCTCGTGGGGCGCCCGGGGGGCGGCGGGTGGCGGCGGGGCCCGCCAGCGCAGCGCGGCGATCGCGAACCAGGCCAGGCCCACGAGCAGGAAGAGGGCCACCGCGACGATCAGCCACAGGGCCAGGTTGGGGTCACCCATCCGATGGGGATCGCGGATGTCCCGCAGCTGATCGTCGAGATCCATGGGGGGGGCGTCGGTCTCCGGGGCGGGTTGGGCCGCCTCCACGAAGATCGCGCCGGTGGCCGCCTCGCCCTTGAGCCCGTCGGGCGTGACGTAGGTCACGGTCACGCCGGGGATCTCGTAGGCGCTCGCGTCGTCGGCCACCAGGGTGTACGTCAGCACCTGGGTCTGCCGGCCGTCGATCTCGTCGGGCCCCTGGACCCGCTGGTCGGTGATCCTCAGGCGCGGGATGCTCTTGCCGAACTCGGGGATCGCCGGGCTCACCCCGTCCTCCCAGTCCAGCTCGACGGTGTAGGTGAACGGCTCGCCCGGTTCGACCAGCGAACGGTCCACCGTGGCCCGCACCACCAGAGGAGGCCGGGGTTCTTCCGGGGGCGCCGGGGTGGTCGCACAGCCGGTGGCCAGGAGGCACAGGCAGATCCACGCGGCGGCCCGTCGCGTCATCGGCGCTGCCCCCGCATGCGGAAGAAGCGGATCAACGGCTTGACCCAGTCCCGGTCGGTGCGCAGGGCGATCTCGTCCACACCGCAGGAGGTGAGCAGGTCACTTCGGGCCCTCTGCCGGGCGTGGGCCGCCTTGGCGAAGGCCCGCAGGAAGCCGGGGTCGAGGGTGTCGACCATCACCCACTGGCCGCTCTCCGCGTCTTGCAGCTCCACGAGTCCCATGGGGGACAGCTCGAGCTCCCTCGGATCGGTGACGGAGACGGCGATCAGGTCGTGGCGGGCGCGGCCCACCCGCAGCATGCGCTCGAAGCCCTCGTCGAGGAAGTCACTGATGAGGAAGACCACCGCCCGTCGGCGGGCGACTCGGTTGAGGAAGGCCAGGCCGCCGGCGATGTCCGTGCCCCGCCCGCGGGCCTTGGCGGTCAGGATCTCCCGGATCACCCGCCAGACATGCCCCCGGCCCTTCTTGGGCGGTACGAAGAGCTCGATCTGGTCCGAGAACAGGATCAGGCCGACCTTGTCGTTGTTGCGGATGG
>CAZITQ010000093.1:0-12245 GCA_964542165.1 uncultured Rickettsiales bacterium
CCCCCCCAAACCGGGCGACTGCCGGGGGGCGGTCGCGGAGGCGGGGGACGCCACGTCCCGGGCTCCGTCGACGCCCGAGGCGCCGAAGTCCGAGCGCCAGGCGATCCTGGATCGCCTGCGCTGCGAATCCGTCGAACCCACCGAGTGCCTGGTCCCCGAGGATCCCTTCAAGGACGTCGAGGTGGAGACGGCCTTCGTGGACGCGGACGGCAATCCGGTGTCGGTCTCCGAGGAGTCCGTCGAGGCCATGCTCGAGGCCATCGGCCAGGCGTTCGCCGACCACGAGGCGGAGCTGGTGATCGAGGCCGGCGGCGAGCTGACCGAACAGCGCTTCGCCGAGCTGCAGTACTTCGGCGTCCAGGACTTCTTCGTCGACCCGCCCTACGACTACTACCGCGACCCGATCAAGAGCGTCTCGAGGGTGCCGATGTTGCACCTGGACCTCATCGATCCCGCGGACTTCGACTACCCCATCGTGGTCAACGAGAAGGTCCAGAACTGGATGGTCTACCTGCTCACCCGGGGCAGGAAGCACCTGGTCAAGTGGATCGGCCGCAAGCAGCGCTACGAGCCCCTGATCATCGAGTCCCTGGCCGAACGGGACATGCCCACCGACCTGATCTACCAGGCGATGATCGAGAGCGGGTTCTCTCCGTACGCCTACTCCTGGGCCAAGGCCGCCGGTGTGTGGCAGTTCATCCCCAGCACGGGCCGGGGCTACGGCATGCGCATCGACTGGTGGGTGGACCAGCGACGGGATCCCTACGAGGCCACCCGGGCCGCCCTGGACTACATGGAGAAGCTCTACGGCATGTTCGGGGACTGGTACATCGCGTCGTCGGCCTACAACGCCGGCGAGGGCAAGATGCTGCGGGCTATCGAGCGCTACGGCACCCGGGACTTCTGGGAGATCTGCGCCGGCGACTACCTGAAGCCCGAGACCAAGAACTACGTCCCCAAGATGATCGCCGCGATGATCCTGTGCAAGTACCCCGAGCGCTACGGTCTGCTCGAGGACGTGCCCGAGTGGCTCGACCCGTGGGAGTTCGACGTGGTGACCGTCGCCGACGCCACCGACGTGGGGCTGATCGCCGAGCTCACCGGGACCACCGAGGACGTGATCATGGAGATGAACCCGGACCTGCGCCGCTGGTGCACGCCTCCGGGGCGGGCCTGGAACGTCCGCATCCCCGTGGGCACCGGCGAGGAGTTCCACGTCAAGCTCGCCGAGGTGCCCGAGGAGCGAAAGCTCTCCTTCAAGCGCCACAAGGTCCGCAAGGGCGAGTCGCTGTCCAAGATCGCCGAGAACTACGGGGTGACGCTCAAGTCGATCACCACCATGAACAACATCCGCAACGTGAACAAGATCTCGGTCGGCACCTACCTGGTGATCCCCGTGCGGGCCAGCCACGGTGAGGGGCGGGACGCGGTGCACGTGGTGGAACGGGGCGAATCCCTGTCCAGGATTGGCCAGCGCTACGGCGTGACCGTGGCCGAGCTCAAGGAGTGGAACGATCTGAAGAACGACGTCCTGCACCGGGGCGACCGTCTGACGGTGCGCATCAACGGCGGCGCGGCCCAGGCCGAAGCCGCGACGGGCACGGCGGTGGCGGACAACGGCGGAGGTTCCGCGGGCGACGCCGTCGCCGACACCGGCTCGGCACCGAGCGCCACCAAGAAGGCCCCGCGGACCCCCAAGGAGAGGAAGGCCGAGCTGGAGGCGGTGGCCGAGGCGGCGGACCGCGCCGCGGAGCACGTGGAGCAGGCCGCGGGCGACGGGGACGCCTCCGCCACGGCGGAGACGCCGGACAAGGCCAGCAAGGTCAAGGCCTCCACGCGCAAGCGGAACCGGCGATCGCGGGCCAGCGACGACGACTCGACCCGCGAGGAGTCGATGGTCCACACGGTGGCCCGCGGGGACACCCTGAGCGAGATCGGCGACCACTACGACGTGTCCGTGGCCAAGATCAAGAGCTGGAACAAGATGCGGGGGACCACGATCTACCCGGGCCAGAATCTCACGGTCTACCCCGGCCCCCGGAGCGAGACCCGCAAGCTGGTCCATACGGTCAAGCGGGGCGACTCCCTGTGGAAGATCGCCAACAAGCACAGCGTGTCGGTGGACGACCTGCAGTCCTGGAACGAGCTGGGCAGCTCGTCGACCATCCACTCCGGCGACAGGCTGGTCGTCTACACCGGCTCCGGCGCGTCCTCCCGCTCTTCGGCGCCCACCAAGCCCCGGGTCCGGACGGTGACCCACAAGGTGACCAGCGGTGAGAGCCTGTGGCTGATCGCCGACCGCTACGGCGTGACCGTGGACGCGATCAAGAAGTGGAACGGACTGAAGCGCGACACCCTCAAGATCGGCCAGAAGCTGACGCTGAAGCTGAAGTAGCGGCCGCGTGAGCGACCTGCCCCCCATCGTCGCCTTCTCCGCCCCATCGGGCACCGGCAAGACCACCTTCCTCGAGTTGCTGATCCCCACGCTGGTGGCGCGGGGTCTTCGCGTCGCCGCGGTCAAGCACGACGCCCACACCTTCCAGGTCGACCGGGCCGGCAAGGACACCCAGCGACTCCGCGCGGCCGGCGCCAGTCGGGTGGCGATCTGCAACGACCGGGAGCTGGCCGTCTACGGGGACACGGACGCGAACCTGGGGCTGCGGGAGCTGGTCCAGCGCTACCTGGGCGCCGTGGACCTGGTGATCGTCGAAGGCTGGCGCCAGGAGGTCGTTCCGAGGGTGCTGGTGACCCGCGCCGACGCCCCCCGCGACCCCTACGACGCCCGCGACGAACGCGTCATCGCCGTGGCCGGCGACCGCACCCTCCCCGGCGGCAAGCCCCACTTCCCCGTGGATGACCCCGGACCGCTGGCTGACTTCCTCGTCGAGCGGTTCCAGCTGGAGAATTCCCCCCGAACTTCGTGAACCGAACCTCTCGCAAGGGCGCAAAGGTGCGGAGGCGCGAGCGGGTGAGGATCTTGCCGTGCGCAGGTGAGTTCGAAACGGCGCACGAAGTGGGGAGGTCCGCGTTGCGGTCTCTGCGGCTCTGCGCCTTCGAGGGAGGTCTTCTTCTTTCGGGAGGCCCGGGTCGCGTTCCCGGTCCGAGGTACTACTCCTCGTCGGGCTTGAAGCCGGCGAGGAGGTCGCCGAAGGTGCCGAGGCTCTTCTTCTCTTCCTTCTTCTGCTGCTTGAGGAACTTGGCCACGTCCCGGCCGCCGTGGTCGTCCGACCCGGTGCGGCTGAGGGTGATCCGCCGGCGCTTGATGTCGATCTCGATCACCTCGGCCTCCACCGGCGCGCCGGTGGGGAACTTGCGCAGCAGGCTCATCTCCCGCGGGACGCCGCTGAGGGTCACCGGCAGCAGGGCGGTGACGCCCTCGGCCAGGTTCACGAACACGCCGAAGCGGGCGACCCGCTCCACCGTGCCCTTGGCGGCGGTGCCGACGGGGAACTGCTCGGCCACCTCCTGCCAGGGATCGCCCTCCACGGCCTTGATCGAGAGCGAGATCCGGCGGCGCTTGCTCTCGAAATTCAGCAGCCGGACCTGGACCTCCTGGCCCACCTCCAGCAACTGCTCGGCCCCGCGGATGCTCAGGTCCCAGCTCAGCTCCGTGTTGTGCACCAGTCCGTCGAGGCCCTCGGCCAGCTCCACGAACGCGCCGAACCCCTCGAGCCGCACCACCTTGCCGGTGTACACGCCGTCCTCGACGAAGTCCTTGCCCAGGCGGTCCCAGGGATTGGGGACGAGCTTGCGAATGCTCAGCGAGAGCTTGCGCGAGTCCGGGGTGTAGCGCAGGACCGCAACCCGGACCGAATCGCCCGGAGAGAGCATGTCCGAGGGGTGCTCCACCCGTTGCCAGGAGAGTTCGGTCACGTGGACGAGGCCCTCGACGCCGCCGATGTCGACGAAGGCGCCGAAGTCGGTCAGCCGCCTGACCACGCCGTCGAACTCCTGGCCCGGCTCCAGGGTGCCGCACATGTCGGCTCCGCGGGCGCGGGCGTCGGTCTCGAGGACCTTGCGCCGCGAGACCACGAGGTTCTTGCGGCGGGCGTCCATCTCGATGATGCGGAAGCGGCCCAGCTGCCCGACGATCGACTCGGCGTCCTTCAGCTGGGTCGTGTCGGCCTGGGACAGGGGCAGGAAGGCCCGCTGTCCGGCGATGTAGACGTCGTAGCCGCCCTTCCGGCGGGTCGTGATCTTGCCCTCGACCGGGATGCTGTCCTTGTGACAGCGCGGCAGGTCCTCCGGGGATCGGACGCCCTTGGCGAAGGCCCGGGACACCCGCATCAGCGGTGTGTTCGCCTCGGGGTGCAGCACGTAGACCGGGAACTCCTCCCCCTCGTCCACGCTCTCGCGGCCGTCGGCGTCGAGGAGCTCGGCCAGGTTCAGGATGCCCTCCTGGTCCTCGGGGAGGGCCAGGTAGACGTGGTGCTGGGTGATCCGCGTGACACGACCGGGGACCACGGCCCCGGGTTGCGCGCCCGTCACGACGGCGGCGGCCACGGCCATCTCCTCGGTGGTCACCGAGGCCTCACCCTCCGGGGCGTCGGAGGCGGGTGCCGCCTCCTCGGTGGGGGACGGCTCCTCCGCCGGTGCGACCTCCTCGGCAGGGGTCGCCTCCTCGGTGGGGGACGGCTCCTCCGCGGGGGCGACCTCTTCGGCAGGGGCCGCCTCCACGGCGGTGGGCGGGTCCTCCACGGGGGCCGCCTCCACGGCGGTGGGCGGGTCCTCCACGGGAGCTGCCTCCTTGGCAGGCGCGGGCCCCTCGGCAGGGGGCGCCTCCTCGGCGGGGGCCGGCTCCTCGGCGGGGGCCGCCTCCTCGGCGGGGACCGCATCCCCGGCGGGGGCGGGCTCCTCCACAGGGGGGGACTCCTCGGCGGGGGTGGGCTCCTCCACCGGGGGGGGCTCCGCGGCAGGAGCTACCTCCTCGGCGGGTGCAGCCTCCTCGGCGATCCCCATGGCGGGTTGGTCCTCTGGCTCCACGGCCGGCGTGTCGGCGCCGGTCGGCTCCGGGTGCTTGTTCTCGGCATCACCCATGTTCATGGCCCTCGTACCCCGTTTCTCGCGGACGGGGGCGTCAGCTTAGAGATATCACCTGCGAAAGGCAAGGAACGCGCGCACGCCCGTGTGCGAGAGGAGAGTCGAGTGATCTCGATGGGTTAGAGGTGGGTCAGCGGCCGACGCTCAAAACAGGCCCCTCGCTCGCTGGATCAGGCGCGTGGGGAGGGGACGGCGGGCCTGGCGCAGCTCCTCCCTCAGACGCCGGTTCTCGTCCTCGAGCCGCTGCACACGCTCCCGGAGCCGACCGAGCTCCTGCATCTCGTTGCCCTGCTTCTCCATGTCGGCGACGCGGCGCTCCAGGTCCCCCATGTCCGCTCCGCCCTCACCTGCCGGCCGGCTCTTCAGCAGGTCCTGGAGGCCGTCCAGGGACTCGGCGATCTTGCGGTTGCTCTCCCCCAGCGGCGCCATCGCCTGGGCGATGCCCTCCCTGAGGATCCGGGCCACGGTCTCGGGACCGTGGGAGAGCAGCGCCGGCACGGCGGGTCCCCCGTCGGGGGGGGGTTCGGCATCGATGACCTTGCCGTCCCGCGCGTCCTCCAGCGCCCGACGGATGTCCCCGGTGGACCGCTCCTGCTTGTACAGCTGGTCCACCAGCTGGAACACGGCCAGATCCGACGCGGGGTAGCGGACTCCACGGAATTGCTTGGGCCGCCGAATGGGGTGCATGAACTCCCCGAACAGGCGCGCGCGGTAGCGCACGGTGGTACTCGGTGTCCCGAGCAGGTCCGCGATCTCCACGAGGCTGTACAGTTCTTCTTCGCTCATCTCCGACTCCCCGATCGTCTGGCGTGTCTGAGGGCCGGACCATTGTAATGCCATCCCCCGAGGGGGTCGATAGCTCCCGTGTTTCCCACATGAATTCAATGGCTTGCGGGTTTTCTGTCTCAGCGATCCAACATTGTCGTTGGACCTCGATCGGCCGGCCTCCTGACCGCCCTCGCCGTTGACTTGGGCCCGGCGGGACCGCTACGGTGCATCGCCCCCGGCACGCGCGCACACGCCGCGCCGCGCGGGGGCGCGGGAACCGGGGAGAATACCGTGAAGCTGGTCGTCGTCATCCCGGCGCTGAACGAGGAGGCCACCGTGGAGACGGTGGTGCGGGCGATCCCCCGCGACCTCGACCGGGTGTCCGACGTGCAGGTGGTCGTGATCGACGACGGGTCCACCGACCGCACCGGCGAGCTCGCGGCGCGGGCGGGCGCCCACGTGGTTCGTCACCCGGAGAACCGGGGCGTGGGCGCGGCCTTCGCCACCGGCATCGACGCCGCTCTGGAGCGGGACGCGGACCTGATCGTCAACATGGACGCGGACGGCCAGTTCGAACCCGCGGACATCCCGACCCTGATCCGACCGGTGCTCGACGGCGAGGCCGGCTTCGTGACCTGCACCCGCTTCGGCCGCAGGGACCTGATCCCCCGCATGCCCTGGCTCAAGCGGCTGGGCAACTGGGGCATGGCCCGGCTGATCAGCGTCATCGTGGGCAAGCGCTTCTCCGATGTGTCCTGCGGCTTCCGCTGCTACTCGAGGGACGCGGCGTTGCGCCTCAACCTCTTCGGCCGGTTCACCTACACCCAGGAGAGCTTCATCAGCCTGGCGTCGCAGCAGGTGGTCATGCGGGAGGTCCCGCTGAAGGTCCGCGGGGTACGCGAGCACGGCCAGAGCCGGGTGGCCCGCAGCCTGTGGAACTACGGCTTCCGCAGCGGGGCGATCATCCTGAGGGCCCTGCGCGACAACCGCCCGCTGGCATTCTTCGGGACCATCGGTGCCGGCTCGTTGGTGCTCGGGCTGTTGCTGGGTGTGTTCGTCTTCCTCCACTGGCTCGACACCGGGGGGACCAGCCCCTATCGCTCCGTCCTGCTCGGCAGCGCCGCGCTGCTGATCGTCGGCATCGTGCTGGAGGTGCTGGCCCTGCTGGCGGATATGTTCGGGCGGATGCGCCGGACCAACGAGGCCATCCTCTACGAGCTGAAGCGACGCCGCATCGAGGGGGGAGCGCGCGGGGAGGATCCGTGACCGGCCCGCTCCCCGACATCCGCTTCCAGACCAAGTGGCTGTCGCGCAACCCGCTGGTGAGGCGGGCCAACCGCGGATTCCACGACACCCTGGTGGAGCTGGTGCGGTCCTGCCAGCCGCGCTCGATCCTGGACGCGGGCTGCGGCGAGGGTATCAACCTGCTGACCCTGTCCCGGGAGGGAGACTGGGAGCTGGAGGGGCTCGAGCTGACCGCCGAGAGCCTGGCCATCGCCCGGGACGCCTTGCCCGAGCGGGTGAGGCTGCGCCAGGGGGATGTCCAGCGCCTGCCCTACGACGACCGGAGCTTCGACCTGGTGCTGGGGACCGAGGTCCTCGAGCACGTGGACGATCCGGCGCGGGCGCTGCGGGAGATGGCCCGCGTCGCGCGCCACCGCCTGATCCTCTCGGTCCCCCGGGAGCCCCTGTGGCGGGCGCTCAACATGCTGCGGGGCAAGTACCTGACCCACCTCGGCAACACCGACGGTCACGTGAACCACTGGTCCGGCAGGGGCTTCCAGCGCTTCTGCGCCGCCGACGTGGACCTGCTCCAGCGCCGCTCCCCGGTGCCCTGGACCTTCCTGCTCTGCGCCCCTCGAGATCCGGGGGGGCCGGGCAGGTGAGCGACCCCGAGCGCCCCCCGTCGACGCTGCGCCGCTACGGCCGTCCGGTCTGGGCCGCGGTCCGCCTGGTGCTCGTGGGCGCCGTGCTGGTGTTCATCGGGCGGTACGTGGTCGAGCACCTGGAGCAGCTGCGGACCCTGGAGCTGTCCGCCGATCCCCTCGGGGTCGCCGCCGCCCTGGTCGTCTTGCTGGCGAGCCAGGTGGCGTTCTCGGCCAACTACCGGCTGCTCATGCGGAGGGAGGCCGATCCCCCGTCCCTGGCCCGGGCCTTCGCCCTGCTCACCCTGCCGGCCATCGCCAAGTACGTGCCAGGCAAGGTCGCGGTGCTGGTGGGTACGGTCTGGGCCTTCGAACACAGCGGCTACTCCCGGAGGCGGGGGTTGTACCTGCTTCTGTACGCCCAGGTGGCGGTGATCGTCGGCGGGCTACTGGTGGCGGCGCTGTATTCGGCTGCGGCCCCGAACGCCGCGGCGCCCGGATCGGCGGCGGGAGGTGGCGAGGGGTCGGTGGAGGCCCTGCGCTACGCCCCCCTGCTCGCCCTGGCCGGGGTTCCCTTCCTGCATCCGGGTCTGCTACGACGGGGCGTCGAGGCGGCGTCGAGGCTGCTGAAGCTGCCCCCGGTGGAGCTCCGGGTGCCCCTGGCGGATGCTCCGGGCACCCTGGTGCTGTCCGCCCTGGGCATGCTCCTGGCCGGGGTCGGCTTCGCCACACTGGCGTGGGCCCTGGGGACCCCGGCGGAGACCTGGACCCTGGTGGCTCTGGTGGGGGTCTACCCCCTGGCCCTGTGCCTGGGATTCCTGGCCCTGGTGGCACCCGCCGGGTTCGGGATCCGCGAGGGGGTGCTGCTGCTGACCCTGGCGCCGATGGTCGGGCCGGATGTCGCCATCGTGCTGTCGGCGGCGATCCGGGTGCTGCAGCTGCTGGCCGACCTGATCGGCGCCGGCATCGGCCTGGGAATCGTTCGTAGCACGAAGAAAGGGGGCCACCGGTGACCGGGGACTGGGCAGCGCGGCTGATGCAGCTCCCGTGGCTGCTGTGGAGCCTACCCGCGCGGGCCCTGGAGGGCGCCGAGCGCATTCCCGCGCTGTGGCTCGGCCTGCTGCCCGTGGGCCTGGTGGCGGTGGTCGCCAGCGCCACCTTCGATCCCCGGGTCTACCCGGGCGGAGACAACGCCCTGTACTGGGCCCTCGGGCGGTCCCTGTTCGAGAGCTTCGAGTACCGGGACCTGGGCGCCCCCGGTTCCCCCTACGAGACCTCGATCCCCTGGGGCTTCCCCCTGCTCATCGCCGCGGGCATGGCCCTGCTCCCCGACGGCTACCCCTACCTCAAGATCGTCTGCTGGCTGTCCATGGTCGGCGCCTTCGCCTGCCTGTGGGGCCTGCTGCAGTTCGTCCTGAAGGGGTACCGCGGGGTCGCGGTGCTGGCGCTGCTGGCACTGGCGGTCAACCACCGGCTGGTGACCTTCGCCTCGATGCTGCTGACCGAAGCGCCCTTCCTGCTGTGTTCCATGGGCGCCCTGCTGGCCTTCGAGGTCCACCGGAGGCGCTGGGCGGACCGCTGGTGGGGGGTGGTGCCGGCGGCGGCAATGGCCTCGTACGGGTACCTGATCCGCCCGGCGGGGGTGGCCCTGGTGGCCGCCCTGCTGGGGTACCTGGTCCTGAGCCGGAAATGGAAGACGCTGGGCGTGGCGATGGTCGTGGTCGGGATCCTCGCCGGCAGCTGGCACGTGCGCAGCGCCCTGGTGCCCAGCGAGAGCGAGAACCTCTACCTGAGCTACCTGGTCAAGAAGAACAAGTACCAGACCGACGACGCCACCGTGGACGCGGGGGGGATCGTCGACCGGGTGACCCACAACGCCCGGGCCTACACCGTGGGGCCGCTGCACCGGCTGAGCCTGGGTTTCAAGTGGAAGAACCGTTCGGGCATCAGCCCCATCGTGCTGCCGATGCTGGTGCTGATCGGCGCCGGTTACGCCCTGACCCTGGGCCGGGCCGGGCCGATCCATCTCTACGTGCCCCTGTACCTGGGCGTGATCCTGCTGTGGCTGCCCGAGTCGGTGAAGGACCGCTACCTGGCGATGATCTTCCCGCTGCTGCTGCCACTGGCCCTGTTCGGACTGTACCGCTCCCTGGCCCTGCGCTGGCCCCACGCGGCGGCCTGGGTCACGGTGGGCCTGTTCGCCCTGATGTTCTACTTCCAGGGTGGGCGGGCCGCGGTGAAGGCCGAGCGCTACGCCGCGGTCCGCGAGGCCTTCGACGAGGGCCAGCACGAGGTGGGCCGGCGGCGCTCCTACCGGTCCTACGTCCAGATGTGCGAGTGGATCCGCGACAACGCGCCCGAGGACGCCATCCTCGGGGCCCGCAAACCCCGGCTGGCCTATCTCTACTCGGGCAGGCAGGCGGTGCGGACCACGTTCTCGGAGGACCCGGACGAGGTCTACGGGTGGTTCGTGGACAACGGGATCGACTACGTGCTGCTGGACCGGCTGGACAGCCAGGTGGAGGACACTCGGATCCGGATGATCGGCGCCCAGCTGAAGTACCACGACCACTTCGCCGACCAGTTCGCCACCTTCCTCGGCGATCGGGTCGCGATGTTCTCCCCCGACACCGAGGTGATCGAGGACTACCGGGCGCAGCGGGCGGACTTCCAGCGCCGATTGCGGGAGAAACGCCTGGGGCGCACGCCGCCGTCCCAGGTGACCACCGGCGCCGACGGCCTGCACCCCATGGAGGGGGGGGGCGAGCCGTCCGGGGGGGACACCGACGAGGATCCGGACCTGGATCAGGAGGGCGGGTAACCCGTGCTGGGGCTGAGGAGCAACGAGGAGCGGCGCCTGCGGTGTATGGCGCGGTTGGCCGGCGGCGGCGAGCTGCTGGACGTGGGCTTCGCCCAGCTGCCCAACCCCCACCTGCGGGGCTCGCGGGTGCTGGGGCTGGACCTCTCCCCGCCTGCGGCCACGCCGCCCTATGACGAGGTGATCGCCGGCGACGCCCGGGACCTGGCCGAGGTCGTGGGGGACCGCCGCTTCGACGCCGTGCTCGCGGGCGAGGTCATCGAGCACCTGGAAGATCCCTACCGCTTCCTGCGGAGCTGCCGCGAGGTGCTCCGCCCGGGTGGGCGGCTGATCCTGTCGACCCCCAATCCGCTTCACCTCCCCGTGCTGGCCTGCGAGCTGCTGGGGGTGCGGCGCTTCTTCTACACCGAGGAGCACCTGCACTACCTGCTGCCCCGGTGGGTCGAACGGATGCTGAAGGTCAGCGGGCTGGCCATCGAGGGGCGGCACGGGGTCGGCTTTCCCCTGCTGCTGGCCGGGCGTCCGGCGCTTCCGGCCCCCGCCGTGGCGAGCTACCAGATCGTCTACGTGGCACGCCGCCCGTAGTCGCTGTTCCGCTTGCGGCCATCGGGCCGGGTGCCACGGCAGGCTGGTCCCGCCGAGCCGGCTCGTCGAGACGCCGCCACGCGCGTGATGCTATCCTGACCCGCGGCCACCGGTGTGGCACTGGGACGACAACGTGGGAACGACTCGCCATCTCGCCCCCTGGCTCTTGCTCCTGGCCCTGGCCCTCCCGCGGCCGGCGGACGCGCGCTACCCCGAGGACATCGACGTCAACGGTCTGGCCCTGCTGGATTCGGCCACCTCCCAGGCGATGTTCGACTACGTGGTCCGCGAGATGGCCATGACCATCAGCCCCAAGGCCCTGTCCCCGGGTGAGACCGTGGGCGCCTTCGGGTTCGAGCTGGGCTTCGAGAACACGCTGGCGTTCCCCCACACCAGCATGGAGGCCGACTCCAACGCCCCCACCTGGGACATGTTCACCGCCTGGGACATGATGACCCAGTCCGGCGAGCCCAGCCCGGGTGTGATCTACATCCCCCAGATCCGGCTGCGAAAGGGCCTGCCCTACAGCCTGGAGGTCGGGGCCACGGTGGGCTGGATCCTCAACACCCGCCAGACCATCCTGGGCGGCTTCGGCCGCTGGGCTCCGATGGAGGGCTGGCACAACGTCCCGGACGTCGCCCTGGGCTTCGCCTACAACGGCCTGGTGGGCAACGACACCCTCGATCTCGGGGTGTTCGAGTTCGACATCACGGTGGGCTACACCTTCAGCTTCGGCCTGGACCGCAAGTACACCTCGGCCCAGTTCGCCCCCTTCGTCGGCATCGGCGCCCTGGCCAGCCACGCCAAGGCCAAGAACATCGACTTCGAGCTGCTGCCCGCCACCGCCTGGGGCGACAAGGCCGAACCGGGGGTCATCCCCAACGACTTCCGCTACACCAAGTTCTTCGTGGGATTCACGCTGGTGAACAACCACTTCGTGTTCGCGTTCAACGGGGAGCTGATTCCCAAGGGCGTGCATGCGCTGAACTTGCGGATCGGGTTGAACTACTAGGGTTCGGCTTCCTGGTTTCTTCCTGATCTGAGTCCATCTCGTTCTCCCTGTCGTTCTCCTTCTCCATTTCCTGCTCCTGCTCCTTTTCCTTCTCCTTCTCCCTCTCCATCTCCATCTCCATCTCCCTCTCCATCTCCATCTCCATCTCCATCTCCAT
>CAZITQ010000093.1:12345-33378 GCA_964542165.1 uncultured Rickettsiales bacterium
CATCTCCATCTCCATCTCCCTCTCCATCTCCATCTCCATCTCCATCTCCATCTCCACGAGTGATAGAACCCCTCCCAGGACACGACGTCCACGGGGGAACGTCCGATGACCGACGCACCGTCCCTTTCCCAGCCCGAACCCCGCTACGACGTCTTCGTCAGCTACGCCGGCGAGGACCGCGACGACGTGGTCGAGCCCCTGATCGGGGCCCTCGAGGATCGGGGGCTGCGCGTGTGGCAGGACCGCAGCGAGATCACCCTGGGCGACGACTTCCGCGTCTCCATCGAAGAGGGACTGCGGACCTCCCGCTTCGGCGTGGTGGTCCTCAGCCCCAGCTTCTACGGCAAACCCTGGCCCGAGAAGGAACTCAGCGCCTTCCACGCCCTGGAGCGGGTGATCGGCGACAAGCGGATCCTCCCGGTCCGCCACGCGATGACCGTCAAGGAGTTCACCCTCGCCTGGCCCCTGTTGGGCACGCGCGCCCACGCCACCACAGGGGACGGACCCGACGCCATCGCGGACGAGGTCGTCCGGGCGGTCGACGCCCACCGCGAGAAGAAGCAGGGCGGCCGCCCCTCCCGCCTGGTCAACGTCCCCCTCGGCAGCGCCCACTTCGTGGGCCGGGAGGTCGACCTCGAGCGAGTGGCCGAGCTCCTCGTCGACCCGAAGCCTCTTCGGATCACAGCCTCGATTCACGGCCTCGCCGGCATCGGAAAGACCGAACTCGCGCTGCAGCTGGCCCATTCACTCGCGAAGGAAGGACGCTTTCCCGGCGGCATCTACTGGTTCGTCGCCGAGAATCCGGATCTGACACCGACCTGGGGAACGGCCATCGCCGACGCCCTCGGCCTGCCGCAGCTCCCACCCGCCGAGCGCGCCGCCCTCGCAATCCGCACGCTGGGCCGCAAGACCGAGCCCATGCTCCTGATCCTCGACAACGTCGGCGCCTGGCGGAAGGACAACCAGCCAGCCCCCCTCCCCGATGGCACCCATGTTCGGATCCTGGTCACCACGCGGGAGGCCCGACTCGGCGGCAACCGGTTCCGCCACGTGCCCCTGGGCGTCCTCGACGAGGACGCCGCCCGAGAGCTGCTTCTCTCCCTCGCCGGCCGGACCCCCGAGGATCTCGGCGACGTGGACGCCCTGCTGGCCCACCTGGACGGCCACGCTCTGGCCGTGGAGCTGGCCGGAACCTACCTGGGGGAGTACCCCGAGGAGACTGCGCAAGGCTACCTGGCCCTGCTCCGGGAGGGGGCCATCCCGGCCGAAGACGTCGCCGACCTCACCCGCTACGAACGGACCGCCCGCCAGGCCTTCCAGGCCCACTGGAATGCCCTGGACGACGGCCACCGCGCCGCCTGGCGGGTGGCCGCCCAGTTCCAACCCGGCGGCGCCAGTGTCGACCTCCTGGAGCTGGCGGGCGTCGACGCCCGGCAACGGCGCACCCTGCGCCGCACCCACCTGATCGAGAGCGCCTCGACCGGACGGTGGACGATGCATCGGCTGGTGAGGGACTTCGGGCTACGAGCCGGGACAGACGACGACCGCAGACACGCGCAAGAGCAGTTCGTGCGAGCGTGCATGGTACGAGCCGAAGCCATCGACCTCGCCACCGGTTTCCGGGTGTACGTACCCGAACGGGCGCAGTTCGATGCAGCCATACTCCGGGCCGAAGAGAGCCTGGGCACGGAGGACGAGGACTTCTCGAGGTTCCTGAGCACTATCGGAACAGCGCTCCAAAGCATGGGCGATTATCGGGCATCCCGAAGACTGCACGAGCGGGCCCTTGCATCGGATCTGGAGAACCTGGGAGAGGACCATCCCAGCGTAGCCGCGAGCCGGTCGAACCTGGCCCTCGTGCTTCAGGATCTCGGGGACCTCGAAAGCGCACGAAAGCTCCTCGAGCGGGCCCTCGCAGCGGCTCTGGAGAACCTGGGAGAGGACCATCCCAGCGTAGCCACGAGCCGATTCAATCTCGCCCAGATCTGCAGGGCCGAGGGCGACCTCGCTGCGGCGTTCGATTTCCTCGAACGTACCCTCGCGGGAGAACTCCGCTCTCTGGGCCTCGAGAATCCATCGCTCGCCTACACCAGGGCCCTGCTCGCGGAGGTGCTGGATCGCCTGGGCGACGGGAAACGAGCGCGGCGAGAGGCCCGGGAAGCTGCGCGCGTGGTCGCCTCCCAGCCCGAGGGATCGCAGTTTCGTGTCGCGGTCGAGAGGCTGGTGAGGGACCTCCTCTGAATCGCCCTCGGTCGGGTTGGTCGCGAGCCCCCCTTTCGACCTCTGGGGCCACGCCCCGTGTGCAGGCGCGACGACACCCCGGCTCCCCCTCCAGTTGACACCACCCCCCCACTGACATTCGTTTGGGAGTCCATGCACCCCGCGTCGGCCCCCCGCTTCTGCACCCTCCTGGCGCTGCTGGCGTTCGCAGGGCCGGTGTCTGCGGGCGAGGTCTCGTACTCGGTGACCGCCGAGATCGACGACGACGGCGCGGAGGTCCGTGGGACCGCCACCATCGCAATCCAGAACGACGCCGAGACCCCCCTCGATCACCTGGTCCTCCTCCTCTACCCCACCCGCTTCCGCACCGAGGAAGAGGCGCTGAACGATCTCACGCGCTCGCGCGTGTTCAATGCAAAGTTCTCGCCGGGGGACATGGTCCTCGAGGGGGTGGTGACCGAACCGGTGGAGTTCGAGCTGGCGCCGGAGGGGACGTACGTCCGGCTGCCCCTCGACGCCCCCGTGCCCCCCGGGGGAGAAGTCGCGGTCGAGATCCCCTTCGTCACCACCGTCCCCAGACGCTTCGGCTCGTTCGGCCGCAACGCGTGGATGGTGGCGCTGAACGGTGGATGGTCGCCCATGGTGGCTGCGCGGGCAGCGGATGGGTCGTGGGATCTGGAGGCTCCGCCGCCGGTCGCCACCTGGGAGTTGGACCTCAGCTACGGGGAGCGCTGGTCGGCGGTGGTCAACGGGCTGGTGCAGGGGGCGCCGACCGTCGAGGACGACCACTCCCACGGGCTGCGGGACGCGAGCCAGAAGCGGCGGCGGGCGCCGCTCAAGCCCAAGGAGCGGGTCGATCTGGAGGACCGCGAGGGGCCCGGGAGCGGCGGGGGCGCCGGGGGCCGCGGCGAGGCGATCTTCCTGCCCGGCCAGGCGCGGATCTGGACCGAGGGGCGGTTCGTGACCCTGGTGCTGCACCGCCGGGGTGAGGTCACGGTGGTGGACACCCCCGGCGGCGCGGTGACCTACGTGGGTCTGCGGCCCAAGCGGCTGCAGCGCAAGGACCTGGCGGGCACTGCCAACACCGCCCTGGGCATGCTGCGGGATCTGGGATTGCCGGACACGGCCCGGGGCACGGTCGTGGTGGAGGCGCCCCTGCGCTGGCGGCTGCTGGAGCAGGGGGAGGCCTGCATCCTGGTCACCGACCGCTACCTGGACCAGGAGCCGTGGGTGCGCCGCTTCGCCCAGACCCAGCTGGCCCGGGCGATGATCACCGATCAGCTGCTGCCCCTGGCCGAGGCGACCGAGGCCCCCCGGGACGCACCGGCGGTGGCCGAGGCGGTGTCCTGGGCCCTGCTGCCCCGCTACCTGGCCCTGCGCCACCGGGTCCACCTGACGGCCCAGGACCTGCTCCAGCCCCTGGACTTCCTCCCCAGCGTCGAGCAGTTCCTCTACGCCCCCAGCTATCCGTTCGCCGACGAGGTCCTCAACAACCCCTACCAGTACGACCCCCTGAGGGCCGACATCGGACGCTTCCACCGGGGCGGCATCGGCCCCCGCACGAGCCTGCTCAAGGTCAAGGAGACGGTGGGCACCCTGTCGGTGGACGGGGCGGCGGTGGAGTACGTGGGCCTCCTGGCCTCCCCCGAGGCCCGCCCCTACCTGACCCTGCTCGCCGAGCGCACCGACACCGATGTCCGGGCCCTGTGGGATCCCTGGGAGCGCCACCTCCCCACGGTCAACTACGACCTGGAGGTGGAACGCGAGCGCACCGACGCGGGCTGGCGGACCCACATCCGGGTGACCAAGGAGGTCCCCGAGGGCGCCCCGGTACTCCCCGAGCCGGTGGACGTCCGGGCCACGGTCCCGCGCCAGGGCGACGAACCCCGGGTGCGCCACGACCTGCGCTGGGACGGGGAGGGCGGCGCGGCCGACTGGACCCTGGAGACCTCCCGTCGGGTGCGGCGGGTCCAGGTGGATCCGACCATGAAGCTCCTGGAGATCGACCGGGGGGGCTTCATCATGCGCCGGGACAACGCCCTGCCGGCGCCGGTGAAGATCTACCCCTCGGGTCTGATCCCGTCGATCAACGTGACCGAGGGCACCTTCGAAGCCTTCGTGGGCCTCTCGGGCCGCGCCGCCTTCGACAAC
Organism: uncultured Rickettsiales bacterium; assembly: GCA_964542165.1. GTDB lineage: Bacteria > Myxococcota_A > UBA796 > UBA9615 > CAYRNR01 > CAYTBN01. The sequence goes on from CAZITQ010000093.1 coordinate 16,717, forward strand.
CGCAACCTGTTCTCGGGGTACCTGTCCCACAGCGAGGAGACCCTGCTGGGGGTGGGGCTGTCCTACTACCGGTACTTCGGCCGCGCGCGCGACGCCCTCTTCCGCCGCACCCGCCTGGGCTTCCACACCTCGCTGACCCTGCTCAATCCGCTGTTCGCCGAGGTCGCGGGTCAGGTCCCGATCATCCCGGTGGCGACCCTGTCGTACCGCTACGCGGACGTCTACGGCGGCACCTTCCCCACCCGGGGCAAGTACTTCTACGCGTCGGTGCACGGCGGCTACGCCTACGCGGCCCTGCTGCCCGACCCCGACGGCGCCCGGGCCTTCTTCGGTGTCTCCATCGCCGGGGACTTCCTGGTGCCCTTCCACCCCTCCATCGTCCTGGCCTGCCGTGGCAAGGTCGGCGCCACGTCCGCGAGCCTGCCCCACCTGCAGAAGGTGCTGGGGGGCAACAGCGACCTGCGGGGCCTGCCCGAGGGGTTCGTCACCGGCCACTACAAGCTCTTCGGAGGGCTGGAACTCCGGGCCATGTTCGCCCGGGACCTCAACGTGGCCCTGCCCCTGATGCGGGTCCGGGGGATCCAGGGCAACCTCTTCGTCGAAGGGGGCTGGGTGGGCGACGGCGCCCCGCAGCCCGAGGAGTGGAACGGGGGCGTGGGCACCGGCATGCGGTTCCACGTGGACTGGTTCGGGCTGTGGCCCGCCAACGCCGGCTTCGACGTGGCCTGGTCCCCGCGCGCGCCCCGCGGAAACCTGCTACCTTTCCCGGTCCAGGTGTACCTGGTACTGGGTCAATCGTTCTGATGCGTCGCCTCGCGATCCCCCTGCTGCTCCTCGCCCTCGGATGCCTCGCCGGCTGCAAGGTGGTCCGCTACCCGCCCGAGAAGGTGCTCCCCCGGCCGATCCCCGAGATCACGCCCGAGTTGCGGGCCGAGCTCACCGGTGAGGCGGAACAGGAGGCCGAGGAGGAGGCACAGGAGGAGGCGGTCGATCGCACGGTGCGCAAGGCGGTCCAGGAGGTCATCGACGTGGGCCGCAAGCTGGTGGGCCAGCGCGAGGTGACCATCGACGGCCAGAGTCACCGCGCCGACTGCTCGGGGTTCGTCCAGGCCTGCTTCGGCCACGCGGGCGTGCGGATCATCGGCCCCGAGGACCGGGGGATCAGCGGCACCGAGCTGCTCTACCGGGCCCTGGAGCGGGTCGACGGCATCCACACCCGCGAGATCCCCGAGCCCGGGGATCTGGTGTTCTTCTCCAACACCCACGACCGCAACGGCAACGGCAAGCTGGACGACGACTTCTCCCACGTGGGTTTCGTGGAGTCGGTGAACGAGGACGGGACCATCCACTTCCTCCACTTCGTCTCCGGTGCCGTGCGCATCGGCCGGATGAACCTGCTGCACCCGAGCCAGCGCGTGGACGAGGGGAGCGGCACCATCTGGAACGATCCCCTCCGCCGCCGGCGCAAGGACGACAGCTCCAAGGTCCGCTACCTGACCGCGGAGCTGTGGATCGGCTTCGGGCGGGTGGGCGGCGCCGATGACTGACCCGGGGCCCGCGCCGCAACCTGGCGCCCCGCCGGCGGACGAGACCTCCGGGGCACCTCCCAAGAGCCGCTCGGTGATGGCCACCTTTCGCCGGGGCCTGGTCTGGTCCCTGGCCGCGGGGATCCTGATCTTCATCGGCATGGCGTTCTACGGCGGCCGCAAGGAGGTCACCGGCGAGCTGGGCCACTTCGCATGGGCGCTCATGGGCCCGATCCTGCTGCTGAGCCTGGGCAACTACGGCGTCCGCTTCGTGCGCTGGGAGATGTACCTGCGGCGGCTGGGGATCCGGGTGAGCGCCTGGACGTCGGTGTCGGTGTTCATGGCCGGTCTGGCGATGACCATCACCCCGGGCAAGGTGGGCGAGTTCCTCAAGAGCTACCTGCTCAAGGAGACCGACGGCATCCCCATGCTGCGGTCGGCGCCGGTGGTGTTCATGGAACGGGTCACCGACCTGCTGGCCCTGGTGATCCTGGCCTCGGTGGGGGTGGGCACCTACTACGACCAGGGCACCTGGATCCTGGCCCTCTCCGGGGGCGCCATGGTCTTCGGGGTCGGCCTGCTCATGAGCCGCAAGGCCTGCTTGTGGCTGCTCCAGCCCCTCCGCGGACTGCCCAAGGTCGGCAAGATGGTCGACGGGCTGGTCGAGGCCTACCTGGCGGCCCACGAGCTGACCCGGCCCGCGCCGCTGCTGCTGGGGCTGCTCCTGGGGGTGGGCGCCTGGACCTGCGAGTGCATGGGATTCCACCTGTGCTTCGTGGCCCTGGACGCGGACGTGGCGGCCGGGGCGTCGGTGTTCACCTACGCGTTCTCGACCATCGCCGGCGTGGTCTCGCCCGGCGGGCTGGGGGCCACCGACGCCAGCCTGGTCGGCGTGGCGATGACCATCTCCGAGACCCTGACCAAACCCACCGCGGTCACCGCCGCCTTCGTGGTGCGGACCTGCACCCTGTGGTTCGCCGTGGCCGTGGGCGCCCTGTTCCTGCTGCGCTTCTCCAAGCCCCTGCAGGTGGATGTGGAGGCGGCGCGCGGAGGCGTTGAAGCGCCCGACGGGGAGACCGCGGGCTGAGCCCGGGAGGGAGGACGCATGAGCCGAGGTCTGCTGATCCTGTTCGCCCACGGGGCGGGTGTTCCGTCCACTTCGCCCTGGATGCAGGGCTGGGCCGAGCGGATGTCCGAGCTGGGGCGGGTGGAGGCCTTCGACTACCCCTACATGCGCGAGGGTCGCAAGGCGCCCGATCGCTTTCCCAAGCTCCTGGAGGCCCATCGGGAGGCCCTGGCCGAGGCCCGGGCGGATCACGAGGGCCCGGTGGTGCTGGCGGGCAAGTCCATGGGCTCGCGGATCGGCTGCCACCTGGCGGTGGAGGAGCGGGTCAACGGCGTGATCTGCTTTGGCTACCCTCTGGTCTCCCCGGGGCGCACCGCGGCGCCGCGGGACCAGGTGCTGCGCGAGCTGCAGACCCCGATCCTCTTCCTCCAGGGCTCGCGGGACCGCCTGTGCCCCCTCGACCTGCTCGACCCGATCCGCAAGCAGATGGACGCCCTGTCCTTCCTCCACGTGGTCGAGGGCGGCGACCACTCCCTGATGCTCTCCAAGAAGGCAATGCGCGAGCAGGACATCACCCAGTCCGACGCCGACGCCCGGGTCTTCGTCGCCATCCGCGACTTCCTCATCGACGCGCTCGACTGAATCTCCCAACCCGGTTCGGCTCGTCGGGGGCCACGGGCTGGGTGGAGGAGGGCGGCCACTCGCCCTCGTCCGTCCTCCTTGACCCCCCTTCTCGGCCCGCCCTACGCTTCCTTCCACCCGGCCGCCGCCGGGGGAGGTGCCACCGTGGACGATCCTGCCTCCATCCTGCGCGACGAACGCCTGCCCGCCGTGCTGGTGGACCTCGACGCCTTCGAACGCAACGTGGCCCACGCCGCCGGGTACGTGAGCGAGGGCGGCCTCGCCCTGCGACTGGCCACCAAGTCGGTGCGCGTCCCGGCCCTGATCCGCCGGGTGCTCGACACGGGGGCGCCGTTCTCCGGGTTGATGTGCTACTCGGCCGAGGAGGCCGGTTTCCTGGCCGAGCAGGGATTCGACGACCTGCTGGTGGCCTACCCGACGCTGCAGCGCTCCGACCTGCTCGCCCTGCGGGAGGTTCACGAGTCCGGTCGCACCGCCTGGTTGATGGTCGACTCCGCCGACGGCCTGTGCGCCCTCGACGCGGCCATGGTGGGCTGCGAGCAACCCTTCCGCGCCGTGCTGGACGTGGACATGTCGCTGCGCCTCCCCGGAGCCCACCTGGGGGTCCGGCGCAGCCCGGTCCGCAGCGTCGACGAGGTCCTGGTCCTGTTCGAGACCGCGACCGAGCTGGCCCACGTGACCCTCTGCGGCCTGATGGGCTACGAGGCCCAGGTGGCCGGTCTGCCGGACCGCAATCCCTTCAAGAAGGCCCTCAACCCCGTCGTCCGCGGGATCCGCCGCCGCTCCATCCGTCAGGTCGCCCGACGTCGCCGCGAGCTGGCCGAGGCGCTCGCGGCTGCGGGCCACGAGCTGGCGCTGTTCAACGGCGGCGGCACCGGCAGCCTGGATTCCACCGCCCGGGAAGGGCAGTGGCTCACCGAGGCCACCGTGGGCTCCGGTCTGCTTTGTTCCCACCTGTTCGACTACTACTCCAACGTGCGCTTCGAGCCGGCCTGCTTCTTCGCCCTGCAGGCCGTCCGCTCGTCGGATCCGGGTTTCGTGACCTGCCAGGGGGGCGGGTACGTCGCGTCGGGGGAGCCGGGGTGGGACAAGGTCCCGCTGCCCCACCATCCTCCGGGGCTCTCCCTGGTCGGCACCGAGGGCTGCGGCGAGGTCCAGACTCCGCTGAAGACGCCGCGCGACGGCGTTGCCCTCGGCCAACCGGTGCTCTTCCGGCACGCCAAGGCCGGCGAGCTGGCCGAGCGGTTTGCCGAATACCTGCTCGTCCGCGGCGACCGGGTGGTCGACCGGGTACCCACCTATCGGGGCCTCGGCCAGACGTTCGTGTAGCTCGCGCGCGCGACCCACGCGCGGCCCACGCGCGTCCCACGCGCGGCCCACGCGCAAAAAGATTGATTTCCCCTCCGCGCCCCCCCCCGGTTTCACGGGTAGGATCGGGAAGATCGGGCAGCCCGCATGATGCGGGTCCCCAGGGGGTAGACGGTGAACACGGAGACCTCACAGCGCACTCAGCTGACGGTGGTTGCCGACCTGGCAGACCTCACGGACGAGGATCTGATGGAGCGGTACCGGGACGGAGACCGCCCCGCGTTCGACCACCTGGTGCGGCGCCACCGTCAGCGCCTGATCAACTTCCTGTACCGGATGACCTCGAATCTCCAGATGGCCGAGGAGGTGCAGGCGGAGACCTGGCTGAAGATCCACCGCGCCGCCTCCCGCTACGAGCCGAGGGCCAAGTTCACGACCTACCTGTTCACCGCGGCCTACCGACAGTGCCTCACGGCGTTGCAATCCAAGGCCAACAAGGTGCGGGCGGCCACGGTCGACGTGCGGGTCCAGGACCTGCCCGAAGGCTCCATCGGGGCCGGCACACGGGCGCCCAGCCTGTCGCCGGAGCGCCAGGTGATCTTGGACGAACAGCTCCGCCGGCTCGACCGGGAGATCGGCGATCTGCCCGAGGCCCACCGCGCCGCGTTCCTGCTGTACTACGTCGAGGGACTCAGCTGCCAGCGGATCGGTGAGGTGCTCGGATTGACGGCCAAGGAGATCAAGGGGCGCCTGGCGTACGCGCGGCGCCTGCTCAGGGAGCGGGTGGTGGCGTGAACGGGGCTAGGAGGCGAGAACGATGATGGACTGCTCGGCCTACAAGGAGCTCTCTGGGCTCCGGTCGGAGGATCTGTCGCACGACGAACGCGACGGACTCCTCGAGCACATCGACAGCTGCGAGATCTGCCGCCTGGAGCAGCAGGACGACGAGGAGCTGCTGGCCCTGGTGGACCGGATGCCGTCGCTGGAGTCGAACATCACCGCCGCGGATGTCTGGCGGATGGACGGCCTGGACGAGGAGGCCTCCCCGGCGGCGACCCCCTTTCCCGGGGACGTCCCTCCGCGACCTCGGCGGGCCCTGGGCACGCTGATCCTGGCGGTCGCCGCGGCCGCGACGCTGGCGCTGGTGGTCGGCCCACGGCTGATGGACGATCCCGAGATGCCGGCGGACCCAGCCGAGGACTCGTCCGGCACGACCGGGCAGCGCCTCAAGGCCGTGGAAGCCCCGGCGGATCGGGCCAGCCTGGACCTGCAGCTCTCCCTGGAGACACCGGGACTCGGCGGAACGGTCGCCATCGCCAGCAGCGATGGGGCCATCGTCGGTGCCCAGGAGAAGCTGCTGTTCGGCATCCGCTGGTCCGGCGAGGGTGACCTGAGTCTGGTGGAAGTCGGCCCCGAGGGTCGAGTCCACGTCGTCGCCGGTGCCGGTGAGGTGAGCTGGCACGTGGACGAGGCCGGCGTGGGCCGGATGGTCGACGAGGTGGGCGGCCCCCTGGCCTACCGACCGGACGGGCCGTCGGGAAGCTACACCTACGAGGCGCTGCTGACCTCTCCGTCCGACCGACCGCTCACCGCTGCCGAGGCACAACAGCTGCTGCGCGGCGAGGACATTCCCGAGATCTCGCTCCTCGCGCGCGATGCCTTCACGATAGAGTGGCGGCAGGACGATGCGCACTCGCCTCTCCCATAGCCGGATTCCGGCCCTGCTCTCGCTGCTGTGCCTGGCGGCGGGGCTGATCTGCGGCTGTGGCCACCGTCAGCTGACCTGGCGCACCAAGGGACTGGAGCCCGCCGAGTCCACGGCCGACGCCATCGAAGCCAGCTTCGGCCCGCGCCGGGTGGCCCTGGTGATCGGGGTTGGCGAGTACGCCGACCCCCTCTTCCCCGGGCTGCTCCACGCCGAGGCCGACGCCGTGGCCTTCGGCGAGATCCTCGAGAGCCACGAGTACGGCGGCTTCGACCGGGTGATCGTGCTGACGACCCCGGTCCAGACCACCCAGGCGCGCATCCTCACCGAGCTGGTCAGTCTGCGCAACGACCTGCGAAGCCAGGACACCCTGCTGGTCTACTTCAGCGGCCACGGCACCATGCGGCTGGACGAAGCAGACGAACCCACCCTCTTTCTGGTGGCCAGCGACAGCACCGCCCGGGATCTCTCGGGCACCGGTGTCGAGCTCGCCGAGATGCAGCGGTTCTTCTCGCGCATCCGCGCCGAGCGCAAGGCGCTGGTGGTCGACGCCTGCTTCCACGGGGAGGGCAAGTCGGCGGTCCAGCCCACCATCCAGCAGCGCCTGGAGCGGATGGACGCCTTCCCGACCCTCAGCCGCAAGGTCTCCCTGGGCCAGAGCGAGGCCCACCTCTTCGCCACCTCCTGGGGCCGGCCAGCCCGGGAGGACGACGCGCTGGAGCACAGCGTCTACACCTACTACCTGCTCCAGGGCCTGACCTGGGAGCAGGAGCGCTCCGACTCCAACCGCGACAGCCTGGTCACGATCTACGAAGCCCACGACTTCGCGCGCAGCAAGACGGTGGCCTACACCGACGGCGCCCAGGTACCCGAGGCCTACTTCCGGGTGGTCGGTGAGCGGGATCTGGTGGTGACCGGCGAGCCCGAGAAGCGCCTCGAGAGCGAGCTGGCGCTGATCTACTTCTACGACACCGAGGGCACCGCGTTCGCCGGAGCCTCCCTGGCCGTCGACGGCCGTCTCAAGGGGGTCTTCCCCGGGGCCATGCCCGTGGACCCGGGCCGCCACCGGATCACCATCACCAGCCCCGAGGGCAGCGTGCTCTTCGATCGCATGATCGACATCGACTACCAGGAGAGCATCGCCGCCGACCGCATCGACCACCGGCCCTCGGTGTACCGGGCCTACCTGGGCCTCGGCGGCGGCCCCCAGCTGGGCATCGGCGAGCGGGTCCACCCGCTGTTCGGCTCCGAGGCCGGCGGGATCGAGCTCAACCTGGGATTCCGCTTCGTCCGGGATCCCCGACTGTCGGGCATGAGCATCAGCGTGCAGGCGGGCTACACCCCCACCTCGGTCAGGATGCCGCTGCTGGACGGCAGCGAGGAGCTCCGCTCCCGGCACCTGATCCACGCCGGGCTCGGCTTCGGCCACCGGTTCACCCACCGGGCATTCTCTTTCGGCGTCAACTGGCGGGTTCGAGGTACGCTGATCACAGGACTGGCCAGCGACGACTGTCTGGACCCGGCCGGCACCTGCGATCCCTGGCTCGTGTTCTCCCAGGGGCCCTACCTGGAGCAGTCGGTGCGCCTGGGGCGCCGCCTGTCCCTCGTGCTGGGCGAGGAGCTGATGGGCGTGGTGGTGGATCCCACCAGCCGCGGTGACCTGGCCCTGTCCGGTGTACTGACCTTCCGCTTCGGTCTGGAGGTGGACCTGTGAGGTGGCTCACCGCCTGTGCGGCGTTCGCTCTGCTCGCGATTCACGGGCCGGCGTCCGCCCAGGACAACGACGGGGACGGCTACCCCCCGTGGGGCGACGACGGGATCCCCCACAACGAGGACGACGACTGCAACGACAACAACCAGCACGTCTACCCGGGGGCGCCCGAGGTCTGCGACGGGATGGACAACGACTGCGACGGCTTCCCCGGCCCCCTCGAGGTGGACAACGACGGGGACGGACACCTGGCCTGCGAGGACTGCAACGACTACGAGGCGGACATCTACTTCCAGGCCCCGGAGCTCTGTGACGGGCTCGACAACAACTGCGACGGCGATCTCGGCGAGTACGAGGTGGACGCGGACGGGGACGGCTACCTCGAGTGCGAGGAGTGTGACGACGGCGACGCGCTCAGCAACCCGGGCGCATTCGAGAGCTGTGACGGCTACGACAACGACTGCGACGGCATGGTCCCCCAGGGCGAGGACGACAACGACGGGGACGGCTACCGCCTGTGCGACGGCGACTGCGACGACTACGACCCGAACACCTACCCCGGCGCCCTGGAGATCTGCGACGGGATCGACAACGACTGCGCCGACGACGGCCACGTGGACGAGGACGAGTGGGACGTGGACGGCGACACCTACCGCCCCTGCAGCGGCGACTGCAACGACTACTCCTCGCTGGTGCACCCCAACGCGGTGGAGCTCTGCGACGGCGTGGACACCGACTGTGCCCACGGCCCCAGCCCGCTGGAGGACGACGAAGACGAGGACGGGTTCATGATCTGCGAGGGGGACTGCAACGACGACAACGTCGAGTCCTACCCCGGCATGGTCGAACTCTGCGACGGGACCGACAACAACTGCGACGGTGACGTGGACGAGGGCTGCGACGACGTGGGGGACGACGACATGGCCGACGACGACGCATCGAACCCCCAGATGGCCGGGGGCGTCAACCACGCGGGCTGCGCCGTCCGCCTCCCCGGCTCCGCCGCCGCCGAGGCCGCCCTCCTGTTGCCCCTGCTGTTCGTCGCCGCCTGGCGGCGCCGCGCCCCCTGATCCCCCCCAAGCCCCGCCCAGCTTGACCCTCCGCGGGGCGGCGGCGTACCCTCAACCCTCTGTTTTCCGGAAGGATTTGGGCAAATGCAGCTGGCCGATGCGAGGGTCGCGCTGGTCCACCACTGGCTGGTGACCTACCGCGGCGGTGAGAAGGTCCTCGAGTCCTTCTGCCAGCTGTTCCCCGACGCCGAGATCTTCACCCTGGTCCACGATCCGCGGCAGTTGCCCGCGCACCTGAACCGGCGGCGGATCCATACCTCGCCCCTGCAGCGGATCCCGGGCGCCGCCCGCCGCTACAAGGGGCTGCTGCCCCTGATGCCCATGGCGGCGGAACAGCTGGATCTGCGGGACTTCGACCTGGTGCTGTCCAGCGACGCGAGCGTGATCAAGGGTGTGCTGACCCGGGCCGATCAGCTCCACGTCTGCTACTGCCATTCGCCGCCACGCTACGCCTGGGACCTGGCCCACGACTACGTGGGCGGTCGCCGCGCCCCCGCCCGCGCCCGACGCGCCGCCGCCGCCGCGGTGATGCACTACGTGCGCCTCTTCGACGCCCGCGCCGCCCAGGGGGTGGACGACTTCGTGGCCAACTCCCGGGTGGTGGCCCGACGCATCCGCAAGCACTACCGGCGCGACGCCGCCGTGATCCATCCTCCGGTGTCCATGGACCGCTTCCGCCCGGCGGAGCCGGGCGACCACTATCTGCTCGCCGGACAGCTGGTGTCCTACAAGCGCCCCGACCTGGCCGTCGAGGCCTTCGCCTCCCTGGATCGCCCCCTCCGCGTGGTGGGCGACGGACCGCAGCTGGACGCCCTTCGCCGCGGCGCACCGGGCAACGTGACCTTCGTCGGAAGGGTGGACGACGCCCAGTGGGCCGACGAGATGGCCTCCTGCCGGGCGCTGATCTTCCCCGGCGAGGAGGACTTCGGCATCGTACCGGTGGAGGCCATGGCCGCGGGCCGGCCCGTGATCGCCCTGGGCCGGGGCGGCGCCCTCGAATCGGTGGTCGGCCCCACCGTCGACGGCGACACACCGGACGATCGGGAGCTGACCGACGCCACCGGCCTGTTCTTCGCCCGCCCGACCGCCCGTTGCCTGGCCGACGCGGTTCGCGCCTTCGAGCGTGTGGCCGACGCCTTCGACCCCGCCCGCAGCCGGGCACGGGCCGAGACCTTCGCCGAGCCCCGATTCCGCCAGCGGATCGGCGACCACCTGCAGGAACGCGTCACGGACCATGCTGCGACGCTACGGTGACGCCCTGCGCCTGGCGCTGATGGGCGCCGACGCGGTCCTGGCCGCGACGGCCTGGCTCGGCACGTATCAGCTGCGCTTCTTCTCCGACATGATCCCCGTGGTCCGCGGCCTACCCCCGGAGGAGCTGTATTACTGGAGCACACCGGCGGTGGTGCTGGTCTGGCACCTGGTGTTCCGGGCCCTGGGCCTGTACGAACCCTGGCGCCTCAAGGGTTTTCGCCAGGAGGCGTGGACCGTGGTACGGGGCGTCGCGCTGTCGCTGGGGCTGCTGATCGTCGCCTCCTTCCTGTACCGCTACAAGGCCACCGAGTACTCCCGGATCTTCCTGCTGGTCTTCGTACCCATGCACACGGTCAGCCTGCTGGCCTTCCGAGCCGTGCTCCGGGCGGGCCTGCACCGGATCCGCCGTTCGGGGCGCAACCTGCGGCACGTGCTCGTGGTGGGCTCGGGGCCCCTGGCGCGGCAGGTGATCGACCGCACCCGGGCCAACCCCTGGGCCGGACTGCGGGTGGTGGGCATGCTCGCCGACGAAGGGGAGCCCGCCGAACCCCACGAGGGCGTCCCCGTGGTGGGACAGGCCGAAGAGGTCTTGCCCCAGGTGGAGGCCCTCGGCGCCCAGCAGGTCTTCGTCGCCCTGCCCTTCGAGCGCTTCCGGCGGATCAAGGAGATCCTGGCCGACCTCTCCGACTCCTTCGTCACCGTGCGCATGGTCGCCGATCTGCTCGACCTGGGGCTGGTGATGAACAGCTCGGTGGATGACTTCGACGGCCTCCCGGTGATCAACCTGGTGGACCCGCCCATCGTCGGGCTGCGGGCGGCGGTCAAGCGCACCTTCGACGTGTTGTTCTCCCTGACGGTCCTGGTGCTGCTCTCGCCCCTGTACCTGTTGCTGGCGATCCTGGTGAAGGTCTTCGTCGGTGGCTCGGTGATCTACCGCCAGGAGCGGATGGGGCTGGACGGCAAGAGCTTCGATATCCTCAAGTTCCGCTCCATGCCGCCGGGCTCCGAGTCCGCCTCCGGTCCGGTCTGGGCCAGCAAGGGCGACGCCCGGCCGACCCGCCTGGGCTCGCTGATGCGCAAGACCTCCATCGACGAGCTGCCCCAGTTCTGGAACGTGCTCAAGGGCGAGATGTCGGTGGTCGGCCCCCGTCCCGAGCGCCCGGTGTTCATCGAGGAGTTCCGCAGCTCCATCCCCCGCTACCACCAGCGCCACATGGTCAAGGCCGGCATCACCGGCTGGGCCCAGGTCAACGGTTGGCGCGGGGACACCGACCTGGAGCCCCGCATCGCCCACGACCTCTACTACATCGAGAACTGGTCTCTGGGCTTCGATCTGCGCATCATCCTGCTGACCGTGCTCCGGGTGTTCAGGGATCCCCATGCGCACTGACGCCGCCGACATCGTCGCCACCGATCCCGCGGAGTCCCTCGACCGGGTCTCGATGTTGATGCTGGTGGGGGTGGGCGGCCTCCTGCTGACCAAGACCCTGCTGGCCGCCAACGCCGCCTTCGAGGCCGACGAGTACGACGCCTTCGCCCGCGGCGCGGAGTTGCTGGCCGATCCGGCCCACCGCCTGGGCCAGCCCCACCGCCTGCTGGCATCCGCGGTCTTCGCCATCGGTGTGCTCCTGGGCCAGCACGACGCCGTGGTGGGCATGGTCCTCAACCGGGTGGTGGCCGTGATCGCCTGCGTGGCGATCTACCTGTCGGTGCTGCGGATCGGCGGCCGGGTGTTCGGCACCCTCGCCGGCGTGCACGCCCTGATCGGGCTGGGTATGGTCCAGGTGTTCGTGGACCACTCCTTCACCGCCCGCAGCGACTTCCTGTGGCTGACCCTGTGTACCGCGGCCCTGGCGCTGCTGCTGGACCGGCGCCCCGTGGCCATCCTTGGCGCCGGCGTCGTCCTCGGGCTGGCCTACTTCGTCTCCCTCAAGGCCGTGCTGATGCTGGGGGCGGTGGGCGCCGGGGTGGGAGCGACGGTCCTGGTGGACCGGCGTCGGGGTCTGCGGGACCTGCTGCTGACCGGCGCTGGCTTCGCGGCCGTCTACCTCCTGTACCTGGTCCTGCGGGCGGCGGTGTACGACCCCGAGGCCGCCGGCGTGGTCGGCGAGGCCGTGAGCCGGGTGCGGTCCCTGACGAGCGGGGACACGGGCATCGGGCACACCCGGTTCTACTGGGCAGCTCTCCGCCTCAATCCCCTGTTCGCCGGAGTCTCGGTCGCCGGCCTGGTCCTGGCCTGGATCGCGCTGCTGCGCGGCGACGGGAGGCGGCGTCGGGACCTGCTGCTGGTGCTGGTGGCCGTCACCGTCTACCTGCCCGCGATGCAACTCTACCCCCACGCCTGGCCCTACTTCATCGCCACGGCCGTCCCGGGACTGGCGCTGACCTGGGGCGCGCTGTGTGGCGCGATCCACCGCCAGCTGCGGGTGGCCTCCACCCTGCCGCTGACCGTCGGGATCCTGGTCGTGGTGGCGGTGATGGGTCTGATGCGGCCCGCGGAGCGGGTGCGCCGCAACCTGGAGATGGACAACGGCTACCAGGTGGCGGTCATGGACCGGCTGGACGCCGTGCTCGGCGAGGACGACTCCTACTTCGACGGCGTGGGGCTCGTGCCGACCCACCTCCGGACCACCCACGAGTGGCTGGACGTGGTGGCGTTGCAGACCTATCGGGACCACCCGGTCGCGGTCGAGGAGCTGCTCGAGGACATCGCCTCGCGGCAGACCGGCGCCATCGTGGTCAGCTGGAGGACCGACGCTCTTCCGGCCGAGTTCCGGGCCTTCCGGGATCGGTTCTTCGTCCAGGAGTGGGGCAACATCTTCGTTCCGGGCCAGGAATACGACAGCGCCCAGCTGGTGGGCAGCGTGGCCCCTCTACCCGCGCTGACCGCCGGGGAGTACCGGGTCCGCGGGGCGGACGAGGCCTGGCGAGCGCTGCGGGTGGATGGAACACCGCTGACCGGTCCGGCGGTCCAGCTGTCGGCGGGCGAGCATCAGATCACGGCCATGGGCGACGTGGGCGCCTTGCGCATCTTGCGTCTGAACCCCGAGTTCGTGGACGACCGGGAGCCCCTGCACGCCTACAAAGCGCTCTTCCCGCGCGAACGTTTCCTTCTCGAGCACTGAGGCGCAGGTCCGGGAGGCTTCAACCGCGGCGTGGATGTTCGACCCGCAGCGGCCCCAGCTGCAGAGCATCCGCGTCCGAGTCCACGAAGATCTGCAGCGCCTCGCCGGCCGTGTCCGGCTCGTCCCCGGCTGCGTCTCTCAGATCGCAGCCGAGCAGGACCGGCACCGCGCCTTGTGCCCCGAGCCCCGCCAGTATCCCGTCCAGCGCGGGGCTCGCCTCCGCGGCGACCAGCTGGGCCAGCACCGGCTCCGCTCCCAGGGCGGGGCAGCGGGCGCGCAACCACCGTGTCGGGCGCAGGGGCACTGCCCCGAGGGCGGCGGCCTCGTCGACCTCCGACAGACCGTGGAAGGCCCGCGATCCCAGGGACCGGGGGACGATGGCGCTACAGGATGCCCTGGCGGCGGCCGAGGCGCAGCCCTGCACCCGCGCACAGGCGGCCGCGTCCTCGGCTCGGGCCAGCAGAGATCGGTGTCCCAGGGAGCGGAACCCCATCGCCGCCGGGCCGTGCACCCAGGCCTGCACACCCCCGCCCAGCAGGCACTCGACCGCGTCGGCCACCGGGCGCCGGTTGCGACGCCCCTCCACACGCCGGGTGTCCAGGGCCCTGGCGCAGGCGCTGTCCCCGAACAAGGGACCCAGGTAGGGGGTCGACAGGGGCGAGGGCCCGGCATCGGCGTAGCGCATGGCCGCGCCGACGGCCGTGGCCAGGGGTACGGGCGTCGGCAGCACGAAGAACTCGTCCACGTCGTCGTGGGTCGCCAGGGTGTGGCAGATCCCCGGGTTGGCGAACACGTCGCCGGCCACGGCCAGCCGGGTGATCCCCGTGCGACGGATCCAGTGGTGGACCACCCGACGGACCTGGCGCGCCAGGTTGCGCTGACAGGCTGCGGCCACCTCCCCCGGTGTGTAGCGGGTCAGGGCGTCCGACAGGGTGCGCGCGCCGCTGCGCAGCGCCAGGTTGAACCCTCCGGCCGAGAAGTGCAGCCGTCGGGCGAACAGGTCCTCGAGGTGCTCGGGGGCCTCGCTGTCGGCTGCGCGCTCGGGGAGGGTGGAGGCCGCGCGCCAGGGACGTGTGTCGGCAGCGGCCGCCGCAACGTGGGCCCGCAGGCTCGACAGCCCGCCCTGCCGGTAGAGTAGCCGGAGGCCGTCGTGGTCCCCCGCCTGGACCGCCAGCGTGGTGCCGTCACCATCGCTGCTCGCCACCAGCACCAGGACCCGTTCGGATGCCTGGCAACGCCAGGCGGCGTGGCAGAGTGCACGGTAGTGATCGAAGGTCTTGACGTCGCCGGTGTACCCCGCCTGCCGCAGGCGTTCGGTCTGGCGCCGGCGGCGAACCGACGCGGACACGGTCCACAACCCGGTCTCCTCCAGGGCCATGTCCCGCAGCCAGCGAGCCCCCCGGCGCGCGGTGCGAGATCCTGCCCCCGGAGGCACGTGGGAACCGAACACGATCCGTCCGACCCGCGACAGGTCCACCCCCGCCTCGGCCAGCAGGGCGTCGGCGACGCTCCAGGGGTAGCCGGGCCCGGTGTAGGGTTCGGCCGCGGTCCTCACCGCCGCCAGACGGCCCTCGCGGACCAGGGCCGCTGCAGGGCGTTCACCGTCGGTGACACCGAGGATCAGCATGGCGCAACAGGATACTCCCAGGCGGCCACCCTTTCCATGGTCGCACCCCGGGGTTGACGCCTCCGGCCCGCGGAGCCACATTGCGGGTGCATCCGGACGACCGATGCCGGCCGTTCAGGGAACGAGGGTGCCATGCCGATCTACGAATACCGCTGTGAGGCCTGCGGCCACGACTTCGAGGAGCTGGTCCGCTCGTCCGACGAGTCCGTGCCCTGTCCCGAGTGCGACTCGGAACGGGTGGGGCGCAAGCTGTCGGTGTTCGCCTTCAAGTCCGTGGGCTCCGAACGCCCGTCCGCGAGTTCGGCCCACTCCTCCTGCAGCGGCTGCTCCTCCAACCACTGCTCGAACTGCTCACACTGAAGCTCTCCATGGCGCTGCTGTACGACATCGACTCGCTGGACAACCGCGATCCCGCGCTCGTCGACCAGCTGGTGCGGGTGCTCCACGGGCCCCTCAAGCGGTACTTCCGCGCCCAGGTCCGAGGCCTGGACCGCGTCCCCCGCGGCGCCGCCCTGTACGTGGGCAATCACAGCGGCGGGATGATGACCGTCGACTCCTTCGTGTTCTGTTCCGAGCTCTACCGCGAGCGGGGTATGGAGGACATGCCCTACGGGCTGGGACACGAGGTGGCGATCCAGCTGCCCGTGGTCCACCAGTTCATGGTCCCGCTGGGCGCGGTCCGCGCCTCCCACGACAACGCCATGCGGCTGTTCGAGCGGGGCGCCAAGGTCATGGTCTACCCGGGCGGCGACGTGGACAACCAGCGCCCATTCCGCCACCGCAACCGGATCGTGTTCGGCGGCCGGACCGGCTACATCAAGCTCGCCCTGCGGGCCGGGGTCCCCATCGTGCCGGTGGTGGCCGCGGGCGGGCACAGCACGCTGGTCATCATCGACGACCTGCGCTGGGCCGCCCGGGCGCTGGGGACCGACCGCTGGGCGCGGCTCAAGGCGATGCCGATCTCCCTGTCGGTCCCGTGGGGGCTCACGGTGGGCCCGATCTTCCCCTTCGTTCCTCTCCCCGTACGGATCCTGGTCGAGGTCCTCGAGCCGATCCACCTGGGCCGCCAGGGCCAGGAGGCAGCGGAGGACGTGGACTTTGTTCGCCAGAGTGCGGACCGGGTCGAAGAAGCGATGCAGGACACCCTGGAACGGCTGGCCGACGAGCGGCGCCGGACCGGGCTGAGGGCCAGGCTGCGACGACGGGAGAGGTGAGGCTGCGGGGGCTGCTGAGAAGTCACCGCGTCGCCCTTTCGCTCCGCGCGGCCGCGTGCCTGCCCGTCGCCCTCGGCGCCGTCCTGTCCCCCGTTCCCGAGGCGCCTCCCCGCCCGAGCGAAGCCATGGGCGCCCCCCCGCCCGAGCGAAGCAATGGCCGCCTCCCCGCCCGAGCGAACCCACGGGCGCCTCCCCGCCCGAGCGAAGCCATGGGCGCCCCCCCGCCCGAGCGAACCCACGGGCGCCTCCCCGCCCGAGCGAAGCAATGGCCGCCTCCCCGCCCGAGCGAACCCACGGGCGCCTCCCCGCCCGAGCGAAGCCATGGGCGCCCCCCCGCCCGAGCGAACCCACGGGCGCCTCCCCGCCCGAGCGAAGCAATGGCCGCCTCCCCGCCCGAGCGAACCCACGGGCGCC
>CAZITQ010000094.1:0-32587 GCA_964542165.1 uncultured Rickettsiales bacterium
GGGAGCACGGCCTGCTCGACTTCAACGAGGAGATGGGGATCCTGATCCAGGAGGTGGTGGGGAGCCACGTGGGCCGCTACTTCCTGCCGGCCTTCGCCGGGGTGGCCTTCTCCCACAACGAGTTTCGCTGGTCGCCGCGGATCCAGCGCGGAGATGGGCTGCTGAGGCTGGTCCCCGGGTTGGGGAGCCGCGCCGTGGACCGGGTCGCGGACGACTACCCGGTCCTCGTCGTGCCCAAACAGCCCCAGCTGAGGGTCAACACCAGCGTCGACGAGGTGGCCCGCTACTCGCCGCGCTGGGTGGACCTGATCGACCTGGCCGAGCGCCGCTTCTGCACCGTGGAGATAGACGAGCTGCTGTCGATTTGCGGCACGGACCTGCCCGCCTTCGAGAAGCTGTTCTCGGTGTTGCACGGGGACATGCTGCGCCGGCCCTCGGTGATGATGACCGATCCGGAGGCAGACGAGCTGGTGGTGACCTTCGACGGGCTGATCCAGGGCACGCCCTTCGTGGCCCAGATGGCCGGCATCCTGGATCTGCTCGAGGAGAAGCTCGGCCGACCCGTCGACATCGAGTTCGCCCACGACGGCGAGCAGCTGTACCTGCTGCAGTGCCGTGTCCAGAGCAACGCCGGTGACGAGGCACCCGCCGCCATCCCTCGCGACGTGCCGCGCCAGGACCTTGTGTTCACCGCCCATCGCCACGTGTCCAACGGCTGGATCCCCGACCTGACCCACCTGGTGTACGTGGATCCCGAACGCTATGCCGAGCTGGGCAGCCGGGCCGAGATGCTCGAGGTCGGCCGTGTCGTGGGTCTGCTGAACAAGCGGTTGCCCAAGCGGCGTTTTGCGCTGCTGGGGCCCGGCCGCTGGGGCAGCCGCGGAGACATCAAGCTCGGCGTCAGCATCAGCTACGCCGACATCAACAACACCGCCCTGCTGGTGGAGATCGCCCGCCAGAAGGGGGGCTACGTCCCCGATCTGTCCTTCGGTACCCACTTCTTCCAGGACCTGGTCGAGGCGCGGATCCGCTACCTTCCCCTGTACCCCGATCACCCGGACGAGGTCTTCCGCGAGGCCTTCTTCCGCCACGCCCCCAACGTGCTGGCCGACATGTTGCCGGATCACGCCCACCTCTCCCGCGTGGTGAAGGTGATCGACGTCCCGGCCGCCGCCGAGGGGCGCCTGTTGCGCGTCCTGATGAACGCCGACCTGGACGAGGCCGCGGCCGTGCTGGTGCCGGCGGACGAGGGGGGTTCCATCATCGAGGACGATCCACCGCGGGGCGCCGCCCGGGAGCGCCGCGCCACCTCCCGCGGTGCCCCGGCCGAACACTGGCGCTGGCGCCTGCAGATGGCCCAGCAGATCGGCAGGGAGCTGGACGCCGAGCTTCATGGCGTGGTGGCGATCTACGTCTTCGGCTCCACCAAGAACGCCACGGCGGGGCCGGGCAGCGACATCGACCTGCTGGTCCACGTGCGCGGCACGCCGGCCCAGCGCGAGCGGGTGGAGACCTGGCTCGACGGCTGGTCCCTGGCCCTGGCCCAGATGAACTACCTCCGCACCGGCTACCGCACCGACGGCCTGCTGGACGTGCACTTCATCACCGACGACGACATCGCTGCCCGCACCAGCTGGGCGGTCAAGATCGACGCGGTGACCGATGCGGCGCGGGAGTTGTCTCTGGGAGAGGCGGGGGAGTAGTCGGGCCGCTCCGGCTGCGACGGACTCACACCAGGAATCCCAGCGCGACGACCAGAGCAGCTCACGGGCACTTCACGGAGCGGACCTCCCCTCCACTTTGTCCTGCTTCAAGGGAGAGGTATCCCCCTCACGCACCCACAGCTCGCGCATCCTGTGCCGGATGGGATTCATGAAACCGGTGGCCGGGTCGGCCAGGCCTCCCACCCGCGGGCCGGCGAGGTAGTTGTAGAAGGGCCAGGTGGGCCGGCGGTGGGTGATGAAGATGATCATCGCGTCTTCCGTCAGAGCCGAGGCCAGTTCGTTCAGGATCTCGGCCCTGCGCTCACGCACCCCGGTCTCCTGCAGTTCCTCCATCAGGGGCGCGACCGTGTCGTCACGCGCCGGCAAGTCCACCTGCGAGATCATCCTCAGGATGGCGTCTGAGGGATCGTCGTTGACGGTCGGGGCGTGGAAGCGGGCGTCCAGCAGGTCGCAGCCACCCTCGTCGAGGTGACGCATCCAGGTCTCGTACTCCACGAACCGCACCTCGGCGCGCAGCCCCACCTGCTGGAGGTGGGCCGCGATGGTCGCCAGCTCGTCGTCCTGTCCATCCAATCCGCACAGGGACAAGGGCGGGAGTCCCTCACCTCCCGGATAGCCCGCCTGCTCCAGGAGGGCGCTCGCCAGGCCCCGGTCCGGCTGCGCGGCGACTTCGTACCCCAGCATGCCCTCGCCCAGGGGGCCGCTGGCCGCCACCGTCGAGCGGCGGATCAGCTCGTCTCGCTGGATGGCTGCGGCAAGGGCCGACCGGAGGCGTGGATCCCCGATCACGGGATGGGAAGAGTGCCGGTCCACAAGCAAGAGGTAGATCTCGCGCACCGAATCATCCAGGTAGGCCCCCACCTGGAAGGACTCCCACCCGGGCGCCATCACCACCTTCCGATCCTCCAGGTCGAAGGTCTCGTTGATCACGTTCCGCCCCGGGTGGATGACCAGGTCGATGCGGCCCTCGACCAGGGCAGTGCGCGCCATGGTCGCGTCGCGGAAGGGGAGGATTTCCACCCGATCCGGGTACGGAAGCGTGCGCTCCTGGGCGTCCCGGTGCCAGGTCCCCGGGTGTCGTCGAAGCACGAGCCCGGCCGCCGACTGCTCCTGGACTCGGAAGGGTCCAGTACCCAAGGGCTGGAAGTCCGAGCCTTCACCACCCACGGGGGGCAGGGCAGATGCCGCGAAGATGGACCACTCTGGACGGGCCAGGGAGTGGCAGAATGTGGGGGCGGGCCGGGTGAACAGCACCTCCACGGTCTGCTCGTTCACGACCCTCACACCCGCAAGCCGATCGTCCCGGCCGTCCAGCACGTCCTCGGTGCCCACCACGGGGGGCACATGTGAGGTCTGCCTCTGCTCGTCTCTTGCGATCGAGAGAAACACCCGCTCCAGGGAGCGGCGCACGTCCTCTGCCTCCAGCGCCCGGCCCGGACCGTCCACCACGGTAGGAGGATCGTGAAACAGCACGTCCTTCCGCAGCTGGAACAGGTAGCGCCGGTGGTCGTCATGGGACTCCCAGCTCACGGCCAGCGAGGGCTGGATCGTTCCCGTCCAGTCCTCCTCCACCAGGGTGTCGTAGAGCAGCGGGTAGATGCTGGCGAGTTCCTCGACCACGGTCTCCAGGGGATCGGTGGGGAGGATCTTGGTGGTGGTGCCGAGGCGGAGGGTCCCGCCGAATCGGGCATCGGAAACTGCTGGGCGGCTGGGATCGGCCCCATCGTCTCGCGGGGCGGGCGCATGCTTCCAGGTCCACAACCCCCACAGGCAGAGCAGGGCCACGAGAAGGGCCACCGCCAGGAGAGCGGTTCTGGACCGGGTCGAGGGGTCGGGCGAGGGCGGGGGTCTACGTACGGGGGCGCGGACGACCGTGGAAGCCGTGGGAGGCAGCGAGCTTGGGTCCGAGGTGGGCTCGATGGAAGCCTTCGACGCGGGCCCATCGGACCTGGAGCGCACCGCGGACACGTCGGCCCCCTGGGCACCCAGGGCAGCCACGAGGGCTCCGGCGGAAGCGAATCGGCGCGCAGGCTGCCGGTCCATGGCCAGCGCCAGCGAGTCTCCCACGTGCGGTGGCAGGTCTTCGCGGACCTCCTCGGCTCGCGGGCGTTCGCCGTTGAGGACGCGGGCCAGCAGCTCGGGCATCGTGTTGGCCTGGAAGGGCAGCTGTCCGGTCACACAGAAGTACAGGGTGGCGCCCAGGGAGTAGATGTCCGAGGGCGGGCCCACCTCCTCTCGGCCGAACTGCTCGGGCGACATGAAGGCCGGGGTTCCAACGGCCGCGCCGGTCCGGGTGAGCCGGGACACGTCGCCCAGCTGCTGCGACACACCAAAATCGAGGAGTCGCAGCGAGCCGTCGTCACAGAGGAACAGGTTGGCTGGCTTGATGTCGCGGTGGATCACACCCGCGGCGTGCATGCGGTCCAGGGCGTCGGCCACATCCTCGAACAGACCCGGCAGCTGATGGGCGTCGAGCCGCCCCTCCACCTCGACCTGGCGCTGCAGATCGCGCCCCTCCAGGTACTCCATGACGATGGCCAGTCGCCCGCCCGGTAGCTTCTCGAGGTCGTAGATGGTGGCGATGGACGGGTGGGCCAGCTGCGTGCCGATGGCTGCTTCCCGGCGGAGTCGCTCCACCCACTCCGGAGTCGGCTGCTCGGTGAGCACCTTGACGGCACGAACGTGATCCAGCTCACGGTGCCGCACCTTGTACACGGCACCCATGCCACCCCGCCCGATGAGTCCGAGGACCTCGAACTTGTCGTTCAGGTCCCTCGTGTCGGGAGCGGCGGGAGCCGAGTCCGGGTCGAACGCCACGGTGTCGTCGCCGGTCGCGAACGGGGTGACGTCGTCCTTGTCGTCTGGCTCCATCCCGTCGGTGCTCCCTGGCCCCTGTTCGGAGTATCTGGCTGCAACCAGGGCTGGTCAAGGCTGCTCCTCTGACGGGGACAACAGGCCCCAGCGGCGCTCGTTGGCACGGCGTTCATCATCGGCTGCGAACGATCCACGCGGCTGCAGGTGTCCCGTCGGCGAACGCGGGGGGCTCCGTCCGAGCTCGCTACTCCATGTAGCCCAGCACGCGTTGGGTGGTTTCCTCCATCTCCACCCGTAGGTGGGAGCCACCCGTGACGGCAGGCACGCGGATCACCCGCACCACGTCGGCCAGGTCCGCGGCGTCGGGCACCAGCTCGACCAGGGAGTTCGGAGCGCCGTGCAGCAGCTCCTCGTCGAAGACCTCGCCGGGCTCGTCGGGGAACAGCGCCAGGTAGGCGATGTCCGACTCCACCAGGTCCTGGAAGAAGTGGGAGCCGAAGGAGACCTCGGGGGTATAGCCGCCCTGGCGGCGGGCGATCTCCACCAGCAGGGCCGCGTTGTCGATGTCCGAGTAGGTCACTCGGACCCCCAGGCGCAGGTCGCGGCTGCCCCAGCGGCCGGGGCCCAGCAGGGCGAAGCGCTTGCCCTCCAGGCGGCGGTTGAGGGCCCGCACGGCGCCCGCCACGGCCAGGCGGCGCTCGTCGGTGGGCAGGGCGTTGTAGTCCCGGGGATCGATCAGGACCACGTACTCCAGGTCGGGGACGGAGCCGCCGATGACGTCGTGGCTGGCCGAGAACACCTGGCGCTCGGGGGGGACGTCGGGGGGGATCCTCCCGTCGGGCCTCTCCGGGGGAACCGCCTGGGGCCGGCACTGCAGCAGGTACAGCTCCTCGCCGTCGAAGGCGAACTCGATGTCGACCGGGCAGCCGTACGCCGCCTCCAGGGTCTGGACGCACCAGCGCAGGAAGGCGGGGTAGGGGCTGGACTGGGCCAGGCGGTCGAAGGTCACCACCATCTCGTCCGCGTTCAGCAGCAGGCCGTCCCCCGCCAGCGGCCGCAGGGAGCCGTGCTGGTAGGCGGAGCACACCTGGGCGAGCCCGGGGACGGCGCCCGCGGCGTCGAGCACCTCGTCCACCGTCCGGGTCTCGAAGCGGTTGCGCTCCAGGTTGATCACGTCCGCCTTGATCTGGGCCGCCCCCACCACGTCCTGCGCGCGCACCTCGGGGCGCAGGGCGGGCAGGCCCAGGGGCATGATCCGGGGCATGTCGCCCCCCACCCGATCCACGGCCCGGGTGCCGAGCCCGAACACCAGCCGGGCCATCCCGTCCTCGGGCTTGATCCGGGGATTTCGGCGCATCAGGTTGTGCGAGAACGCCACCCCGGCCCAGGTGGGCAGGAAGTAGGGCCCCCCGCGGAAACCCACCAGGCGCTGGATCAACACCGCCATGCTCTCGTCGAAGTCCAGCAGCCCGTGGCGGCGCCGGTAGGCGATGGGATCCGGGTGGAGTGACGAGGCGAACACCTCGGCGATGGCCCCCAGCAGCTCGGTGAGGCGCTCTTCCTTGCTGCCCTGGTTGCACACGAACACCGACCGGTACTTGCCGGCGAAGGTGGCGCCGAAGCGGTCCTCCAGAAGGCTCGAGCTGCGCACGATCAGCGGGTGGGTGCCGACCCGGTCCAGCATCACCCCCAATCGCTCGACGATCGCCGGCGGGAAGGGGGCGTTCTTGAACAGCTCGCGAAGCATCGGGTAGTCCCGGCGGATGTCGTCCAGGTCCCGGTACTTGTGGTCCTGCAGGTGGGTCATGCCGTTGTGGCGGACGAACTGCTCCATCACGTCCGAGCGCAGGTAGAACGAGTCGGGGGTTCGCAGCGGAAGCTGCGGCGCGTCCGGATCCGAGCTCCGGGCCCCCTCGAGGATCTTGGCCCCCAGCAGCAGCCCCGCGGCCTTGCCGCCGATGCGCCCCATGCCCTCGTCGTCGCCGATGATCCGATCCACCAGGTCGTCGAAGTCTCGGATCCACAGGTGCTTCTTGGCGACGCCGCGGAACTCCAGCTGCGCGGAGATGAACTGGCGGATCAGCGCCACCCGGACCGAGGTCATCTCCTGTTCGGGCAGGGTCGTCTGGCCCACCGGCAGCCGGCAGAACGCCCGGACCTTGCGCGCCAGCAGGCCGAAGGGCACGGCGGGAAGGCCGGCGATCTCCTCCAACTCCACCGCCCGCTCGCGCTTGCGGGTCAGGTTGACCAGGTCGTCGATCTCGTCGCGGGACAGGGACTCGGCCACGCGCTCGAGGGTGATGTCGCGGATGTGCCGCTTCTCCTCGTCGTCCCAGCGGCGGGCGAGCTGGACGTTGTCGCCCCCGTCCTCCGGGATCTCCGCCTCGACCGTCGAGCGCCGGGGGCCGCGGCCGGGGCGGGGGGGGGTGTAGGGCCGCGCGGCCCGCGTTGGGGGGGGGGGGGGGGGGAGGGAGGGCGGGGGGGCCCGGGGGGGGGCGTGCGGGCGGGGGCCCCCCCCGGCCGCGGCCCGCGCCGCCGCGCCCGGCGCGCGCGGGGCCGGGCGCCGGGCCTGGCGGTAGATCTCGTCCAGCGAGACCAGATTGCGGCTGTGCAGGGCGATCAGGAAGGCCTGGCGAACCCGCTCCTCGAGGGTGGGGAAGCGTTCGAACAGCTGCAGGATGTGGGCGAGGTTGTCGTCGGCCGGTGCGCTCATCGAAGGCCGCCTCCGGAGGTGCCGGACCAAGCTAGCACAGGCGACCCGTCCGTTGCCTGCACCCGGGGGGTTTCTCTTCGCCCATCGCTTCGTCCAGGACCGCGCGTTCGCTCCTCCCCCTGTTCGGAACCCGCCGCATCCCCCGGGTGTTGAACCCCCATGCCGAGAATGCTCCGGTTCTTACCCTCGAGCCTGGTCGCCGTGCTGGTCGGCCTCGCGCCGGGCGCCGCCAGCGGCGCGTGGCGGGCCGAACTGGTGGTCCTGGGCGAGCACGGGGCGCATCCCGGTCCCGTCCAGGCTCGCCTGGGCGAGACCGTCGAGCTCGCCGTCGCCCTCTCGGGCCCCGCCGGATCCCTCGATCCCGGCACGCTGCCCGGAGGAGCCTCCATCCGCTGGCTCCAGGTCATCCCGCGGCTGGATCACGTCGATCTCGACCCGCCCAACCCGGGCAACCCCTCGTTCAGCAACAACGTCCTCTTCGGCCCCGACCACGGCAAGTGGCTGGGATTCGACCGTCTGGAGTACGTCACTGCCCCTCTGGTGCGGGACGGCGCCGAGGTCACCTCACCGACCCTGGTCGTCCGGGAGGCCGAACCGCCCGCCGCAGGGACCGCGTCCCCGGGCGCGGGATCCGTCTGGTTCGCCGCGGAGGTCACCCTCGCCGACGGCACCGTGGTCTCGACCCCCGCCGGCGGCCACACCGACTCCCTCGGCCTGTCCTCCGACGTCATGCGGGTCAGCTTCCGCACCGGCGACGACTACCTGGGCTGGCTGTCCACCTACTTCCACGTCCCCAACGTGTTCGGCTCCGGCGGGCCGTCCGACACCCGTCACCAGACCGAGCGCTACGTGGGGGCCGACTGCGCCGACGTGCTGGTGGGGGCGCTGCGCGCCAGCGGCCGCACCCACGCCGTCTACACTTCCATCTCCGGCCTGGATCACCTGGCCGAGGCCACGTCGCCGGTGCTGTTCATGGACACTTCGGGAGCGGTCGTCGACGGGGAGGGCCAGCCTTTCGCCCTGCGCTGGGGCGAGGAGATCTCCCCCGGGGATCTCCTGGTCATCGACTACTCCGACGACCCCGCCAACCAGCTGCCCCGCTCCTGGGACCACATCGGCGCCCTGGTGGAGGACCGGGGGGAGTCCGGACCGGACGGAGTGCTGGACGGGCGTGACGTGCTGCGCCACGTCACTGCGCTGGGCCTGGGGGACCGGCCGCTGGAGGAACAGGCTCCGATGCGGTTGAGGATCTGGAGGTGGAAGAGGCCTCCGGAACCGGCGCCATCAACGCCCTAGCGTCCACGGGGGCACACCCTCGGTCCCCATTGCGGTTCGGCCAACGAACTCAGCTCGCAGTCTCGGCGGTAGGGAAGGTAGGCGAGGCACAACGCCTCCATCGTGAGATAGTTCTCGGGCGCGTTTCCAGGGTGGAGGGAATCCCATGGCGCCAGCCCGCGGTCCGTTTGTGTTCCTGTGCCTGGCGATGTTCGTCCTCACCACCTCCTGCACCGGCCGGCTCATCCCTCCGGGCCCGCCCGCGGCGTCGAACGCCGGGGAAGCCATGGAGCAGGTCGCTTCGCTGGAAGCGCAGGCCATGGCCCTATGGAAGGAGGGGGCCTTCGCGGAGATGGTTCCCGTGCTGGCCCGGATCGTCGACATCTACCGGGCACATCTTTCGCCAGACGACCCCCGGATCCCCAAGGCGCAGGCGGATCTCGCGGAGCTGCTGTTCGAGTCGGGGGAGCACGACCGCGCAGCTGAGCTGTTCGAAGCCGCGGTCGCCGATACCGAGGCCCTCCTGGGAGCCGACCACCCGGCCCTGGCCAGGACCCTGGGTCACCAGGGTCAACTGCTCCAGGCCATGGGGCGATACGACGACGCGATGCGGGTCCTGGAGCGGAGCCTCGAGATCCGGGAGGCGGCCTTCGGCCCCGACCATCCAGACGTGGCCATATCCCTCAACGACCTGGGACTGCTCCACCAGGAACTGGGGAATTTCCCGAGGGCCCAGGAACAGTTCGAACGGGCGCTTGGGATCCGCGAACGGGCCACTCCCCCGGATCCCCGGCTCCTCGCGAACTCCCTGAGCAACCTGGCCTACCTGCTCGACGATCGAGGCGACTTCGAACGTGCCCGGACGTTGTTCGATCGGTCCCTGAGCCTCAAACGGGATTTCCTTCCCGCGGACCACCCCAGCCTCGCCGTCACCTTGAACAACCAGGGGATGTTGCTGCGGGATCTGGGCGACTACCGGGCTGCGCGCCCACTTCTCGAGGAGGCCGTGAGCATCTTCGAGGGAAAGCTGGGCCCGGACCACGCCGACACGGCGACCGTCATCAACAACGTCGGCCTCCTGTTGGTGGACATGGGGGACTACGCTGTCGCCCAGGTCCACCTCGAACGTGCCCTGGACATCCGCGAGAACGCGCTGGAACCCGGGCACTCTTACATCGCCATGAGCCTCAACAACCTGGCGCACCTCCACTTCCACGAGGGGAACCTGGAGAGGGCGCGGGAGTTCTACGAGCGTGCGCTGGTCATGCGCGAGCAGGCCCTGGGCCCGGAACACAGCAAGGTGGCCAAGGGCTGTCACAACCTGGCCAAGACCGTCCACGCCCAGGGAGACCAGGAACGGGCCCTGGCGTTGTACCATCGCTCCCTGGACCTGTACGTGGCGTCGTTGGGGGACGAGCACCCCGACGTGGCGACGGTGCTCTCCAACCTGGGCGCGTTGCACATGCAGCGGGGCGACTACGACGCGTCGGAGGACGCCTACCAGCGCTCTCTGGGTTTGCGCGTGGCGGCCCTGGGCGAGCATCACCCGTCCGTGGCCGAGAGTCTGTTCGGGTTGGCGCTGGTCGACCACCTCTCCGGCGACACCGAGGCGGCCCTCCGTTCGTCCCGGGAGGGACTCGACATCGTCGAGCAGCACCTGGAGCCGCTGCTGGACGCCACGAGCGAGCGAGAGCGAATGGCGCTGATGGCCGCGGCGCGTCAGACCCTCGACGGCTATCTCAGCCTGAGCGCAGGGACGGGGGACGCGGTGGTGGGCTATGAGGCCGTCCTGCGCTGGAAGGGAATCGTGGGCCGCTCGCTGCTGGCACAGCGAGGAGGATGGGCCTTGGACGAGGAGACGGCGGGCAGGTTCGAGCGACTGGGCCAGGTTCGCCGCTTCCTGGCGTCCGAGTTGTTCGTGAAGACCCCGGTCGAGGATCCCCATGCACACCAGGAGCGCATTCGCTCGTTGACCGAGGAGAAGGAGGTCATCGAACGGGAGCTCGCGGAGCGGAGCCAGGCCTACCGCCAGGGCCGGTCCTTGCTCGACGCCGACTGGCGATCCGTGGCCGGATCCCTGGCCGACGGCATGGTCGTGGTCGACTTCCTGCGGTATCGACGCCTCGCGGGGGTCGACGACCAGGGGGGGCCCGTGTTCCAGCTCTCGTATCTGGCCTTCATGACCACCGGGGGGGCCGAGCCCTCGGTGCGCCGGGTCGAGTTGGGGCCCGCCGCCGACATCGAACAGGCGATCGCCGAGTACCGCGAAGCGATCGGGCAGGTCATGCGGCAGGGCGGGAGCCCGCGCCCGCGGCTGACGGAACCGGAAGACGGGGCCTCACGGGGCGCGCGGGTCCGACACGAAGACGGGGAATCCAGCCCCGGGGGCGCCGTCCGCCGGATGGAGTCGGCCGGCGCGAGGGTACGTGGCCTCATCTGGGAGCCCCTCGAAGGCGATCTCGCAGACGTCGGTCATGTCCTGCTCGTACCCGACGGCGCGGTCAGTGAGATCTCCTTCGCCGGGCTGCAGGCATCGTCCGCCGGAACGTACCTCGTCGAGAAGTACCGACTCAGCTACCTCGGCCGAGCCCAGGACCTCCTCCGCCCTCCGCTCCCGGAGACGTCGTCCGGGGCGGCGCTCGTGATCGGCGGTGTCAGGTACCAGGGATCGGAGGGCGAGGGGACGGGCTCGGTGGACATCCCGGGGCCGGGCATGCCCACGACCCGGGCAGCGGGCTGTGCTGGACAGCACGAGTGGGCGTTCCTTCCCGGTACGGAACAGGAGGCAGAGGCGGTGGCCCGGTGGCTGGGAGCCTCCTCACCCGACCATGACGTGACCCTGCTCACGGGTCCTTCGGCCACGGAATGGGGGCTGGTCGAGCACGTCGAAGGGAAGAGGTACGTCCACCTGGCCACCCATGGGTTCTTCGCCGGGGGACGGTGTCTCTCCGCGACCGAGGGTTCGTCGGCATCCGACCCCTGGTGGGCCAGCGAGTCCCGCTCGATGGGATTCAATCCCATGGTCCTCTCGGGGATCGTCCTGGCCGGGGCCAACGCTCCCGAGGACGACCGGTCGACCTTCGACGGGATCCTCACGGCCGAGGAGGTGGCGACACTGAACCTCGCGGCAGCTGAGCTCGTGGTCCTCAGCGCCTGCGAGACCGGCCGGGGAGACATTCGCGCGGGCGAGGGGGTCCTGGGCTTACGCCGCGCGTTCTCCCACGCGGGTGCCCGAACGCTGGTGATGAGCTTGTGGGAGGTGCCCGATGCCGAGACGATGGAGTTGATGGACCTGTTCTACCGCCGCCACCGGGAGGACGGATCGAGCAAAGCGGAGGCCCTGAGGGAGGCCCAGCTCGAGATGCTCCGCCGCGGTAGGGAGGCCGGCGAGCCTGGTCCCCAGTGGTGGGCCAGCTTCATCCTCTCCGGCGGCCACTGACGTTTCTCTGCGGCCACCTGTTTGCACATTTGCGTCGCCGGCGTGTCTGATCGGCGTGGAGGTCCCATGCCCGGCCGGAACACCCTGCCCTTGGTCCACGCCCTGGTCCTCCCCGTGTGGCTGGCCGCCATCGGCTGCGGCCCCGACCTCACCGAGATGGTCGAGATGCGGGACGGGGTGAAGCTGGCCACCGAGGTCCACCTGCCCAGGGGGGACGGGCCGTGGCCGACGATGCTGTACCGGACCCCCTACGGCCGGGAGGAGTTCCGGGGAAACGCCGGCTGGCTCAACGACGTGGGCGTGGCCATGGTGACCCAGGACATGCGGGGGCGCTTCGACTCGGAGGGGGAGGACCGGGTGTTCACCACCGACGGGGACGGGGAACTCAAGGACGGGTACGACACCTGCGCGTGGGTCGTGGACCAGGAGTGGAGCGACGGGCTGATCGGCACGTCGGGGGGCTCGGCGCGGGGCATCGTGCAGTACATGCAGAGCACCGCCGCCCCGCCCGGGCTGGTGGTGATCCACCCCGAGGTGGCCACCCCCAACCTGTACAGCGACGCCCTGTTCCAGGGGGGCGTGCGGCGCTACGCCCTGTCCCACAACTGGCTGGAGGGGCAGGACAGCCTGCACTTCGAGGACGAGTTCGCAGAGCATCCGTTCGAGGACGAGTTCTGGGACTCGGTGCAGACCGCGGACCAGGTCGGCGATGTCCGGGTGGCTGGACTGCACGTGGGGGGCTGGTTCGACATCTTCCAGAACGGGACGCTCGGGGGCTTCGTGGGGTACCAGCACGGTGGGGGCGAGGGCGCCGCCGGACAGCAGAAGCTGGTGATTGGCCCCTGGAGCCACATCGAGTGGGCCGAGACCCGGCAGGGACAGCTGGAGTTCCCCGACAGCGCGGCGGAAACGCCTCAGGACGAGGCCTTCGAGACCCTGTTCGCCCATCACCTGGGGCTGGACGATCTGGATCCGGGCCTCTCTCCGGACGATATCCCGGCTGTCCAGTACTACCTGATGGGCGACGTGGACGACGCCGACGCCCCCGGCAACGAGTGGCGCAGCGCGGACGACTGGCCGCCCGCCGCCGAGCGGGTCGCCTACTACCTGCAACCCGGCGGGGGGCTCGCGCCGGACGATCCCCCCGCGGACGGGGGGACCACGGAGTACGTCTTCGATCCGTCGAACCCCAGCCCGACCCTGTGCGGCAACAACATGACCGTCGACGCCGGCTCCTGCGACCAGCGCCCGGTGGAGGCCCGCTCCGATGTGATCGTGTTCGAGACCGACGAGCTGTCCGAGCCCCTGGAGATCGTCGGCCGGGTGCGCGCCCACCTGGTCGTGGACATCGACCGGCCCGACGCCGACCTGATGGTCCGCATGACCGACGTCTACCCCGACGGCCGCTCGATGCTGATCGCCGACGGCGCCTACCGCCTCGCCACCCGCGGGAGCACCACCTCCCTCGAGCCGCTGACCGACGGCGAGATCGTCGAGGGCGTGGTCGACCTGTGGAGCACCGCGATCGTGATCAACGCGGGCCACCGCCTCCGCATCTCCGTGACCTCGTCCAACTGGCCGCGGTTCTCGGTGAACCTCAACAACGGGCTGCCCTACCCCGAATCCGTGGAGGGCGAGGGCAGTCCGGTGACCGTGGCCGTGCACCACGGCGCGGCGAACGCATCCTATCTGGAGCTGCCGCTGCCGACGGAGTGACCCGGGGGCGGGGGGAGGCTCAGGGACGGAACGCCAGCCGCACCTGGACCGTCCAGCGGGGCACGATGTTCACCGGGGGCATCTCGGCACCGCGAAAGGAGTTCTGCACGCACTCGGTCAGGTCGGCGTCGCCCAGGCTGTCCTCGGTGACGTGCATGTGGATCCCCACCCAGCCGTTCATGACGTCGAGGGAGAGCTTCATGTGTCCCTCGAGGCCGGGGTTGGCGTCCAGGGCGGTGTGGTAGCAGGCGTCGAGCTTGGGCCGGATGGCCAGCATCTTTTGGTTCAGGGCCGCCTCGTCCACCTCCCAGTGGGGATCGATCTCCACGAAGTCCACCCGTCCCGAGGGGGCGGTGGCGCCCCCGCCGGCGCCGCTGCCGTGGGCGGCGATGGCGGCGTCCAGGTTGTCGAAGATCCGCGGGCTGTCCCACTCGCCGCCGAAGATCACCGTCAGGGCGGGGGTGTTGGACCCGTCCTCGGTGATCACCAGCGCCAGGTCCTCGAGGCGGTAGAAGTCCATCGCGTGCATGTCGTCGTGGTAGAGCAGGGCGACGACGCGGACCTGGATCCGCCCGAGCTCGCGGAACAGGCGCCCGGCCTTGTCCAGTGGGTAGCCGATCCTGATCCCCCGTTTGAGGGGATCGACGCTGCTGGAGGCCTTGCGGTCGTCGATGGACGTGCCCGTGAACACCTTGGGGATGGACAGGGTCTCCTCGTCCACGTCGTAGGAGGCGTCGGTCAGGGTCACCGGGCTGGGGCCCGGGGTGACCAGCAGGAAGGTGCCGTTGAGCAGCTCGGTGCGGGCCTGGCGGAAGGCGGCGTGGGTCGACGCGAGGTTCTCGATGATCTCGCCCTTGCGCGCCGCCAGGTCGAACTTGTCCAGCCCCTCCACCTCCCGCAGGTAGTCGCCGAACCCCTCGATGTCGTGCAGGTCCACCCCGCCCACGACCCCGTCGTTGGCGAGCAGCTCCTCGATGGACAGGCTCTGGATCGCCGACTCGGGGAGGTCGGTGAAGCGCTTGAAGATCTCGTGGTCGGCGCGTAGGGCCAGCAGGGCCGGGTCGTCGCCGACGGGCAGCAGCACGCCGCGGTCGGTGGGGGCGACCAGCCTGTCGTGGGCGAAGGCCTCGCCCACCTGGGGATGGGCCTGCGAGACCGCGTCCAGCAGCTGCTTCGACCACCCGCCGGCGATGGCCCACGGGGGACCGCTCGCCCGCGCACCCGAGGCGCCCAGAGCCCCCTGTGGAGTCGCGGACGCCGTGGCGTCGCCCGCGGATTCCCAGGGGAGCCCCAGGGAGAGGTCCATGCCCAGGTCCTTCGAATCCGAGGCCGCCCCGGCCATGGGGGAGCCGTCGCCGAGCCGGTAGTCACCGGCGCCAGCGTCGACGAAGCCCGGGTCGGCCTCGACCGCGATGGCCGACGAGGGGAGGGGTCCGGGCTCGGGTTTGGGCGCCAGCGGCTCGGGGGCGGGGACCTTGTCGGGGTTCGCGTGGTGGTGCCTCGCCTGCCTGCCGTACTCGGACTTCGCCTTCCTCCATGCGACCAGGCCCGTGGCGCTCGTGCCCGCCGAGCCGTTGTCCCACAGGCCGTTGCCCCCCAGGTCCACGGCCTCGCCGTCGATCTTGATGGCCTCGCCGGAGACACCGACCACCAGGTTGTCGCGGAGCACGTGATGGCCTCCGTCGAACTCGAGATCCGCCATGAGGTTGATGCCGACGTCACCGCCGATCACCGTGTTGTGGGCCACGGTGTACAGCCCGGCCTTGTACTCGAGCTCGAGGCCGCACTCGTTGTCCCACAGCAGGTTGTTGACGATCTCGACCTGGCTCCCCCAGGCCTTCACGCCGATGGACTCGTTCTCGAAGATGTGGTTGCGGGCCACGACCACCTCGGAGGACCCGTTGATGAACAGGCCGTAGACGCCCGAGCCCTCGATCCGGTTGTCGAAGACCCGGACGTCGCTGGACTTGATGATGTCGATGACCGCCCCACCGCAGGGGTAGTCGCCGGGCTCGTGGGCCAGGTGGAAGCCGGTGATCCGGACGCCGGCGGTGTTGGACACGGTGAGGACGGTGTCCTGGCGCGAGGCCATGACCACCGTCGTGTCGGCGCCCTCTCCCCGGAGTGTGATCCCCGAGCGGATGGTGACCGCCTCGCGGTAGTTGCCGGCCGCCACGAGGACCACGTCCCCCTCCTGGGCGGCGTCGACCCCCTGCTGGATGGTGGCGTTGGGGTGCCCCGGCCCGACCCTGACCTCACCGCCGAGGGCCGGGCCCGCGTACCCCATCAAGAAGAAACAGAACGTCGCGAAGACCCGTCGAACTCCCGTCGTCATCGCTCTCCCCCTTTCGATGGAACGCGAAATCCTAGCGCATCGTCGGCGTGCGTTGCAGAGGTGGGCGCGGGAGGTGTCTTCGGTCCCTGCGTTCAACGTTGGGAACCGAGGATCCCGTGGAAGCAAAACTCGTTCACCTGGCGGGTGAGATCCACATAGTCGGGGAAGGGCGCCACCACCGGCGACGAGATCGCCGAGGACAGCGCGCTGCAGGAGGTGGACGACTTCGGCGACAACCCGGGCTGGGTGAGCATGTACCGCCACGTGCCCGAGGACCTGCCCGCGGGGCCCCGACCGCTGGTGGTGGCGATCCATGGGTGCAAGCAGTCCGCGCCCGAGTACCACGCCTACTCGGGCTGGAGCGACCCGGCGGACGCCTGGGGGTTCGTGGTCGTCTACTCCCCTCGGGACGACCCGTGTCTGGGTCTGGGATCCGGAAGGAAGGCCCACATGAGCGGACCGGGCACCGAGTCATCCCCCTGGGAGCCGGCGACACCCCGGTCAGATCAGCGTCCGGGTCGCTCCGCCCGGCTCCGTCGGATCGAAGCTCACCAGCGCCAGCTCGGGGCCGAAGTGGGCGGCGGAGAGGCAGACCGTGTCGCCGATGCGGTCGATCCAGGCGCCGGTGATGCGGGCGGATTCGTGGATGTGGCCGTGGAGGGTCAGGCCCGGCTGGCGTTTCTCGATGAAGCGCTGCACGGCGATGCTGCCCACGTGTACGTCCAGGGGCACGCCCTCGTAGGTCAGGCCGTCGAGGGCGGCGCGGTCGAGCTTGGTCTTGTACGGCGGGGTGTGGAACAGGAGGACCGCGGTCGACAGGTCGTCGTCGCCGGTCAGTTCTTCCAGGTCCTTGTGGATCGTGGACCACTCGATCTCGTGCTCTTCGACCGGCACGGTCCGGTGCCCCTCGTGGGGGGAGACGGCGCCCGGATCCACGTAGCGGGACACGTCGTAGCGCTCCCAGTCCTTGTTGTGGAAGGGGGTGGGGGGGACGCAGCTGTAGCCGTAGACCGGGACGCCGCCCACCTCCAGGCGGCGCATGTGGGCGTACTCCAGTAGATCGCGCGAGGCCAGCTCCAGCATCGTGGCCTCCTCGGCGCGGGGGTCGTCGTTGCCCAGGATGACCACCCAGCGGGGGTAGGTGTCGCCCAGGTCGTCGCGTAGGGCCTCGAGCTCCGGCGCCAGGAACTCGCGGAAGAAATCGTCGTGCTCCGGAGGATCGGGCCGGCGGAAGACCCCGGCCGACGGAAGCAGGTCGCCCCCCACCAGGACCGCCTCGGGGCGTTCGTCGCGGATCGCCGCCAGCAGCTTGCGGTAGCGGTCCAGATCCCCGTGCAGATCCGACACGAAGAACCACCTCACTCGGCCACCTCCAGGGGCGCAGTGTAGGCCTTTCGGGGGCCGTTCGAGGAGAAAAGATGATATCGATCGTTGACATATATGTTTGATGCATATATGTTGTGTGTAGATAAGGTCAGCGGAGGAGATGGATGACCACCGACGACACCCGGCGCAAGAGGCTGTCCCAGGAGCTCGGCGAGGACGAGTACCTGTCCACCTACGACCCGAGCCGGTTCGACCGGCCGTCGGTGACCGTGGACGTGGTGCTGCTCACCGCCAGCGGCGGGGACCTGTTCACGACCCTGGTGCAGCGGCGGTCGCACCCCTTCCAGGGGCGCTGGTCGCTGCCGGGGGGGTTCGTCCGGATGGAGGAGACCCTGGAGGAGGCCGCGGCGCGGGTCCTGCGCAAGAAGGTGGGGCTGACCGACGTGTTCGTCGAGCAGCTGTACACCTTCGGCGATCCGGGTCGCGATCCGCGGACGAGGGTCTTGAGCGTGGCCCACATGGCGCTCATCGACGGCCGGCGCTTCGAGGCGGCCCTGCCCCGGGAGGGGGCGGTGGTCGGTCGGGTGCAGGTGGAGTGGGCCGGGGAGACCGGGGGGCCGGTCTCGGTGGTGGACGACAGCGGCGAGCCGTACGAGCTCGCCTTCGATCACGAGGACATCCTGGGCATGGCGGTCAAGCGGATCCGCGGCAAGCTGGACTACACCCCCATCGGGTTCCAGCTGCTGGCGGACCGCTTCACCCTGCTGGACCTGCAGAGGGTCCACGAGACCGTGCTCGGCAAGCCCCTGAACAAGGACTCGTTCCGCCGGCGGATGCTGGCGTCGGGGCAGCTGGAGGCCACGGGCGAGCGGCAGCGGGAGGTGGGCCACCGGCCTGCCGCGCTGTATCGGTTCGCCCGGCGGTCCGCTGTGTGACCGAACACAACGGAAGGAGGACGTCATGTCCCAGATCCGCAATTTCCTGTTCATCCGTCATCTCCGAGCCGATTCCAACGCCCACGTGCTGCTGTACCGGGGCGGGGATGTCCGCCGCTCCGGCCGCGGGCTGGCCTTCTGGTTCCTGCCGCTGTCGGCCAGCGTGGCCGAGGTCCCGGTGGACGACCGGGAGCTGGCCCTGCACGTGGTCGGACGGTCGGCCGACTTCCAGGACGTGACCGTGCAGGGAGCGGTGGTCTTCCGGGTCATCGCACCGCAGAAGCTGGCCCAGCGGGTGGACTTCACCGTCGACCTGGACAGCGGCCGGCACCTGTACAAGCCCCTGGAGAAGCTCTCGTCGATCCTGACCCAGCGGGTCCAGCAGCTGGCCCAGGGGTACATCACCGGCAACCCGATCCGGACCATCCTCACCGAGGGCCCGACGCCCCTGGGCGGGCTGGTCACCGCCGGCCTGGCCGAGGACGCGAGCCTGGCGTCCATGGGCATCAAGGTGGTCTCGTCGTCCATCGTGGCGGTGAAGCCGACGTCGGACCTGGAGCGGGCGCTGGAGGCGCCGGTGAGGGAGGGGATCCAGCAGGAGGCCGACGAGGCGGCGTTCTCTCGCCGCGCCATGGCGGTGGAGAAGGAGCGGGCGATCCAGGAGAACGAGCTGCAGAACCAGATCGAGCTGGCCCGGCGGGAGGAAGACCTCATCGGCCAGCGGGGCCAGAACGCCCGGCGCCAGGCCAACGAGGAGATCGAGGCCCAGCGGATGCGGGTGGAGGCCCAGGCCCACGACGGCCGGATCGAGGCCGAGGCGGCCGCGGACAAGACGCGCATCCGGGCCGAGGCCGAGGCCGGCAAGGCCGCCGTCACCGGCGCGGCCAAGGCCGAGAACGTGCGGCTGATCGAGGGCGCGCGGGCGGAGGCCGAGGCGCTGCGGATGCAGGCCTACAAGGACATCCCTGCGTCGGTGATGTTCGCGCTCGCCGCGCAGCAGCTGGCCATGAAGCTCGAGCGCATCGACCACATCAACCTCAGCCCCGACGTCCTCGGCCCCGCGCTCACCGACCTGCTCCAGGCGGGGGCCAAGCGGCTCGCGACGCCGGCGGGTTCCTAGTCACCGGACGCCCACGGTCAGGGCGTCAGGCGTCAGGCGTCAGGCGTCAGGCGTCAGGCGTTGAGCCCTACGGCGCGGACGGATCGACGGGAAGGTGCGAGATGAGCAGGTCAGGCACGAATCCCCGGGTCGTCGTGGTCAGCCGGGCCACCGAGTACGAGGCGCTGCTGGCGCGGCACGGGACGAGGCAGCAGGCCGAGTTCTTTCTGAAGACCCGCGGCCAGGACATCGACGAGGTGGACCGGCGCCACGAGCGCTTCCAGGCGGCCCTGGATCTCGTGCTGGCGGCCATCCCCGTCCGCTGGCGCCGCTCCCGCATCGAGCGGGACGGCCTGGACCGCTTCCCCTTCGAACCCGACGACCTGGTGGTCGCCGTGGGCCAGGACGGGCTGGTGCCCAACGTGGCCAAGTACCTGGAAGGTCAGCGGCTGATCGGGATCAACAGCGATCCCGACGAGTTCGACGGGATCCTGGTCCAGCACGAACCCGCCGCGACCGCCGACCTGCTGGCCGACGCCGCCGCCGGGCGCTGCCGCATCCAGGCCCGCACCATGGTCGAGGCCCGGCTGGACGACGGCCAGCGGCTGGTGGCGCTCAACGAGGTGTTCCTGGGCCACCGCACCCACCAGTCGGCCCGCTACCGGCTGCGGTGGGCGGAGCGGGAGGAGCGCCAGTCCTCGTCGGGCATCATCGTCTCCACCGGCACCGGCGCCACGGGCTGGGCCCGCTCCCTGTCGCTGCAGCGGCGCGATCCACCCGATCTCCCGGGCCCCGAGGAGCCCTCGCTGGCCTTCTTCGTCCGCGAGGCCTTCCCCTCGGTGGTCACCGGCACGACGCTGACCGCCGGCCAGCTGTCCGAGAACGCGGGCCTGGAGGTCCGCTCCGAGATGAACGACGACGGCGTGATCTTCGGCGACGGCATCGAGGACGACCGACTGCGCTTCCCCTGGGGCGTCCGGGCCTGGCTCACCGTGGCCGATCGCCGTCTGTTGCTGGTCGGAGCCTGAGGGCCCGAGTCGCAACCCAACGGGCCCTGATCGGGCCACACATCCCCGGAACCCCCCCCTGGCCCTGTGGTAATCTCCTGAATCCCCGAGGAGGATTCGATGCGCGTTGCGACCCTGCTGTTCGGCCTGTGTCTGCTGCTGGGGGGATGCCTCAAACCCCTGGGGGGCGACGACGACGACTCGAGCCCAGGCGACGACGACGCCAGCGGCGACGACGACGCCACGGGCGACGACGACTCGAGCCCGGACGACGACGCCACCGGGGACGACGACGCCACGGGCGACGACGACACCACCGCCTCGCTGCCCTGCGACGGCGAGCCCATGCACAAGGGCCCCGAGGCCTGCTCCGACGTGGGCGCGACCCCCCTGTGCCAGGGCTGCGACACCGAAGGGATCAACAACTTCGGCTGCTGCGCCGGCGAGCAGCTGTTCTTCTGCGACGGGCAGTACAACGTGGTCTGTCACATGGACTGCAACCAGCTCCCGTCCTGCGGCTGGGCGATCAACAACCACTTCTACGACTGCGACACGGCCGGGGACCCGGCGCCCGACAACGCCCCGGCCATGGAGTGTCCGTGATTCGCTGGACTTCCCGCCTCCTCCTGACCCTGGCGGTCGGGGCTCTGGCGTGGGCGGCCCCCGCCCGGGCGGGCGAGGTGGTGATCGTCCATGGGGGTGCGGGGGGCGTCGAGCTCGAGTCGGCCTTGCGGGACGCCTTGAGCGCGTTCGGCGTCGAGGTTGCCGGAGACGACGTGGTGGACGTGGGGCTGATCAAACCCCCCTATCCGGACGAGATGGTGGCCTACGGGGTGACCAGCCAGGGGCGCTGTGCGTCCCAGGCGCGCTCCTGGGACGAGATGCGCGGGGAGATCGTCCGCGGCAAGGAGGTCCTGGATTCGCTGGAGTATGCCGAGGCCGAGCTGGTCCTGGGGCGCGTCTGGGAGGCCCTGTCCTGCGCCGACGCCTTCGTCGACCCGGGAACCTTGATCGAGCTGACGATGGCGCTGGGACTCGCGGCCCACTTCCGGGGACAGTTCAATCCGGCCCGGCAGTGGTTCAGCTACGCGTTGACCGTGCACCCGGACCTGGCCTGGAACGACACCTATCCCCCGGACGCCCAGCAGGTGTTCAACCACGCCCTGGCCGAGCTGCTCCGGGCCGGCGAAGCGACCCTGGAGGTGTTTCCGGGAGAGGGCGTCACGGAGGTGAAGGTCGACGGCAGGACCGTGGATCCGCTCTCACCGCGTCTGTCGCTCATGCAAGGAACGCATCAGGTGCAGTGGCGGGGGGCGGACGGCGCCGTGGCGGGGGTGACCGTCTTCGTGCTCGGGGGGGACCAGGCGGTGCTGCTGTCCGCCGATGGGCTCCGTGAGGCGATCCTGGACGGACCGGCCTCGCCGGCGACCCTGCCCGCGGCGCTGGAGCGGCTCGAGGTGCTGGCCAGCAGCCGGGGCGCGGCGCAGGTCGTGGTCCTGGGAGAGCCCACGCCGTATCGCTGGACCGTGGGCTCCGAACAGGTGGAGGAGGCTCCGCTGGAGTCCGCGGCGAGCGTGGCTCCCACTCCCCCCGGCCCGGCCCGCCGCGCGGGCGGCGCCTGGCCGGCGCTGATCGCCGCGGGCGGGGGAACCACCGCCGCCGGAGCCGTCCTGGCCGTGGCGAGCTATACCAGCGGCCAGACGATCCGCGACGAGATCGAGGCGGGCGGCCTGTCCCCCGAGGAGGAGGCCGAACGGACCGCCGCCTACGACCAGCGGATGGATCTGAACGCCGTCGGCTTCGTCGTCGCCGGCGTCGGCGCCGCCGTCCTGGTCACCGGGCTCGTGATCACGGCGACCTCGGGCGGCAGCGGCCAGGCGGCCGCCGACGCCTCTCCGATCCACGTCGGCCTGGCCCCGCTCCCCGGCGGCGCGTGGGGACAACTCACGGTCCGGTTCTGATCCCGCCGCCGGCGCCGCCGGCCCCTGTCTCCTGGCCCCCTGGCAGGGCCAGCGTCGCCCCCCCCTGTGTTCTTTGTCCGCGGACGCAGACCACCGGGAGGAGAGGGAACCCCCGCCCGGCGTGGGGTTTCCTGCCATCTATCCGAACCTGGGAGGAGGAGCTGATGGGGCGGAGTATCGGGTTGTTGTTCACCTCACTGTGGATGGTCGGCTGTGGCGAGGCCACGCCGTTGTCGGTGCTGGTGGTGAATGTCGCCGCGGGGCCGGTGACCCTGCGGGGGGCGCCGGACCGCGAGGGGCTGGTCCTCCTCGAGGACGCCGTCTTCGAGAAGAGCCACCTTGTTGCGGTGGAGTTCAGTCTCCCGGACGAGACCTGGGTCGAGGTCGATCTGGCCCCCTGAGGTGTCGCCGCGCAGGTCCGGCTACCCCACCCGCTCCAGCACGGCGCCCGCAGACACCCCGCCCGCACCACAGATCCCCAGCAGCGCCGTGGCCTTGTCCGACAGCACCAGCTCGTTGGCCATGGTGGACAGCATGCGGGCGCCGGTGGCGGCGAAGGGGTGGCCCAGGGGGATGGAGCCGCCGTGGACGTTGATCCGCTCGGGGGGGATCTCGCCGAGCGCCTTGTCGAGCCCCGCCCACTCCTTGGCGAAGCGGTCGTTGGCCAGCATCTCGAGTACGCACAGCACCTGGGCCGCGAAGGCCTCGTGGATGTCGACGAGATCGATGTCGTCGAGGGTCATGCCCGCGCGCTGGACCGACCTGGGCATGGAGATCGCCGGACCGATGAGCATCTGGTCGCCGGGATCGACGGCGTCGAAGGACCACGCGGCGAAGGCGGCCTTGGGCGTGAACCCCAGGGCCTTGGCCTTCGAGGCCTCCATCCACAGCAGGGCGCCGGCGCCGTCGGTCAGGGCGGAGGAGTTGGCGGCGGTCAGGGTACCGTCCTTGGCGAAGGCCGGCCGCAGCTTGGCCATCTTCTCCAGGCTGGCGTCACCCCGGATCAGGTCGTCGGCGTGGACCCGCTTGCCGTTCGGAGCGTCCAGGGCGGTGATCTCGTCGGCGAAGCGGCCGGAGGCCACCGCGGCGGCGGCCCGCTGGTGGGACTGCAGGGCCAATGCGTCCTGGGCCTCCCGGGGGA
This sequence comes from uncultured Rickettsiales bacterium, assembly GCA_964542165.1. GTDB lineage: Bacteria > Myxococcota_A > UBA796 > UBA9615 > CAYRNR01 > CAYTBN01. The sequence goes on from CAZITQ010000094.1 coordinate 23,486, forward strand.
TCCGGTGGCGCTGGGCCATCTTCTCGGCCGACTCGCCCATCAGCTCGCCGGTGGTCCGCTCCTTGACCGCGGGACGCTGGGGCACCAGGTCCTTGGGCTTGAGCTGGGTGAGCAGCCTGGCGTAGTCCGCCGGGCCCGATTTGCGGTTCATGGCCACCGGCGCGACCTTGTGCATCAGGCTGCGGGGCATGGTCAGCTCGGCGTTGGACAGCGAGTCCGAGCCGCCGGAGATCACCACGTCCGCGTCGCCCCGCTCGATGGCCGCCGCGGCCTGGGCCGCGGTGAACAGCGAGGTGGTGCAGGCCCGGGTCATGGTGGTGCACTCGACCGTGGGCGGCAGCGCCATGTCCAGGGCGATCTCGCGGCCGATGTTGACCGTGGTCGACGGGAGCACCACTCCGCCCCAGACGACGGAGTCGATCTCCTTGTAGGGCACCGGGTAGGCCTCGAGCAGCCCCCGCATGGCCTCCACGCCCAGGGCGATCGTGTCCATCCGGATCAGCTGGCCGAAGGAGCGGACGAAGGGGGTCCGCACCCCGCCGATCAGCACTGCACGGCGCTTCGGCGCGGCCTTGCGAGTCGTCTTCTTCTTGCTCGCGGTGGTCTTCTTGGTCGCTGTCTTCGACTGGGTCGTCTTTCTCGTCGGCATCGTTTCCTCACGCCCCCAGCAGCATGCCGCCGCAGATGCGCAGCACCTGGCCGGAGAGGCCCACAGCGCCGGGGCTGGACAAAAAGGTGACGGTCTCGGCCACGTCCACCGGAAGCCCCCCCTGGGACAGGGCGCACATCCGGCGGCCTGCCTCCCGGGTGGCGAAGGGGATGCGGGCGGTCATCTGGGTCTCGATGAACCCCGGGGCCACCGCGTTGACCGCGATCCCCCGGTCGGCCACCGTGGGCGCCAGGGCCCGCACGTAGCCGATCACGCCGGCCTTGGAGGCGGCGTAGTTGGTCTGGCCCGTGTTGCCGGCGATGCCGGCGATGGACGACAGGAACACCATCCGGCCGCCCCCGCGCATCTTCGGCAGCAGGACCTCGTCCATCGCCATCAGCGCCAGCAGGTTGATCCCGAGCACCATGTCCCAGCGGTCCTCGGGCATGTTGACCAGCATCTTGTCGCGGGTGACCCCCGCGTTGTGGATCACCGCGTCCAGGGCGCCGCCGAAGCGTTCGTCCAGCAGATCGGCGATGGCCTGCGGCGTGCCCCCGTCGGTGACGTCGGCCAGCAGCAGCGCCGCGCCGAGCTCGTCGGCGATCTTCGCTGCCCGCGCCTCCTGGGAGGGGTGGTCGACGATCAGCAGTCGGGCCCCTTCGCGGGCCATCACCCGGGCGGTCTCGGCGCCGATGCCCTGGGCTGCACCGGTGACCAGGACCACCTTGCCGTCGAGGGGGCGGGTGAGGGGGACATCCGCCGGCTCCGACACGGTCGCCGACACCGTCAGGGGCTGGCCGTCCACGTACGCCGACCGCGCGGTGAGCAGCCAGCGCAGGACCGGCTCGATCCGGGCCTCGGCGCCCGCGCCGACGAACAGGATCTGGGCGGTCGCTCCCTTGCGGCCGATCTCCTTGGTCACCGACCGAACGAAGCCCTCCAGGGCCTGGCTCGCCGAGGCGGCGAAGACGTCGGCGCCTTCGGCTGGCGGCCGCGCCAGCACCACCACCCGGCCGCAGCGGCCCAGGGAGCGCAGGTGGGCCTTGAAGAAGGCGTAGACCTGCTTGAGGTCGCGGGGGTGGCCGACCCCGGTGGCGTCGTAGATCAGCGCCCGGGGCCTGCGGGGCCCCTCCTCGCCGGTCAGCTCGACCACGGGATGCCCCTGGGCCGCGCCGTGCTCGACGAAGGCGGCCAGCTGCGCATCGCCGCCGGCCACGTGGGCGTCGGCGCCCGCCGTGGCCAGGGTGTGGGCGATGGGATCGGCCAGCGCGGAGCCGTCCGCCAGCCCCACCAGCGCCGCATCGCCGAGCAGGGGCCGCTCCTCCCAGGGGCCGTCGGCCCTCCTGAGCTTCTGCGGCATGGGGATCGGCAACCCTGCCATCTTCACGACCTTGCGAGCGCGCGGATTGGCGCCCAGGTTCACGAGGTAGTCACTCATGCCTCATCCCCACGTCCGTGTTCATCCGTGTTCATCGGTGATTCCAAACTCTTCTTGTCAGCGTTCCTTGTAGGTCCCGCTGAAGTACGCGGGGCCGCCGGGCGCGTCCCCGACGAAGCAGCCGCCCCGGTCGTCCACGTACACGCCCACCTTGGCCGGCAGCCGCAGGGGCCGCACGAAACGTACCTCCAGGCTGGCCAGGCGGGAGACGTCGCCGGACCACAGCTGGCGGTTCAGGGACTCGGCCAGCCGGGCCATGCCCGAGAAACCGTGGGCGATGCGGCCCTTGAAGCCCGCCATCTTCCCGTAGGCGGCGACCCAGTGGATGGGGTTGATGTCGCCGGTGACCATCGCGAAATCGCGGCCGCTGGTCGGGCTCAGCCTCCAGCGGTGGATCTCCCGGGCACCCTCGGGCACCCGCGGCCGGTCCTTCTTCTTCGGTTTGCTCTTCTCCCCGCCCCCTTCGCCGTCCTTCTTCCTCGGAAGCGGAACCAGGGCGGTGATGTGGCACTCGATCGCCCCCGGAACCTCGTCGGTGCCGGTCAGCAGCCGCTCGGTGAGCAGCGCCCGCTTGCCGTTGTCGTCCACGGACATCAGCTGGGCCTCGAGGTTCAGCGGCTCTCCGGCGGGCAGGGGCCGGCGGATCTCCATCTTGCAGCCGGCGTTGAGGATCCGGCGCATGTCGTAGGTCAGCGGATCCAGCGTCTTGGCCAGCAGCGGAAAACCCCACTGGGGAAACAGGTGCGGCGGGACCACACCCCGGTACCACGACGGATCCCCGCCCACGAGGCGGACGTAGTCGCGGACCATACCCTCGTGGCGGGCTGCCAGCGTGTCGGTGAGCACGGGGCCTGGCAACGTCGCGTCACCGATCCCCGGCCCTTGCTTGCCCGGCCCCTTGGTGGCGGCCTTGAGCAACGACCAGATGACCGGACCCTGCCGGATCAGGTGAACAGGTGACGCTCCCATACTCATCGTCTCCCAAGCGGGCGCCCGGCTCCGGGGCCCCTTCGTTTTCGATCAGCCGGTCGCCGTCTCCGAGTCCTCTTCCGGCTCCAGGGACGCCAGCAACCTCAGTCCGGTCGTGGCGATCTCGTCGGCCAGGAAGCGGCAGCGGGGTTCGGCGCGTTCCAGGTAGCGGTCCAGGACCTCGCCGCGTTCGGGGTGCTCGCGGGTCTGGGCCAGCAGCACCTCGCAGACCGCCACGTCGGTGAGGATCCTCGTCAGCCGCTCGGCGTGGAGCATGGCCAGGGCGAAGTCCCGCTTGGGGTCCCAGTCCTTGAAGGCCGTGGACCAGTCCTTCAGCGGCTGCTTGCGCACCGCAGCGAACTTGTTGCCCGCCAGCTTCGACATCAGGAACTGCAGCGCCTTGTAAGACCGCACCTGCAGCTTCGCGACGCGCCGCTCCCGGGGATCCCGGGCCGACCGGCTCCGCCACCGGGCCCGCGCGTTGCGCTCGAAGAACCCCCGGGGGTCCTTGAGGATCCCCATCAGGTTGTCCTTCATCGCCATCAGCGCCTGGATCTGGGAGGTGCCCTCGTAGATCGGCACCACCAGGGCGTCGCGCACCAGCTTCTCGGCGCCGTACTCGGTGGAGTAGCCGTAGCCGCCGTGGATCTGCAGCCCGCGGCGGGAGATCTCCACCGCCTTCTCGGCTCCCATGTACTTGATCAGCGGGGTCAGTCGCCGGGCCTTGGCCTTGTGGCGGCTCTGCTCCCGCTCCATGGCCTTGCGCTCGTCGTCGTCCTCGGGGGGGAGGAAGGCCATCGTGAGGTTCAGCTTCTGGGCCATCTCCTCGTGCCAGGCCCCCTGCACCGACAGCGCCCGCAGGGCCTGGATGTCGGTCTCCGCCTCGTCCAGGTAGTCGGCGATCATCTCGTGGCGGTCGATGGTCTTGCCCATCGACTCGCGCTCGGCGGCGTAGGCTCTGGCCATCCGAACCGCGCACTCGCACAATCCCAGCGCCTCGAAGCCCACCACCACCCGGGCGTTGTTCATCAGCATCAGCATCAGCTTGAAGCCGTCACCCCGCTCGCCGATGAGCTCGGCCGGGGTGCGGTCGAAGCTGATGGCCACGGTGGCCGAGCCGTGGTGGCCCAGCTTGTCCTCCACCGTGTCGAACGACGCCAGCTTGACCCGCTCGCCCTCGTCGTCGGTGTCGAAGGTCTTGACCAGGAACATCGACAGGCCCTGCAGCCCGGCGAAGGCGTCGCCCCCGTCCGTCTCCTCGGTGCGGGCGATGACGAAGTGGTACTTGGCGTGACCCGAGGTGATGAAGATCTTGGAGCCGGTGACGAACCAGTTGCCGTCCTCGTCCTGCTCGCCCTTGGTCCTCATGGCGGCCATGTCCGACCCGGCGCCGGGCTCGGTGATGTCCATCGAGGCCCAGGCCTCGCCGGCCACGATCTCGGCCACCGCGTCGCCGAACCTCGTCGACGTGATCACGGCGTTGTCGCGGTCGAACTCGGTGGACCCCTCGAGGATCGAGAACAGCAACATCGCCATTGCCGAGCCCCCGTGGAACCCGTTGTGGGCGGTCACCGAGACGTCGGCGCGGCCGAACAGCTCGGTGCACAGGGCGAACAGCAAGAACGGCGCGTTCATCCCGCCCAGCTCCCTCGGCACACAGATGCCGTGGAGTTCCAGCGCCTTGATCTGCTCGAAGATCCCCCTCAGGACCGGCGGCTGCACCACGACGCCGTCGACGATCTCGTGGTGTTCCCGGTCGAGCGCAGCGGCCTGGGGAGCCACCTCGTTGGCCGAGAAGTCGCCCACCAGATCCAGGACTCCCTGGAAGAACTCCAGCGCCTCCTCGGGGTTGGTGAAGCCTCCCTCGGCCCGGTACCCGTACTCGGTCATCCGCACCAGCGGCTCCCAGTCGATCCCGTGCTCGACGTAGAACCTCAGATCCGGATTGTCGTCGTAGAAGTTCGCCATCCCTTTGCTCCTATCCCGTGCCCGTGCCCGTGCCCGTGCCCGCTCTCTTCTCTTCTCCCCCAGCCCCCCGATCCACGAACAACCCCACCCTCGCCAGCCGGATCATCTCCTCGATCCGCCGGGGCATCCCCTCGTCCTCGTCGCGCCCCAGCAGCGCCCCGGTCACCGGCGCCGCGGCCACCGTCCCCAGGACCATCATCACCACCTGCATCAGGTAGACCTCGGGGTCCACGTCCCCGCGGACGCGGCCCGATTGCTGGCCCATGCGGATGTAGTCGGTGACCAGGTGGACCCAGGGCCGCAGGTGGGTCAGCAGCCGCTCCCGGGTCGCCTCGGGCTGGTCCAGCACCTCCCGCGCCACCAGCCGCGCCCGGTCCGGGTCCTCGCGGAAGAACTCCACCAGCGCCGACACCGCCTGCGCGAAGCGGTCCAGACCGCCGTGGGCCTGGGTCAGCCTGCGGGGGATCTCGTCGCGGAAATGGCTCAGCAGGTCGTCGACGACCTGGTCCCGGATCGCCTCCTTGGAGTCGAAGTGGTACAGCAGCGACGGCTTGCGTACTCCCACCGCCTCGGCCAGCGCCTGCAGGGACGTGCCGTCGAAGCCCCGGGCGGCGAACAGCCGCGTGGACTCGTCGAGGATTCGCTGGCGGACGTCGCCGGGCTGACTGGACTTGGTGGCGGCCATGGTGTCTTCGAAGTCCTTGATCTACCGATTGTCAGGCGCTAGCCTACCGATCGGTAGACAGCCCGTCAAGGGAGGCGACGATGTTCGAGATCGAGGCCCCGTTCCGGCAGACGATCCGTGTGAAGGCGAGCCCGCAGGAGGTGTTCGCAGTGGTGGCGGACGTGCCCGACTCGGTGGCCCATTTTGCGGACGTCGAGGACCTGGTGCCCGACGACGGCGGCTACCGCTGGACCCTGAAGCGGGCCGGGGTGGGCAAGCTCTCGCTGCAGATGATCTACGGCTGCCGCTACACCTCCGACCCGGAGATCCCCACGGTCCGCTGGGTGCCCATGGACGGCGTGGGGACGGCCCGGGTCAGCGGCCACTGGCAGATCGAACCGGACGGGACCGGAACGCGACTGACCCTGCACAACGATCTGGTGCTGCGCATCGACGCCCCGAAGCTGGTCCGCCGCCCCGCCGCCGCCGTCCTGGAGCGGGAGAACGCGCGCATGCTCCGCACTTACCTGGCGAACCTCACCGCCACCTTCGACGGCGGCGATGGCCGCGCCCGCCGATAGATCGTAGAACTCACTCGCGAGGCGCCCGCATGACCGATCCTGCCTATCCGAACCTGCTGTCCCCCCTCGACCTGGGCTTCACCACCCTGCGCAACCGGGTGCTTATGGGCTCGATGCACACCGGGCTGGAGGAGCTTCCCGGGGGATTCAAGCGCCTGGCGGCGTTCTACGCCGAGCGCGCCCGCGGCGGGGTGGCGTTGATGGTCACCGGCGGGGTGGCCCCCAACCGGGAGGGCTGGCTCGGACCCTTCGGAGCCCGGATGGCCACCGGCCGCCACGTCAGCAAGCACCGCAAGCTCACCGACGCCGTGCACCGGGACGGGGGCCAGATCGCCCTGCAGCTGCTGCACGCGGGTCGCTACGGCTACCATCCGCTGGTGGTCGCCCCCACGGCCAAGCGGTCCCCCATCAGCCCCTTCAAGCCCCGCAAGCTGTCGGCCAGGGGGGTCGAGCGCACCATCGACGACTTCGCCGAAAGCGCCGCCCGGGCCCGGGAGGCGGGCTACGACGGCGTGGAGGTGATGGGCTCCGAGGGGTACCTGATCAACCAGTTCGTCACCGAGCGGGTGAACCAGCGGGACGACGCCTGGGGGGGCAGTTTCGACAACCGGGCCCGCTTCCCCATCGAGATCGTGCGGCGGGTGCGCGAAGCGGTGGGCGACGACTTCATCATCGTCTACCGGCTCTCGATCATGGACCTGACCCAGCCCGGCTCGTCCTGGGACGAGGTCGTCCGCCTGGGCCGGGCAGTGGTGGCCGCCGGCGCGACGATCGTCAACTCGGGCATCGGCTGGCACGAGGCCCGGGTGCCCACCATCGCGGCCATGGTCCCCAGGGCGGCCTACGCCGACATCACCAGCCGGCTCCGGGGGGAGCTGGACGTGCCGGTGGTGGCCTCCAACCGGATCAACACCCCCGAGGTGGCCGAGCGGATCCTGGCCAGCGGCCAGGCGGACATGGTCTCCATGGCGCGGCCCCTGCTGGCCGACGCCGACTTCGTGCGCAAGGCCGAGGCCGGCCACTCCGACCACATCAACACCTGCATCGCCTGCAACCAGGCCTGCCTGGACCACATCTTCCAGCGCAAGACCGTGTCCTGCCTGGTCAACCCCCGGGCCGGGCACGAGACCAAGCTCGAGATCCGGCCGGCCCGTACCGTCCGCAGGGTGGCCGTGGTCGGGGCTGGCCCGGGCGGCCTGGCCGCCGCCACCACCGCCGCCGAGCGGGGCCACGAGGTGACCCTGTTCGACGCCCGGGACGAGATCGGCGGCCAGCTCAACATGGCTCGGGTGGTGCCCGGCAAGTCCGAGTTCGACGAGACCCTGCGCTACTTCCGCGGCCTGCTCGAGCGGCGCGGGGTGGACGTGCGCCTGGGCCGCGCGGTGACCGCTTCCGAGCTGACCAGCGGCCGGTTCGAGCACGCGGTGATCGCCACCGGCGTGCTGCCCCGCACCCCGCCCATCGAGGGAATCGACCACCCCAAGGTCCTGTCGTACGTGGACGTGCTCCGGGGTGGCGCGGAGGTGGGCGAGCGGGTGGCCATCATCGGCGCCGGCGGCATCGGCTTCGACGTGGCCGAGTTCCTGACCCACGATCCTGCAGTAGAGGAGGGCGACGTCGAGGCCTACCGCCGGGAGTGGGGCATCGATGGTTCGCTGAGTCACCCCGGCGGCCTGCTCCCCGACCCGCCCGCGCCTCCCAGATCTCCGCGCCAGGTCACCCTGATGCAGCGCAAGGCCCGCAAGGTGGGCGCGGACCTGGGCAAGACCACCGGCTGGATCCACCGCGCGACGCTGAAGAGCCGGGGCGTGGAGATGCTCGCCGCCGTCCGCTACGAGCGCATCGACGACGCCGGTCTCCACATCCAGCACGACGGGGGTCCCCTCCTGCTGGGGGTGGACCACGTGATCCTCTGTGCGGGCCAGGAGTCTCTGGACGACCTGGCCGAACCGCTGCGCGCAGCCAAACTCCCCTTCGACGTCATCGGCGGCGCCAAGAAGGCCGCTGAGCTCGACGCCAAGCGGGCGATCCTCGACGGGACGAAGGCGGCGATCGGGATCTGACGCGCGCGGTTCAGCGCGCGTGCTCCTCCAGGTACTCCTCGGTCGCGTCGAAGATCTGGTGCAGGCCCAGACGGGAGGTGTATTCCAGGGTCTCGTCGCCCACGCCGGTGATCACGGTCTCGGGCCAGATGGCCATGTAGCGGATGGCGCCGTCCTCGGTGGGGAGGAAGAGGTCGATGGTGTAGGTCTGGTACAGGGCCACCGCGCCCTCGTCTCCGATGCAGGACTCGGGGAGCCAGGAGCGGGACAGCGCCCCCCACTCGCCGCTTCCCTCCTCGCCGAGTTCGACCCAGCGGTAGTCCTTGTAGGTCTCCATCCGCAGGTCCACGACCAGGTTCTTGCGGTGGATGTCGTTCAGGGCGCGGAGCACGCCGCAGCTGCGGTCCGGGAAGCAGGAAGGATCGGTCGGGTCGAGGAAGAAGCGGTCGTAGAGGTCGGGCGCGGCGGGCTCGACCGGGGTCTGGTCGGCCAGGATGATCACCTCGGCGTGCTGCGTGGGGGTGAACGCCGAGGACGTGACCAGTGCCACCGGCAGCGTGTCCGCCAGATCCCGGTCCGGTAGCTCGAGGCCGACCACGTCGTCCTCGGTCAGGCGGTCGACCTCGTACGAGAGGTCCTGCCAGGCCTGGTCCATGTCCACGTCGAGGAAGAACGCCCGCAGGTTGCCCATCCCGGCGGAGAGGTAGGCGGGATCCTCGTTGTCGAAGTGCCGATAGAGGTAGGTGCTGAGCTCGGACAGCTCGGTGGGTGCCTCGGGGATCTCGTGGCAG
>CAZITQ010000095.1:0-32233 GCA_964542165.1 uncultured Rickettsiales bacterium
ATCTCCACCACCCGCAGCCGGTAGTACAGGTCCTTGCGGAAGCGCCCCTCATCCACGGCGCGCTCCAGGTCGCGGTGGGTGAGACAGACGAAGCGCACGTCGCAGCTGTGGGGTTTGATCCCGCCGATGCGGAAGAACTTTCGGTCCTGCAGCAGCCGCAGCAGCTTGCTCTGCACCCCCAGGGACAGCTCCCCGACCTCGTCCAGGACCAGCGTACCCCCTTCGGCGGCGTCCACCTTGCCCACGGCCGGCTGATCGGCGCTGGTGTAGGCGCCCTTCTCGTGTCCGAACAGCTCGTTCTCGATCAGCTGCTCGGGCAGGGCGGCGCAATCCACCTTCACGAAGGGCTCGTCGGCGCGCGACGAGTTGTCGTGAATCGACCGCGCGACCAGCTCCTTGCCGCAGCCGCTCTCCCCCCGGATCAGCACCGTCGCGTCGGTCAGCGACGCCCGATCGGCCCGGTCGTAGACGGCGTGCATGACCTGCGAGTCGCCCACGATCCCGTTGTAGCGGTAGGCCAGAGGCTGCCGTTGCCCCTCGCCGAACTGGTTGCGCAGGCTGGTACTCAGCAGCAGGTGGGCGACCTCGCGCGCCAGCTCCTTGATCGACACCGCGTCCTCGCGGGTGAACTCCCCCCGCTTCTTGTTGAGCACCTGCAGCACCGCGATGATCCGGTCCTCGTCCCCGAAGACCGGCGTGGTCAACATGTTGAGGGTCCGGTACCCGGTGAGCGAGTCGATGCGTCGGGCCACCGGCAGGTCGCGGGTTCCCCGCCGGGTGTGCACGGTCTGGGCGCTGCGGGCGACCTGACCGGCCACCCCCTCACCCATACGAAGCCGGATCTCGGCGATCTCCGGCAGGTGCGCACCCCGGCTCACCAGCGTCTGGCTCGAGCCGTCGACCAGGTACAGCGTGCCCCGGTCCGCCCCCAGGCGCTCGGTGACCCCGTCGATGAGCTCGGTGAATACGGGATCCAACGCCACCACGCGTGACTGCACGCGCCGGTGGAGCCGGCCCAGGACAGATTCCGTCACGTTGCTCGACCCTTCTCCCGCAACTGTGACCTGTACGTGCGCTGAATCCTCGAAACGAGGTCTGCCCGAACCCCCCGGCAACCCCCCTCGGGTGCAGATCCCGCCGTGTTCCCCAAAGACGCAGCGGCGGCGCTTCCGTACCCTGGCGACATCCCGTTGCCTGTACTTCCGCGCTTATAGATCACCGTAACTGGTAAGCAAGGGACATGCCAACACGTTTATGGCCCCTATACGATGAAGGAGGCCCCATCCGATCGCTTTCAATCCATCAGGGTGGATCAAATCGATACATCCAACTGACTCATATTGATTCACATCGGGGATTCCCCCAGGGCGGAGCTCAGGGACAGGGGACCTCGACCACCCGGCTCATCAGCGGTTCACAGGTCGCGGTCGCCGTGGTCACCGTCAGGGTCACCCCCCACAATTGGGTCGGCCAGTCCACCTCGAGGCTCTGGGACAGGGGCGTCTCCCCGGAGGCCACGGTGGCGAAGTCGAAGGTCCCGAGGGGATCCCCGGTGTGGGTGTCGGTGACCTCCACGCCCACGCCGCTCGCCGGGAGTGTGCCCCGATTGCGCACCGAGACGCTGACCTCCCCCCCGAGCAGGGGATCGCAGCTGTCGGCACAGGCGTCCACGACCACGAGCTCCAGCGCCGCCGCCGGTTCGGCCGCGAACTCGGCGGGCTGCTGGGACCGGAACCGTTCGCCGGCGACCACCGACGCCGCGGGCAGGTGTCGCCCGTCGTCGTCCAGCTGCCCCGGATCGAAGGCGTGCTGGGTCCAGACCCGGCGGGACACGAGCTGCCACGAATCGTCCGGGTTGCCGTAGACGTAGAGCCCGGCCCGTTCCCCCACCCCGCAGTGCACGTAGGTGTCGTCCGCCACCACCAGGACCTCCGCGGACCCGTCACCGTCCACGTCGGCCACCGAGGGGGTCTGCCAGGCCGTGCCCGACGAGTGCCCGGGGTCCTCGAACCACAGGGCGTGGGTCGCCCCGTCGGTGATGTGGAACTTGTCCTCGCCGGCGTGGATCAGCTCGTCGAAGCCGTCCCCATCCAGATCGGCGAGCACCGGGCCGGCGATCCCGCCGTCGCAGTCGCCGGAGTAGGCCAGCTGGGGACTGCCCAGGGGCTCGTAGACGAAGACCTCCCCGTACCAGGCGAGGCAGACCTCCGGCATCCCGTCTCCGTCCGGATCCCCCACCGCCGGCGGGGCCAACATGTACCCGGACCAGAAGTCCCACAGCAGCGTCCCGTCCAGCTCGACGAGGTAGTACTGGGACCATCCGTTCGCGTGTCCGATCAGCTCGATCTCCGCGTCCGCGTCGGCCTGGATCGGCGTCGGGAAGAGCAGGTAGTCGTTCATCAGGGTGTGGGTCAGGTTGCCCTGCAGATCGAAGATCCGGCCATTGACCACCCACTCCGCCGCTCCGTCCAGATCCAGGTCGGCGACGAAGGTGGAGTCGAAGTTGGAATCGTCGCCGGTGGCCCGGAAGATCATGCCTCCGCCGTGGTCCAGCATCAGGTCGTCGACCACCACCTCCAGCCGACCGTCCCCGTCCCCGTCGAACAGGCCCACGGTCTGGTAGTAGTCCACGGTCTCGGTGGACGCCCAGACCAGCACGCCGTCCGGATCCACGGCCGCCACCCGGCCGTCCAGCAACACGGTCACGATCTCCGGCACTCCGTCGCCGTCCAGGTCGCCGATGGCCGGCCCCGCGCGCCACTCGGGGGCGCTGCCCGCCAGGGTGTCCAGGGCCCAGCGCTGGGTGCCATCTCCCTCCAGGGCCACCAGGTGCGACTGCTGCTGATCCGCGCTGGCGCCGAACACCACCCCCGGCATGTCGTGGCGGTCGACGACCCCGTCGCCGCTGGTGTCCCACAGGGGAGCCACCACCGGCGTGACCTCCACGTCGTTCACCTGGGGGTTGGTCGAGAGGCCGGTCCAGGACCACTCGAGGATGGTGGTCGTGTTGCCCACGGGGGGCGCCCCCAGGCAGAGGTCCGGATCGTCCTGGCTCGCCCCCCCCTCGGCGGCCTCGCAGGACTCGGGCTCCCAGGTGGTGTCGTCGTCCCCCGCGGTGGTGTCGTCGTCCCCGGCGGTCGTGTCGTCGTCCCCCGTGTCGTCGTCCCCGACCGGTGGGGTGGGGTCCTCGTCCCCGCTCAGCCGGTACTCGATGCACGCCGGTTGGATCAGGACGAACCCGGTGGCGAGGACGAGCAAGACGACGTAGGTACGTTCCATGGTGGCACCACCCCCGCTTCTCTGCCGGCCCATGCTACGCTGCGGTCCCTCGATGTTGCCACACCCGTCCCGCGCCCTGCCCTTCGCCGTCGCGCTGCTCGTGGCGCTGGGCGGGTTGCAGGCCGCCGCAGCGCTGGAGCGCACCCCCTCCCACGTGGCCCTGAGCTGGCCCGGCGACCCCCGCACGACCCTGTCCGTCTGCTGGCGAACCCTGCCCGAGGTCGAGGCGAGCGTGGTCCAGCTGTCCCTCTCCCGTGGTTTCGAGGGTTTCGATCGCGGTGCGCGCATCGAGGTCGAGGGTTCGAGCCGCGATTGGACTCCCGCGGACGCCCGCCGGGGCGAGGCGGCCCGGATCCACGAGGTGGAGGTGACCGGGCTGTTGCCGGACCGCGAGTACACCTACCGGGTGGGCACGGGGATGCCGGGGGAGTGGAGTGAACCTGCCGAGTTCCGGACCGCGCCCGCGCCCGGTGCGCCGGTGACCTTCCTCCATCTGACCGATCCGCAGTCCCGGTCGCGCAAGCACTTCTCCCTGTGGGGAAGCCTGCTCGCCCGGGCCCGCGCAGATCACCCCAACGCCCAGTTCGTCCTGGTGACCGGTGACCTGGTGGACCAGGGGTACGTCCAGGAGCAGTGGGACCTGTTCTTCGAGACCGCCCAGTCGGACCTCGCGGCCGTCCCCATCGCGCCGGCCATCGGCAACCACGACGTGATCAAGGACGCCGAGGCCCGCCACTTCAAGGCGCACTTCCACCTCCCACGGGGCGGCCCCGAGGGTATGGAGGAGGAGGTCTACTCCTTCGAATACGGACCGGTGCACGTGGCCGTGCTCAACACCGAGCGGGAGCTCGCGCGCCAGGCGGAGTGGCTCCGGCAGGACATGGCGGATGTGGACCTGCCGTGGCGCGTGGTCGCCCTGCACCGCGGGCCGTACGGTAGCCAGTACGACAGCGCTCACGTCCGGCGGGCCCTCGGACCCGCGTTCGACGAACTCGGCGTGGACCTGGTCCTGGCCGGCCACGACCACGCCTACATCCGCAGCCACCCGATGGCCGGAGAGGAGGCGGTGGACGAGGGGCTGGGCACCCTGTACGTCTGCGCCGGTTCCGCCGGCCCCAAGTTCTACCCCCGGACCTTCCGGGACTGGCAGAAGCGGGTGGTGGACCAGCAGACCCAGATCTACGTCGCGGCCTCGGCCACCCGGGACAAGCTCTGGCTACGGGCCTTCACCGTCGACGGCATGCTCGTGGACAACGTCACCCTTCGCAAGGCGGCCGCGCCTCCTCCGGACGTGGCGGGGCTCGTGGCGGTGGCGGACGACCACAAGGTGACGCTGCACTGGACGCCCCCGGGGGGATCGTGGGTCGACGAGGTCCAGGTCTTCGTGGCCGATCCCCTGGGGGGGCTGCCCTCCGAGCCGACTCACGTCCTGCGCCCCGAGGTGGACCACGTGGGCACGCGGAGTCTGAACAACGGCGTGGACTACACCTTCGTCGTGCGCACGGTGAGCGCTGAGGGGGTCACCTCCGAGGGTGTGGCGATCTCGGCGACCCCCGTGCGGCGGGATCCCCACTGTGCCGACGCCGCCCTCGCGGCCGTGATCGTGGACCGGGATCGGGACCGGCGCGCCGATCGACGCGTCGAGGTGGTGATCGCCGAGGACGCGATCCAGATCTCCGCCCCCTTCCGGCTGGACCTGCAGCGCAAGGACCTGCGGGTGATCACCAGCGATCCCCGCGCCCGGGCCAGGGTCGTGGAGGAGGACGGCGCGCTGGCCGTGGTCGTGCGCGCCCGCGACGGCACCCGGCGAAGGCACCCGGTGCGCGTCGACCCCAGCTGAGCCCCGACGCCCGCGCCGGGGTCGCGTGGTCACCGGCCTCCGCGCTATCCTGCGGACCGGGAAGAAGCGGGGGACTGCGGGAAGGAATGACGGGTGTGAGTCGCTGGATCCGGACCTGTGTGGCGGGCATCGCGGCCCTGGCGACGGGCGCCTTGCCGGGGTGCCGCGACGACGGGACCACCGACACCACGGACGCCCAGCAGGTCATCGCCGAGATCCTGGTGCTCGCCGAGACGGATCCCGATGGCGCCCTGGCCGCGATCAACGATCTCCCCACGGACCTGGAGCAGCTCCTGGCCGTGGAGCAGTTGCTGATCAACGGTCCCAACCGCGCCCTGACGCAACCCTCCTGCGACGCCCTGCTGCGCAAGGGGCCCCGCGACCGCTGTCTCTCGCTGATCAGCCGGCCCCACCTGCTGCGGACCGGGGGGTCCACCTCCAAGGCGATGGACCAGCTGGCTCCCGAGACCCTCAGCGCGCAGTTCGATTGCCTGGGTGGCGACAGCGGGGGATCCCAGACCCCGTTGCAGGTCGCCCTGACCCGGGTGCGCCGGGCTCCCCCCGGGGATCCCAGCGTGGAGGCGACCTGCGATTGCCTCAGCGATGCGGACCAGCGGGGGGAGTGCCGGTTCGAGGGCGCGCAACGCCTGATCCAGGAGTCGGGCGCACCCGCCCTCGGACAGGCCCTGGTGCTGTGCGACGTCGGCGGAGGCCTCGCCCGGGACTGTATGAGCCACATCCTGGAGACCGGGCTCAAGACGGTGAGCCCGACCTGTTCGGGGCAAGAACCCGACTGGACGCTGCTGTTCCTCGCCGGGTACGGGCTCCAGGAGACCTCGCCCGAGCTGGGCGAACTCGGCGAACAGCGGCGGTGGTCCCGGGCGGCGAGCACGGTCTTCCGGGACGGCTTCTGCCTGGCCCCCGAGGTCGGCGCGGCCGTGCCCGCCGCGGCGCGGCCCCACCTGACCGCAGCCGCCGCGTGGTGGTCGGTGGCCCACGCGCCGGATCCCCTGTCCCTGGAGGACCTCCGGGGACGAACCCGGCGGGCACTCCTCGGGGAGCTGGCCCTCGTGGGCCCGGACGCCGAGCTCCCCGGGATCCCCCAGGGCGGTGGCCCGGCCAGCGTGGGACGTCCCCCGACCTTGCCGGACGGCATCTCGAACGTCGTGTACCTGGCGACCTCGTATCGGGCCCGGGCCGACGACGAGGAGGCCGACGCGGCGATCTGCATACTCGAGGCGGCCTCACGCCAGGGACGGGGCATGGACACGCTGTTGTCCGCGGCGGCCGAGCAGGACGACCCCGCCCTGCGTCACACGGCCGCCCGGCTCGGCCGCTGAGACGCGAGCCGGCGCAGAGGCGTTGGCCATTCGCCACCCTCCTCCCCTATGATCGGCGCACCATCTGCGAGGGGAGACGTCATGACGCCCGATCGGAACCGCGCCCTGTCCACACACCTCGTCCGCGTCCTGCAAACGCTGCTGGCGTTGGCCCTGGTCGCCCTGCCCGTCGGCTGCCCCGAGAGCTTCTACGACGACGACGACACCACGCCCTTCGACGACGACGACAGCACCGGCGACGACGACACCACGGCAGG
This sequence comes from uncultured Rickettsiales bacterium, assembly GCA_964542165.1. GTDB lineage: Bacteria > Myxococcota_A > UBA796 > UBA9615 > CAYRNR01 > CAYTBN01. Next base: position 6,717 of record CAZITQ010000095.1, read on the forward strand.
GGACGACGACACCACGACGGGGGACGACGACACCTCCGGTGACGACGACACCTCCGGTGACGACGACACCACCGCACCCCTGGACGGCGACGGGGACGGGTGGACCGAGGCGGACGGCGACTGCGACGACACGGATCCCGCGGTCAACCCGGACGCCGAGGAGGTCTGGTACGACGGCGTGGACCAGGACTGCGACGGCGAGGACGACTTCGACCAGGACGGGGACGGGGAGCCGGCGGATCCCAACGGGGACGACTGCGACGACACCGACCCCGAGACCTACCCCGGCGCCGTCGAGATCTGCGACGGGATCGACAACGACTGCGACGGGGTGATCCCCGAGGACGAGGTGGACGACGACGGGGACGGGGTGATGGTCTGCGATGAAGACTGCGACGACGCGGACGCGAACACCTACCCCGGGGCGACCGAGATCTGCGACGAGGTGGACAACGACTGCGACGAGATCGTGGACAACGGGATCGACCTGGACGGGGATGGGTTCTCCGGCTGCGAGACCACCGGCGGTCTGCTCGACGTGCTGGTGGTGATCGACAACTCCGGGTCGATGGCCGACGAGCAGCAGAACCTGGCGTCCCAGGCGGACGCGTTCTTCGACGAGCTGACCCTGGGGCGGCTGGACTACAACATCGGCATCATCACCACCGACGAGGCCTGGCTCCATGGAGGCCCGATCACACCCGCGACCCCCGATCCCCGGGGTACCTTCACCGCCAACGTGGTCCAGGGCGCCAACGGCAACAACGTCGAGCGGCCGCTGGACATGATCTACGAGACCCTGCTCAACGAGCCGTTCCGGCGCCCTGGCGCGGCGCTGGCGATCATCATCCTCACCGACGAGGACGACCAGTCCGACGTGACCCTGGCCGAGACCCTGATGGCTGCCCTGCTGCTCATGCCGGGACACGCGGAGTTCCTGAAATTCTCGGGCATCACAGGCGGCTGGCCAGGCTGCGACGGGGTCGGTGGATCGGCCATCCCCTCCCCCCGGGTGAACACCATCGTCGAGAGCAGCAACGGGGCCTGGGCCTCCATCTGCGATGCCGACTGGTTCGCCCCCTGGGGCGACGCCTGGATCCCGGACAACGCCACCGACTGCGACGACAACGATCCCACGGTGAACCCCTGGGCGGAGGAGGTCTGCGACGGGGTGGACAACGACTGCGACGGGACCGCCGACGAGGACAACGACGGGGACGGCGTCACCGTCTGCGACGGGGACTGCGACGACTTCGACGCGACGGCCTTCCCGGGGGCCACCGAGGCCTGCGACGGGATCGACAACGACTGCGACGGGAACACCCCGGCGGACGAGGTGGACGCGGACGGGGACGGCAAACGGGTCTGCGACGGGGACTGCGACGACGCGGATCCGGACGTCCACCCGGGGGCGCACGAGGACTGCGGCGACGGGGTCGACCAGAACTGCAACGGCGACGACGGCGCCGGAGCCGACCTGCTGGACGGCGACGGAGACGGCGTCACCCCCTGCAACGGCGACTGCGACGACGCGGCGTTCACCACCTTCCCGATGGCCCCCGAGTCGATGATCGACGGGATCGACAACGACTGCGACGGCCTGGTGGACGGCAGCGACGACGACGTCATCTACCCGCTGGCACTCCAGGACAACTACTACCTGACGTGGATCGGCTTCGATCCCTTCTTCAGCTTCTGCGGCACCGACTATTCGGTCCTGGGCATCTCGAGCGACGGCTTCGTGGTGCCCGACGGCGGGGTGTTGTTCGACAGCACGCCGTCGGCGGAGGAGATGGGAGACAACGCTCCGTTCATCGCCATGGGCTGGGCCGACCTCGATCCGGAGGCCGGTCTGGCGGGCCAGTTCATGCCGGGCTACCACTGCTTCGACGAGAACACCGGGCTGGAGATCCCCTGCGGTCCGGGTTGGTTGATCCAGAAGGGAAGCGACGGCGTGGTCGTCCTGCTGGACAACGTCCAGCTGGAGGTCGCCCCCTTCGGCGGCATCACCCTGCTGACGAGTCTGACGATGGCCGGCGAGAACACGGTCCACGTCCTCTCCCCCCTCGACGAGCTGCCCGCCGAACTGCGCTTCGGATTCGCCTGCTCGGACGGTGACGTCTACGAGCTCCCGGACTTCAGCACCCTGCAAGGTGGGGGTTGCGTCGAGTGGGACTACGGCACCTCGCCCGAACTGCACTACGCAGCGGGTGACGCGGCCGTCCAGAACGCCCTGGAGCCGTCGGGGGGCATCCGCCTCTCCACGGCGGATCCGGGGACCTGCCCGTAACCTGTTACGATCAGCCGGTGATTCGCACCCCGCACCACACCCCGATCCTCCTGGCAGCGCCGGCCCTGGTCCTCCTGGCGTCCGGTTGCCACGCCCAGCGCCCCTGGGTCGACTCCGACGGGGACGGATGGGTCAACACCCTCGACTGCGCCCCCGGCGACGAGGCGATCCACCCGGACGCGCCGGAGGTCTGCCGGGACGGATTGGACAACAACTGCAACGGTGTGGAGGACGAGTACTGCGAGCGCGCCGACCACCTGCGCTACTTCGAGATCTGCGGCGTCAACGCCCGCAACGAGGTGGTCTGCTGGCACGACGTGTTCTGCGGAACCAACGAGGTCGGCGAGGTGGTCTGCTGGCAGCCGGGCTCCAACGTCCCCCTGCTGGATCCCCAGCTGTCCATGGCCGAGCTGGAGACCTGGGCCCGCTTCCCCTGCGGCAAGGGCGCCTGGGGTGAGGTCACCTGCGTCACGCCGGTGGCCGTCTCCCGGGAGTTCCTGCCCGACGGGGAGACCCGCCTCCTCACCGCGTGGGAGATCTCCCCCGCCTTCCGGACCTTGCGGCCGGTGATCCAGAGCGACCTGCAGATGACCGAGAGTCCCGCCGCCGAGTTCCCACAGTAGACGTCGCTCAGGGGGGCCCGACGGGCCACTCCGCCGGATCGAATCGGTAGTACTCGGCCAGGATCCGGTACAGATCCGGACGAAAGCGCCTGAGCTTGCGCGGGCGCTCCAGGAAGGCCTCGGTGGCCACGGCGAAGAACTCCGCGGGATCCGTGGCGCCGTAATCGTCCAGCACCGTCTTGCGGTTGGCCTCGATCCGCCGTTGCAGGTCCTCGAAGGCGTCCGCGAGCACCCGGGACCAGCCCAGGTAGGCGCCGGCGCTGTCGAGGACGGGGGCGCCGTCCGCCCGACCGTCCTCGGTGTCCAGCTGGTGGGCGAACTCGTGGAGGACCACGTTGTGCCCGTCCCGTGAGTCCCGGGCGCCGCGCTTGACATGATCCCAGGCCAGCACCACCGTCCCCACCCCCCAGCTCTCGCCCAGGTGCACCGACTGCCCTTCCACCGGTCGGCCGCCCACCTCGCGCATCTTGCGGCCCACGTACGCTCCGGGGTACACGACCACCGACATCAGCCGGGGGTAACACGGCGCCTCCCGCCCCAGCAGGAGCATGCAGGCCTGGCCGGCGATGGTCACCCGGATCTCGTCATCCAGATCGAGCCCACCCGCGCCCTCGAAGTTCACGCAGCCCACGAACTCGTTGACGTACCCATGGAGCCGCCCCCGCAGATCGACGGGTAGCCGGCGGTAGAGGGCGAGGTTGCGCTCCAGGTGAGGTACCCACTCGACAGGGAGGGGCTTGGCGCGGAGGGCGGACCGCCGGGCGCGCCGACGGTGCCGGACCCCGATCCAGGTTCCCAGGCCGGCCAGGACCACGCCGCCCAGGATCACCCAGCCGATCCACGTTCCGGTGATCGCCAGGGCGAGGGGAGCTGCCGTTGATTCCGTTTCGAGCATTCGAACAATTTACTTCAGGTTTGCATTTGATAGAATCCACTTCGGGAGGGCGTGGTCGAAGCCGCCACGACCGCGCCCTGGAGAGCGGAGGGAGAGAAGACCGAACGGGAACGTCAACAGGCTGAGCAAGGGAAAGGGGGAACATCCCACTGGCATCCGGGGGATCGGGCGGCCGAGGTGAGGGATGAGACAGCGTGAGATCGAGATTCTGGAGGGGGCCTTGATGGCGGGTATCGAGCGCACGTTCGAGCGGTTGCTCGACGACTCGCCCGAGTGGAGAAGGAGACTGCGCGGAGCCGACTCGGAGATCGTCCAGGATGCGGTCGCCAAGGGTTTCGCAGTGGCACTGGACAAGATCCTGCTGAACCCGTTCCCCAGGCGGGGTCAGCCGCGAGCGATCATGAACAACGCCCGGCCGCTGATCCGCAACGCGGTCGAGCAGGAGCTGTTGAAGCTTCTATAGAACCAGGCGAAGGGGAGAAGCTGGGGCCGCAAGGGGTCGGGCCGCCGCCCAGGCAGCCCGACCCCTTCATTACTCTGGGCGCCCCGTCAGCGCAGGAAGCTGCGGATCTCCGACTCGCTGGGTTCCCCGCCGTCGGCGGTGATCACCACCGCGCGGCCGCTTCCCACCACGATGGTCACGGCCTCACCCAGGCTCACGAACTGGGCGAGCTCGGGATCGACCCGCAGCAGGGCGAAGTAGGCGTTGGAGAGGTAGCGCACGGACAGGGTGCGCATGTCCGACTCGAAGGACTCGTCGACCCAGACACCGGCGCGGAAGTGGAAGACCTTGTCCCGGATCACCCGGCTCACGGTGTCGGCGTCGGCCTTCTCGGTGGCCTTGAGTCCGCCGATCGCCTGGCTGGTGCGGACCGCCGCCTCCCCCGAGTCGGCGCCGAAGCCCTGCATCTGCACCGACTCGCTGGCAGCCTTTCGTGCCACCCGACCGCTGCCGCGGCTTCCCGTGGAACCCAGGCTCCCGCCGAAGTACCCCCCACCTCCGTCGGCGGGCTCCTCCTCCGACGCCTCCAGCAGCATCTCCACCACGTCGGGCGAGATCATGTCCGCCGAGCCGTCGAAGTCGACCTCGGTTCGGGGGCGGAAGGCGCCGGTCGTGCCAGCCGAGGTCCCGGTGGGCAGGGCGATCATCGGACCGTCGGCAGCCCGCTCCCGTTCCGCCACCGGCGTGTCCTCCACCACCAGGAACGAGGTGTAGGGCGTCATGATTCCGAAGCGCTTGCTCAGCCCGATCACCTCGTCCACCAGCTCCTGTTGCTCGCCGTTGCGGCGAATCTCCTCCAGCAGGAACCCCACCTTGCGGCTGGCCCACATGCGCGGGATGAACGCCCTGTCCGCCCGGGCGGCCTCGAAGGGGACCCGGGTCGCGAAGCTGCGCTGGTCGCCCCCGGAGCGGCCCGCGAGGGTGACCGACTGGGATCCGGTGCCCTTGTAGCGCCCCATCACGATCAGCTGGGATCCGCTGAACAGATCCGGTAGCTGCCGTGGGTAGACGTCGTACGCCCGCGCGCCTCCCAGATCCAGGTCCACGTCCGCCAGCATGGGCCGGGACACCTTGCGGTAGAACGCGCTGATCTTGACCTCCAGGTCCTCACCGGGGGCCAGGTACTCGGCCATTCCCCGGTTGTCCCCGGCCAGGGTGTCCAGCAGCTCGGTATTGACGTCGTAGCCCACCCCGAAGGTGAAGAACCGGGTCTTGCCGCCGATGGCGTCGGTGCGCTGGGTCACCTGGTTCAGGATCGCGTCGGCGCTGGTCACACCCACCGTGGGCAGGCCGTCGGTCATGAAGACGACGTAATACGGCCGGTCGGGGGAGGGCTCGTGCTCCAGGGCCACCTGCAGGGCCTCGGAGATGTTGGTGCCCCCCAGGGCCTCGAGACGATCCGCGAAGGTGAGCGCCCGTCCCACGTTGTCCGATGTGGCCGGGATGAGCTGCTCGGCGAAGGGCTCGACGCCCGTGGAAAAACGGACCACGTTGAAGCGGTCCCCCTCGGACAGCGACTGGAGGCAGAACCGCAGGGCGTCCCGGGCGCCCTGGATCTTCTCGCCGGCCATGCTGCCGGAGGTGTCGAACACGAAGGTGATGTCCTTGGGCAGGGGCGCGGCGTCCTTCTCCTCGCCCGGGGACGCCATCAGCAGGAAATAGCCGTCCTCCCCGGCCACCCGGTAGGTCAGCAAGCTCACCCCCACCGGCTGTTCCGAGAGGGTGTAGTACAGCCGGAAATCCCGGTCGAAGCGGGCGGCGGTCTCCTCGAAGCCGGCGAGCATCGCCCCTTCCTGGGCGGTGACGTCCACCGCGTGGGTGGGGGAGTAGACCGTGCGCACGGGGATGCTGCTGTGGATCTCGGCCTTGACCGTCAGGTCGCTGGTGGTCCCGGCCAGGGCCCGGGGGGCCTTGAGCGGGTAGCGCACCTCGGCCAGCTGGCCGTCCACGTTCACCAGGGCCTCGAAGCAGACCTGGACCTTCTGGGTGCCCCGGGGGGGGATGGGGAAGATCCGGGCCTTGATCAGGTCCTTGCCCACGTACTCGAGGATCCCGGGGTCGACCATCCGGCGGACGATCTCCTCGTAGACCTGCACCGCCTGCTGCCGTTCCAGCAGCTCGCCCTTGGTCTTCTTGCCGTTGATCCACATCGAGAACTCGGAGAGGCTCGCGTCCTCCGGCAGCGGGAAGTAGAAGGTGGCCTCGAGCTGCCGGTCGGTGTTGTTGCGGAATTCCTGATCGACCTGGAACGACGCCACCCCTTCGTCCACCGCGATCAGCACCCGCTGGGACTCCAGGGTGAAGGTGGTGCTGGGTTGGTCGGTCGGGGGGACGAGGAAGCCCTGGGCCGAGGCGCGGCCGGCGCCCAGCGCCACCACCGCCAGCAGCAGCCCGGCGAGCAGCCGGAATCGGGGGAAGCTCGGGGCGACGGCGTGGATGCGGACTGGGTGCATGATCGTCCTCCTCGGGTGCTTGGACACGCGCTTTGCGGGATTGTTCCCTCCCGCGCGCGTCAGGGGCGGAACTGGAGGGTGAGCGTGAGCACCACCTCGTCGGAAGGGGCCAGGCCGTCCACCACCTGCTCCTGGACATGGAGGCTGCCCAGGGCGCTCAGGTCGCGCTTCCAGCCGTCATAGCCGTCGCGGGTGACGTGGATCGTGATCGTCTGATCGATCCCTTCGCCGCCCAGGGTCACGGGCGAGCGGTTCGGGGCGACGAAGCTGCACCGGATCCGGGCGTTGCCGTCACACAGGGCGTCCAGCTGGACCAGCGCGTCGGCGCGGGAGGTCTGGAGCACCCAGCGCGCGCGGCCCGCGGCCGGTGCGGTCTCGGTCGCCTCGGGGGCGGCGACGGCCTGCAGGGCGGCGGTCGCGTCGTCGCCCGCCGCCGTCTCTTCCTCCACGGTGATCTCCCGGGCCGCCGGTGCGCCCGCCGAGGGCGTCTCGGACTTCTTGGCCTTCTTCGCTCCCGGGCCTCCGCGGCCCTTGTCGGCCGCGCGGCCGGAAGCGCGCGTCACCGCCTCCGCCCGGCTCCGGCGGTCGTCCCGATCGCGGGCCGATCCGCGCCGCAGCGAGATCGATTCCGCCTCCTCCTCCTCGGCATCGTCGTACCGCGAGTAGTCGTCCAGCTCGTCCTCGCCGAGGTCGGCGTCGAAGTCGTCCTCCATCTCCGCCCCGAGGAGATCGGTGTCGGCCACCGCGTCGCCGGCGGGATAGTCCGGCTCGCTCTCGGAGGTGGGTTTGCCTGCCTCGGCCGTGGCCGCAGCGCCCTCGTCGGCCTCCTCGCGGCGGAAGTACCCGTCGTCGAGCTTGGATTCCCCCACCCGCCGCTCGTTCTCGGCGTCCCGGTACCCGGCCAGCTCGCCCTCCTCGGCGTCGATGGCCACGGCGCCGGTCCCCGCAGCCCATCCCCCCGCCGCCGGCGGTGCGGCCGGGGCATCGGCCAGGGCATCCAGGTCCCCACCCGGGCTCTCCCAGGGGGTGAAGGCGCCGTCCTTGCTCTCGGTCACCCCGCCGCCCCGGGAGCGCTCGCCGGTCGACGTCGATCCGGCCGCGACACCGTCCGCGGGGGCGCCCGCCAGGCCGCCGATGAACTCCTTGAGCTGACCCGCGGGCTCCGGCGCCGGCCGCTCCTCGACCGGGACCTGCTCCCGCATCTCGCGGGCGCGGTCCTCTTCCATCCCGACCTCGAGATCGGCGAGGGCATCACCGGCGTCGAAGGCCTTTTCCTTCTCCAGGGTGGTCGTGGCGGACCGCGTGGGTGTCGCCGCGGGCTGGGACGAGTCCGCCTCGGCCACCGCGTCCGACCGCGAGGCGAAGACCTCGGCCTCCTGGCCGGTGAAGCGGGGCACCATCCACCAGACCATGCCCACCACCAGGCTGGCGGCGGCTGCCAGGGCCACCGGGGCGAAGATCAACACGCGCGCCTTGCGCCGCTCGAGGGGAACGACCTTGGCCCCCTCGGCGGGAGCCTCCGAGACCGCGGGGGCGTCCGCGTCGATCCGCTCCAGTACGGCGTCCGTGAAGCCCCCGGGCGCCCGGAGCACGGGCATGTCGTGCAGGGCATCGACGGTCAGCCGGAGCAGGGCGAGCTCGTCCCGGCAGTCCTCGCAGACCGCCAGGTGCTCGTCCACGCGCTGCCGCTCCTCGCTCGACAGGTCGTCGTCGAGGTAGGCCGACAGCAGCTCCTGGATCACCTCGTGGCTCATCCGGCTCCGTGCGCTCCTTCGAGGGTGACGAGCAAGCGCCCCACCCGGTTCTTGAGTTCGTTGCGTGCCCGGTGCAGCCGGGACTTGACCGTTCCCTGGGCCACCCCGAGGGCCTCGGCGATCTCGTCGTACGGGAGGCCGTGCAGGTCCCGCATGACGATGATCGACCGCTGCTCCTCCGAGAGCTGGGCCAGGCCCGCGTGCAGGATGCGCTGCCGTTCGTTGGCCAGCGCGATCCGCTCGGGGCCCGGCTTGCTGCTGGGGAGCTCCCGCTTCACCTCGCCCCCCTCCAGCTCCCTGGGTTGATCCAGGGACTCGTGCTGCTTCTCCTTGCGGCGGAACCGGTAGGCCTGCTTGTTCTTGCAGTGGTTGACCACCACCCGGTACAGCCAGGTCGTGAACTTGGCGTCTCCGCGAAAGCGGGCGAGGTTCTTGTAGACCGCCACGAACACATCCTGGGCAACCTCCTCGGCCAGCGACGGCGATCCCAGGATCCGGGCGCACATGGAGTACACCTGGTCCTGATGGCGCCGGACCAGGATGGCGAAGAGCTGGCGGTCGTCCGTCTCCAGGTACCGCCGGATCAGCTCCTCGTCCGCCCAGGTCCGGGCGTCTTCGGTCACTTCACTGTCCATCGGTACTGACAACACGGAATCCCTGTGGTTCCCATCCGCTGCAAATTTATCTCGAAATCACTCCGCCTCGCCCTCCCCCGTCGGGTCCTCGCTCTCCGCGCCGAGGGGGGGGTCGAGGGTAGGCATCTCTGCCGTGTCCTTCAACGGACGACCGGTGACCGGGTCTCGCCGCTCCCCGGGTTCGGAGTCGGCCTCGGAGCCCAGCTCGGCGGTGTCCTCGCTGCGCTCCTCGTCGAGAGTGCCGCTGTCCCAGCGCCGCACGCCCTCCACCGGCACCTCCCCGACACCCACCACCCGCGGGTGCTCCCCGCGAAGGTAGATCGGGATCTGCTGGGTGCTGCTCGGAGAGGCGTCCACCGAGTCGTCGCTGAACGACTGGGAGCCCGACTGCTGGGTGACCGGCAGGGACACGGTGAACTCCGTGCCCTTGCCGGGCTCGCTTCGCACCTCGATGGTCCCGCCGTGATCCTGGATGATGTTGTGGGTGATCGACAACCCCAGGCCCGTGCCGTGCGCCTCCGACTTGGTGGTGAAGAAGGGCTCGAAGATCCGGTACAGGTGCTCCTCGGCGATTCCGCAGCCGTTGTCGCGGATGCGCACCCGCACGTACTTGCCGGCCCTGCGGACCTGCAGCCAGATGTCGCCCTCGTTCTCGATGGCCTGGGCGGCGTTGCCCAGCAAGTTCATGAACACCTGGTTGATCTGACTCGGATTGCACTCCACCGAGGGCACCTTGCGGTAGTCCTTGTGGACCGAGATCCGGTTGCGCAGCTGGTGGGCCAGCAGGCTCAGGGTGATGTCCAGCCCACGCCGCAGGTCGACCGGCTTGTACACCGTGGGCTCGGAGCGGCTGAAGATGCGCAGGTTCTCGACGATCTGGCTGGTCCGTTCGGCGCCGTTGGCGATCAGCTCCAGGGCCGAGTTGACGTCGTCGAGCACGGCGTCGAAGGCCATCTGGCGCTTGTAGAGCTGGATCTTGTGGATCCTCTCGACCATCTCCTCGGGCGGAAGCGCCTCGGCGCTCTCGTACAGGCGGAGCACGTTCTCGATCTTGGCGGTGACCTGACGCAGGGGGCGCACGGAGTTGATCAGGAAGTTGACCGGGTTGTTGATCTCGTGGGCGATGCCCGCCACGAGCTGTCCCAGGGTCGCCATCCGCTCGTGCTGGACCAGCTGGGCCTGGGTCGCCTTCAGCTGCATGTAGGACTGCTCGGCCTCCTCGTAGAGGTCCGCGAGTTCCTGGTTCCTCTGGGCCAGCTCGGCGGTCCGCTCGGCCACCCGCAGCTCCAGGGTGCGGCTGTATTGACGCAGCTGGTCCCGGGTGCGCTTGAGCTGCAGCGTCATCTCGTTGAAGGCCTCGGCCAGCTCCCCGAGTTCGTCGTCGCTCTCGTGGCGGATCTGGTGTTCGAGGTCGCCGGTCGAGACCACCTCGATGTCCTCGATCATCCGCGAAACCGGCCGCTTGAAGCGCAGGTTCAGGCTCACCGCCACCGCGATCATCAGCACGCCGCAGACACCGATAACGCTGAGCATGAACCAGGTACGGAGGTCCCGGATCCGTCGCCCCGTGGTGGACTGGGCCTTGCCGAAGACGTCGGCGATCTCCGCCCGGCTCTCCCGCTGGAGGGTCTCCAGCGCGGAGTTGGGGTAGGAGAGCACCAGGCTCCAGCCGGCGGTGGGGATCGGGGCGTGGGCGAAGTAACGGGTCCCCTCGGGACGCAGCACCCGCTGCACACCCAGGTTCTGCGACCGGATGTCGTCGAGCAGCGCCAGTTCTGCCTCGCCCCGACCGTCCAGGAAGTCCACGGGTTCGAAGGTCTCGCCCCAGTCCCCCGAGCGGTGCGAGTAGGCCCGCTCGTAGACCACGCGGCCGTCCCGGTTGACCAGGTAGGCGTGGAAGTCCTCGTCGGCCTCCAGCGGCTCGAGCCACTCCTGCAGGACGGTCAGGAAGAGATCGAAGCCGACCACACCCGCGACCTCGCCGGATCCGTCCCGGAACGGCGTGGCACACCACACGGTCACCCGACCGGTGGCGGCGTCCAGGTAGGGGAGCCCCCAGACCACCTCGCCGATCTCCGCCGCCATCGCGCCGCGGTACCAGTCGCGGAGGGTGGGATCGTACCCCTCCTTGTCGGCGAACGAGGCGTTGCCTGGGACCAGCATCAGGGTGCCCGAGGGCAGGCCGATGTACGACCACAGCACGTGCTGGCGGCTTCGACAGGCCGCGACCATCGAATCCCTCAGGCCCCCGAACCGGCCGACGTCCCTGCGCACCTCGTCGCCGCTCGCCCCCGGGGCCGCGTGCCACACCGGGTGGACCCAGGAGACGGCCATCTCCCGGGCCTCGTCGTACTCCATATCCGGCGCCCGGCCATCCCCCACGAAGGAGGCCGAGGGCAACGCGCGGACGCCGGAATCGCCGCCCCGGGTCGCCGACTGTTCCGCCAGGCGGGCGAGCTCGCGGGCGCTCGCGGCCACGTCGGAGAACAGCAGGTCGAGGGTCTGGGCCTGCTCCCGCGCCTGGGTCGCGTACGCCGCCTGGCTCTGCTCCTCGATCACCCGACCGGCCCGGAGGCTCAGCTGCTCGCCGAGTTCGTCGGTGTCCTCGGCGAACCGATCGCTCAGGCGACCGATGAAGGTGTCGGTGAAAACCAGCAGGACAAAAAGGATCGCCAGCAGCAGTCCGACCAGCAGCAGCAGCACCCGCGAAGAGAGGGACACACGGGCGCGCCGGAGGGGGTGTCTCTCCCCTTCCTCGTCGTTCCGCGGTCCCGTAGGGCTCGGTTCTCCGGGGTTCATCGTGCTATAGAAAATGTGCTGGAAATGACCGAGGGGATTGTATAACCTCGGTCAACTTCGCGGCAAGGCTACGAAATCGTTGAATTACCGGCCCCTTCGAGAGGGCCGCAGGAGGGATGGCAATGCGGAACTGGCTGCTCGCGTCGACCGCAGTGGTGGCGCTCGTGGCGTGGGTCGGTTGTACGGCCCCGTGTGACCGCATGTGCGACGCCAAGGCCGACTACATCGAGGCTTGCGTCGAGGCCACCGAGACCGCGTACGCGGAGGGCCTGACCCCCCCCGAGGGGTGGGACCTGTACGAGGATCCGCAGCAGTGGTGGACCGATGCCTACTCGGTCGGCGGCGCGGACGAGTACGCAGACGCGTGCAAGGAAGACGCCGACGCGGCCCTTGGCGCCGACGTGGACACGGTGCTGTGGGAGCAGGAGTGCGACGACGAGGCCCGCGAGTTCGAGCTCGCGCTCTCCGGCTCCAGCCTCTCCTGTCATCTCAACCCGTAGCCCCCCCCACGACACCGTCTGAAGGTCCGGTCCCACGGGGACCCGAGCATCGATCCGCCGGCGCGGTGCCCGCCGTCCCCGGCTACGGAGGACGGCCGTGAAGCGGTTCGAGCTGCACACCGAATTCGTACCCAAGGGTGACCAGCCCCGCGCCATCGCGGACCTGGTCCGCGGCATCGAGGGGGGGCAGCGCCAGCAGGTGCTGCTGGGGGCCACCGGGACCGGCAAGACCTTCACGGTCGCCCAGGTGATCCAGCAGGTCCAACGGCCGGCCCTGGTCCTGGCCCACAACAAGATCCTGGCGGCGCAGCTCTACGGCGAGTTCAAGGAACTCTTCCCCGACAACGCCGTGGAGTACTTCGTCAGCTACTACGACTACTACCAGCCCGAGGCCTACGTCCCCTCCACGGACACCTACATCGAGAAGGACAGCCAGATCAACGATCGGATCGATCGGCTCCGGCTGGCCGCCACCCGCTCCCTGCTCACCCGCCGCGACGCGATCATCGTCAGCTCGGTCTCGTGCATCTTCGGCCTGGGATCGGTGGAGGCCTACAACGAGATGATCGTGACCCTGGACGCGGGTCAGGAGGTGGACCGGGACGCGGTGCTGCGCAAGCTCGTGGACATCCAGTACGACCGGCGGGACCTGGACTTCCACCGGGGCACCTTCCGGGTCCGCGGTGACGTGGTGGAGGTCTTCCCGGCGTACGAGGATCAGCAGGCGATCCGCATCGAGTTCTGGGGGGACACGGTGGAGAAGATCAGCGCCATCGATCCCCTCCGCGGCACCTCGCTGGAGACCCTGGAGCGGGTGACCGTGTTCCCGGCGACCCACTACGTGACCCCCGAGGACGAGCTGTCTCGGGCGCTGAGCGCGATCCGGGACGAGCTGGGCGAACGGTTGCCCTACCTGAGGGACCAGGGCCGTCTCCTGGAGGCCCAGCGGCTGGAACAACGCACCCTGTTCGACCTGGAATCCCTGGAGGAGCTGGGGCACTGCCACGGGATCGAGAACTACTCGCGCCACCTCACGGGTCGGGCCGAGGGCGAGGCCCCCCCCACCCTGCTGGAGTACTTCCCCGACGACTTCCTGCTGTTCGTCGACGAGAGCCACGCCACCGTTCCCCAGGTGGGGGCGATGTACAAGGGCGACCACAACCGCAAACTGACCCTGGTCGATCACGGGTTCCGGCTGCCGTCGGCCCTGGACAACCGGCCCCTGACCTTCGAGGAGTTCGAGGGCCAGTTGAACCAGGTCATCTACCTCTCGGCGACGCCCGGCGACTACGAGCTGGAGCAGACCGAGGGCGAGGTGGTCGAGCAGGTCATCCGTCCCACGGGGCTGGTGGATCCCGAGGTGGAGATCCGACCTGCCACCGACCAGGTGGACGACCTGCTGGGCGAGATCCGGGGACGGGCGGACCAGGGCGAGCGGGTGCTGGTCACCACGCTGACCAAGCGGATGGCCGAGGACCTGACCGAGTACTACGAGGATCTGGGCGTGCGCGTGCGGTACATGCACGCCGACGTGGACACCCTGGAGCGGGTGGAGATCATCCGCGACCTCCGCCGCGGCGAGTTCGACGTGCTGGTGGGCATCAACCTCCTGCGGGAGGGGCTGGATCTGCCCGAGGTCTCCCTGGTGGCGATCCTGGACGCCGACAAGGAGGGCTTCCTGAGGGCCACGCGCTCGCTGATCCAGACCTTCGGCCGCGCGGCACGCAACGTCAACGGCAGGGTGATCATGTACGCCGACGTGGTCACACGGTCGATGCGGCAGGCCCTGGACGAGACCGACCGGCGGCGGACCAAGCAGCTCGCGTACAACCGGGAGCACGGCATCACCCCCGAGACCGTGCGCAAGGACATCCAGGACATCATGGCCAGCGTCTACGAGGCGGACTACGTGACGGTCCCGGTGGCCCCCGCGGACTCCACCGATCCCCTCGCGGGGGTGGCCCCCGAGGACGTCCCGCGGCTGCTCGAGGAGCTGCGGGAGAAGATGCTCCGCCTGGCCAAGGAGCTGCAGTTCGAGGAGGCAGCCGAGGTCCGGGATCAGCTCATGGAGCTCGAGCAGCGGGACCTGGGGATCGGGGCGCCTACGGGATCGGCGGGTCGCCCGGCTCGCGGCGGTCCCCGCTCCCGCGGCCGGCGTCGCCGTTGAGCCGGCAGCGCCCGCAGGGCACGGGCCCGTCTCCCGCGAGCAGCGCTTCCCTCCAGCGCCGGTAGCGTTCGCCGGCCCAGATCTCCGCCAACGAACTCCGCCGGAGGTCCCCGAGCACGACCCGGTATCGCCAGTCCTCGCAGCAGGCCACCAGCGTCCCGTCCCAGCGCACGTAGGCCTTGGCGAATGGCCGGGCGCAGGCCGGTGCGGTCGGCGGAACGGGGGCGACGAGACCGAAGGGCGACAGATCCACGGATCCGGCGCGATCCGTGGCCCCGTAGCTCACCAGGGGCAGTCCGCGCTCGCGACAGAGCCTCCGGAATCGCCCCCGCGAGCCACGCGGCAAGAGGTTCACCAGCGTGGTGACCACCAGCACCGTGTCCACCTTCTCCAGGTGCCTGGCCCGTTCACGGAGTCGATCCAGTCGAGCCACGAGGGACCGGGGTCGGGTGGGATCGACGGAGACGAACAGCACGTCCGCCCCCCCGCCGCCGATCCGCTCGAACCGGGGCCCGGTGACCGTGACCTCGTGGGACGAGATGGCGAGGGTCGCGTCGGGATTGTGGAGCCGGGCTCGCTCCAACCGCTGATGCAGACGCGGATCTTCCAGCGGCTCGCCGTGCAGGTACAGCTCGATGGACTCCACCCCTCCCGCGCCGCACTGCTCCACCAGACTCTCGAAGAGCCCGGAGTCCATCTCGTGCACGTCGGCATCCGGACCGGGATGGGGGCACCAGGGGCAGGCGCGGCCGCAGGCGGTCGTGGTCTGGATCTGGATCCGGGGAGGGAAGGGACACGGGAGGGCGCCGAAGCGCAGGGGTGCGGTTCGATCCAGGGCCAGGGCCCCCGCCAGATCGGAGACGGGGATCCACGGGGCGGGGAGGGGCCCCGCAGGCCTGGCCGTGCCCGGCAACGCGGCGATCCGTCGCAGCCAGGGGCGGTGACGGAATCCGATGGCGCGGGCATCCGGAGCCCCGGCGTCCGTCAGCAGCGTGACCCCGGCCAGCCGGCCGGCGCGGGCCCGGATCAGCAGATCGTGCAGATGAAAGGTCCCGGCGCTGGTGCCCACCAGGGCGTGGGTCGCGGATCCCAGATCGGGCAGGGGGACCCTCTCGGCGCCGGTCAGCGTCAGCGCGCGCACACCGGAGGCCCGCGCCGCCTCCGCCGCCACGGGCGATCCGGCCCCGGTCACCACGGCGATCACGAGGTGCGCGCCAGCTCCTCGTATCGCTTCTTCACGTCGGCGAAGTAGCCCTTGAGCGCGTCGTCCTGAGGCATCAGCGAGGCCCAGGGGATGGCGGGAAAGGCCGTCTCGTCCCAGAACCCGTCCTTGCGCAGCCGGAGCTTGGCCAGCATCCGGTAGGCCAGATTGACCGCGGTGGACCGCTCCCGGGTCTCGGGGAAGTGGCCGACCAGGAAACCCTCCTGGTAGTGGGCCCGTTTCGCGGCGGGGGGGCAGATGGACTGGAGCTTGACCACCACCAGGCTGTCGTCCACGTGGTACGAGATGCTGCCGTTGACGTGGGGCAGCCCGTAGAGGTGCAGGTAGGCGTACTTGCCGCGATCCGACGCCGTGGCGAAGCTCGCCGCCACCCTCAGCGACTGGGTCACGTCGATGAGGGGGGTGTCGCAGACCTGGTAGTGCTGCAGCAGGGCCCAGCGCAACTCCTCGTAGCGGCCGATGCGCTTCCAGCGACCGAAGAGCCCGCTGCGGCCATAGGTCGCAGCCACCTGATCCGACAGGCCGTCCAGCTCCACGAAGCGGTCCTCGAGCCGGTCCGCCGACAGGGTCTTCTTGCCCCGCGGAGGGCGGAAGATCGAGGGGAGCGCCGAGGAGATCTTGGGGTACTTGCCCTGGCTGGGGATGGAGTAATCCGCGTCCTGCCCCCGGAAGAAGAGGTTGTACCGCCGGTTCGCGTAGCCGATGGCCGCCACCGTCTCCACCAGCTGGGGGAAGGTGGCCACGTCGAACCCGCGGCTGGCGCTCACCGCCCGCACGGAGCAGCGCCGCATGGAGTCCTTGCCGGGTAGGTAGGACCAGACGTGTCGGTCGATCTTGTCCATGGCCGCCATGGTACGACCAACGGCGGAAGCGCGCCACGCGGGGATCAGATCCGGTTGGCGACGAATCCCTCGGCGACCATCCGCAGGCAGTAGAATTCCCCGTCCGAGGGGCACGGCAAGCACTCGATGCCCAGGGACTCCAGCAGGTCGCAAGCGGCGCCTTCGCCCGCACCGGGATCGATCAGCACGTCGATGAACCGCGTGTCGAACAGCCCCTCCAGGCTCCCCTCCACCAGGCGGCTGCCGTCGGGGGTGAAGTCGCCGGCGAGGAACACGTCGGTGATCTCGGCCTCGATCCCCTCGATGAACAGGATCAGGGTGGTGGGCCCCAGCCGCAGGTGGGGGTTGTGCCACTCCCCGACGGCGCTCTGCTCGAACTCCCCCAGCCCGAACTCGATGGTCCCGGCCTCGTCGTCCACCGCCAGTACGTGGAGGATGGGGAACACGTCGCCCATGTACTGGGAGAGCAGCGGGCCGACGCCGGGGGGCTCGACGAACTCACCGGACAGGAGATCGACGAGGTAGTCGTGGCCCTCCAGATCCTCGGGATCGACCGCGAGGCCCACGTCCGAGGTGGAGAACGAGAGGTTCACGGGATCGTGGCCCGTCCAGGCGATGGACGCGACGTACGCCGCGGCGGGCTCCAGGTGGGTCCAGGGATCATCGCCGTAGGGATCGAAGCTGGCCACGGTGCCGGTCTCGTCCCGCTCCAGCTCACCCGCGACCGTGCCACCGTCTCCCGCGAGCTCGATGGAGACCAGGTCCACCGGCTCGGTGAAGGCGACCTCGATCCGCGTCCGGTAGTGGACGTCCGAGCTGCCGTCTTCCGGATCCGTGTACAGGATGACCGGCTCCCCGTCGCCCGTCGTGTCGTCGTCGGCGGACGTGTCGTCGTCGCCGACCGAGCCGGTGGTGTCGTCGTCCCCGGCCTGCCCGGAGCATCCTCCCCCCTCGCCGGTTCCCTGACAGGCCAGGGGTACTGCGACGAGCGCCGTCCACATCACCAGCAAGCGGGTACGCATCGGTCTCCTCCCGTTACCAGGGTACAGCTCCATGGACGGGTAGTCGTGCGGACCGGGCGGAGGTCACAAGTCGAACGGGGGACGGGTGTGGGGGCGGGCCAGAGAGCCAGGCTAGATCCGCCCGATGAGCTTCTTGTACCGGCGGACGTGGGCCTCGAGGAAGCCCTTGCGTCCGGCGATCTCCATGGCGGGGGTGGGACAGATCCAGTAGCACGACAGGCAGGTCAGGCAGCGCTGGCCCTGCTCCCGGGAGCCGATGTCCTCCCAGGGGATCTCCATCGGGCAGACCTCGGCGCACCGACCGCAGCGGGTGCAGTAGCCCTCCCGCCGGAAGAAGGAGGTGATCTCGTCGTCCTCGGCCTGGTAGCGATCCTGGATCACCCCGGCCCGGTAGGCGGCGCCGGCCACGGCCGGGTGATCGACGAAGGGCCGAACGGCCAGCTTGATCGGGCGCAGCAGCCGGTGCTCGCTCAGGGGGGCCAGGGGACTGCGCGGAGGCGGCGGCTCGATGGCCCGACGCAGCGGCACCCCCTCGGCGACCCGCGCGGGCAGATCCGCGGCAAAGTCCCCCGCCTCGGCGGCCCGGACCAGGGCGGGCACCTGCTCCCACGGAAAGCCCACCAGCTGCGCCGCCGCCAGATCCATCAGGTGGGTGTGGCGGCTCGCCAGCAGGGTCTCCATGCGGAAGGGCGTGCCGTCACCCGGGCCGTTACCCTCCATGCCGACCAGAGCGTCCATGAGGATCAGGTGGGGACGGATCACCCCGGCGAGCGCGGCGATGTTCCGGGCGAGGTCCCGGTGGACGTCCCGCTTGTGCTGCCCCACCACGGCGCCGACCCAGATCTTCATCGACAGGCTCAGTCCGGCCTCGGCGTGGGTCTTGATCTTGGGCACGGAGATCAGGAAGGGCGCGTCGAGGACCTCGCGGGCGACGCGCGTGGATCCCACCGCCAGCTCGACCTCGCGCCCCTCGACCCGGTTGAGGTCGAGGATCCGGGCCCCGAAGTGGCGGGCCAGGCGATCCACCCGCAGGCGGCGGAAGCCGTCGATCCCCCGGCGCTCCATGCCCACGTTGTGACCGTCCGCGACGGTGATGTCCCCGTGCCCCCGGTCGCGCAGGACCGACAGCAGCGCGGCCAGCACCCGCAGGTCGGTGGCGTTGCCGGTCAGGGGGGGCAGGTCGTTGTTGAGGTTCGGCTTGACCAGGACCGGCTCACCCGCCGGCGGCAGCTCGCCGCCCAGCTCGTCGAAGACCGATGCGATCTCCCGTCGCACCGAGGCCACCGCCCAGGCGTGGCCGATGCCCAGGCGACCCTCCTCGAACCCGGTCCACTTCACGTCCTACCTCCTCGGTGCAGCATACATGCCCTCACTAAGCCCTCAGCGGGCCGTCGAGAAGCGCCGGCGGAGTGAACGGCTGAACCGGCGCAGGCGCTGCCCCGGCCCCCGGTCGGTCGTGGCGACCTGCTCCAGCACGTCGCGGTATCGCGCCCAGACCGCGTCCCACGAGAAGGTGTCCAGGACCCGCTGGCGGCCCGCCTCCCCCAGCGCCCGGCAGCGCGCAGGGTCGGCCAGCAGCTCCGCGGCCGCACCGGCCATCGCCGACGTGTCCCCCGCCGGCACCGCCACGGCCGCGCCCCCGCAGGCCTCGTCGACGGCCGCGCAGTGGAAGTGCACCACCGGCTTGGCGCAGGCCATGCCCTCAGCGGCCGTGTAGCCGAAGCCCTCCTCCATCATCGTCGGGAACAGGATCAGGTGGGCCCCCTGGTAGTGGGGCACGATGTCGTCCACGTCGGTGTGGAACGCCACCCGCAGGCCCTCGGCGTCCCTTCGCAGCGAGGCCAGGTACTCCCCGTCGGCCACCGCTCCGACGATGTGCAGCTCCGACCGGTCCCGGAGTTCCGGGGGCAGCTTTCGGAATGCATCCACGGCCAGGTGCTGGGCCTTGCCCGGCAGGATCCGGGAGGGATAGGCCAGCACGAAGGGCTCGCCCCCCTGCGGTGGGGGCGCCGCGTCCGGGTCCGGCCGGAAACGCTCCACGTCCACACCGGGGTAGATCACCTCGAGGGTGGACGGCGGGAAGCCGCCCTCGACCGCAAGACGGCGGGTCGCCTCGCTGATCACCACGACCCGGGCCAGACGGCGGGCCTGACGGCGGTAGAAGGCCCCGCGCAGGCGAGCGGTCGCCACCCGCCCCGAGGCGCCGAAGTTGAAGTCGTAGACGATGGTCACCGTGGGCGCGAGGCCCGTGGGGACCTCGATGGAGTTGGAGAGGATGACGTGGGGTCGGAACGACCGGGCCTCCGTCACCGCGGCGCGGGCCATGCGGGCCCCCGCCCCCCGCCAGGGCACCCCGGCCAGGGGCACCTTGCGGGCGTCCGCGGGGAGCAGGGAGGGGTCCTTCCGCCACCCCGCGACCAGCCGCAGGTCGTGCACCCCCCGCGCCCGCTCCACCACGTTGGAGATGACCGTCTCTGTGCCGCTGATCTGGTCCGGCGGGTAGCGGCGGGAGACCACCATCACCCGGAGCCTGCGACCTCCCACCTCAGGGGTTCTCCCGGGGCGTGTCCACGTACCCCAGGGCTCGCAACCGCTCCTCGAGGGCCGCGTCGCCGCCCCCCTCCCCGGTGGGGACGGGGTACTGGAACCCGGCGACCAGGTCGCTGTAACTCTCCACCTCGGGCTGGAGCTCGGCGAGGTCGTCGAACGCCTCGATCAGGGGACGACCCTCCATCTCCCGGGATGGGGGCACCCCCAGAGCGGTGAGCACGGTGGGCGCCACGTCGTACAGGTCGGCCCCCTCGAGGGTCGCGCCGGCCCGCACACCGGGGCCGGCCAGGAGGATGATGCCGTCCTCACGGTGCACGCCGGAGTAGTCGTCCCGCATCCGCAGGAAGGTCTCGAAGGGCAGGGTGGATTCGTCCGGGAGGGTCACCGCCTCTGCGGCGCGGGCCTGGACGTCGCCGGAGAGCGCCAGGGTCAGGCCGAAGACCCCGGGGGACAGCGTCTCGATCTGGAACAGGGGCTCACGCCCGATCCGGAAGGCGCCCAGCAGCCGCTCGACCTCCTCGGCGGGGAGAGTGCTCCCCTGGGAGACCGCCACGGTCACCTTCATGCCGACCTGGGACACGTCCACCACGGCGCCGGCGGCCGTCAGCGCCGTGTCGACCTCGCCCGCGCGCAGCCCGTAGACGGAGACCCCACCCTCGGTGCCCGCCGCGGTCATGCCGTGGTCCGACAGAACGACCAACAGGACGTCGTCGGGCAGGCGTTCGCGCAACTCGCCGAGGAGCTCGTCCGCCTGCCGGTACGTCTCGGGCACCGCGTCCCAGTACCGCTGGCTCTCGGGGGTGGCGCCCCCGAAGGGATCCGGGTCGTAGTACTTCCACATCCGGTGGGCTATCGCGTCGGTGGGGTAGTAGGTGAAGGTCGCCACCTCGGGGTCGTAGCGCTCCAGCAGGCCGATGAAGAGGTCCCGATCGATGCGCGCCCGCAGGATCTGGATCTCGACCATCCGCTCCTCGTTGGAGGGCGGACTCAGCCGGTTGTCCAGGGTGAAGCGGGCCAGCTCGACCAGGGTGGTCAGCCGCAGACCGTGCCGGACCCCCTGGGCCACGTAACCCACCGGACCGATGGCCTCCCCCGCCTCCGCGGTCGCGCCTCCGGCTGGGCGGTCGCCGTCCGCCGCCTGGGCCCGGAAGCGTGCCTTGCGGCTCTGTTCGAATTCGCGGGCAAAGCTCAGATCCCCGGGCTCCACCTCGGGACCGGTCGCCAGCCAGCCAGGGACCATGAATCCCCGGATCTCACGGGGCGGGTAGGTGACCAGCCACTTGTAGGTCCCCACGACCATGCCCCGGTCCTCGAGCACGTCCCAGAAGCGCGCGGCGCGGCTGGCGTCCTGGGTCACGTGGAAGCCCGCGATGCCGTGCCGGTCCATGCCCACCCCGCTTCCGATGGTGGTCCAGACGATGGGGCTGAGCATGGGCTCCAGCGAACGGAGCACCCCCGAGGCGCCCTCCTTCCGGAGGCGCTCGATCTCGGGCAGCATCTCCAGGGCCCTGAGGTTGTCGATCACCGACCAGGTGGCGCCGTCCACGCCGTAGAGCATCAACCGGGTGTGGAGCGTACGGGGGGGGGCGATGGCGCTGGCGATCACCAGCAGGGTGACCAGCGCCCCCAGGCTCAGGGAGCTGCGGCCGAGCCAGCGCCAGGCGGCGCTGGCCTGTACCTGGCGGTGTCGGGTCACCACGGCCAGCAGGAGGCCCGGGATCAGGGCCAGCCCGCCGCCCGCCAGCGCGGGCGCCAGCACCAGGAGCGCCAGGCCCCAGGCCAGGGAGTCCACGAAGCGCAGATGGTGGGGCAGCGTCCAGCCGAGGGCCGCCAGGGACGCTGCCCAGCCGGCCCCGGCCCCCAGGAGGAACCACTTGCGTATTCGTGCAACCATCTCCTTCTAGTCGTCCTCCACGTACCCCAGCGCCCGCAGGCGCTCCTCGATCCCGGCGCCGAGCTCACCCGACGCCCGCTCGTAGGCTCCGCTGCCCGCGGACTCGAGAATCGCCTCGGCCCGCTCGCTGAGCTGCTGCACCAGGAACCCCTGACGAGCCTGGGGCGCCAGGTTCACGGTCTCGCCCGGGTCGTCGGTCAGGTTGTACAGCTCCTCCGGACCCTCCTCCCGGTACACGAAGGACAGGTTGCCGCGGCGTATTCCCACCCGGCGATAGCGCATGAAGGCGTCCTTGGCCTTGTTCGCCTCCCGGTCGAAACAGATGGTCAGGGCCTGGTCGTCCCCCTCCACCTCGCCCCGGACCACGGGCCCCAGGTCGCTACCCGGTAGATCGCCGGAGGCGGGCAGTCCCAGCAAGGGCAGCAGGGTCGGCAGCAGGTCCACGTTCTCGACCACGGAGTCCACGCGGGCGCCGGCGGGAAGCTGCCCCGGGGCCACCAGGACCATCGGCACGCGGGTGGAGGGATCGTAGAGGTGGGCGCCGTGATTGAAGTAGTAGTCGTGCTCGGTGAGGCTCTCGCCGTGGTCGCCCACCACCAGGACCACCGTGTCCTCGGCCCCCCCCGAGGCGTCCACTGCACCGCGCAGCCGCCCGAGCAGCAGGTCCGTGAACGCCACCTCCCCCTTGTACTGGGCCACCGGCCAGGCCAGGTCGGTGATCCCGACCAGACTGGGCTTCATGTACTCGGCGATCCCCGTGGCGCCGGCGAGGCTGGTGTGTGACGGATCCCGGGGGTCGCCCTGGTAGTAGGCCTGGTCCAGGGGCGCCGGAGGCGCGTAGGGCCCGTGGGGGTCGAAGAGGTGGACCCAGAGCACGAAGCGCTCGTCCTCGTCCAGGGTCCCGAGCCAGGCCAGGGCGTCGTCCACGGTCCGATCGCCCCGTCGCTCCACCTCCGAGATGCTCCCCAGCCGAACCCGCGCCTGCTCCCAGACCCTCATCGGCGAGAGGTCGTGGACCCCCTTGGGGCGCAGCAGCGCGTCGTCGTAGACCTGGAATCCGCGACCGTAGCCGAACACGCCGTCGAGGACGAAGGCGCTGACGAAGGCGGCGGTGCGGTAGCCACCCTCCCGCGCGATCTCCGGGAGCACGCGGACGCTGGTCGGTGCGGCCACGCCGTTGGCCATGGTCTCGTGGGTCCAGGGGTACACGCCCGACAGGATCGAGAGGTGGGAGGGGCCGGTGATCGGGATCTGGGCGTAGGCCCGGGTGAACAGGGCCCCCCGCCGGGCCAGCGCGTCCAGGTTGGGGGTGGGATTCCCGGGGGGGGCCGCGGCGCCCCCCCGGGGGCGCCCGCGCGGGGGGCCAAGTGGGCCCGCGGCGGGGCCTGGGGGTCTTGTTGGGGGGGGGTTTGCCGGGCGGCGCCCAGGGCGCCCACGTGGTCCGCCCGGAAGGTGTCCAGGGTCACCAGCAGGAGGTTGGGCGAGTCCGGGACGTCTTCCGCCACCGGCTCGGCCCCGGTCGGCGGGCGGGGTGTGAACCAGGTGACCAGCACCAGCGCCACGGCCCACAGCTTCCACACCAGGACCCCCGCCATCAGCCGACGGTGGGCGACCAGCAGGGTCACGGCCAGGGGCACCACCGCGGCGAACGAGGCCACCGCCAGGGCCACGGGCACCCCGCCCGGTAGCAGCTGGACGTCCTGCCCGAGGACAGGCTCGCGCACCAGCCTCGAGATGGCGACCACGACGGTGATCGCGCACAGCGCCAGGCTGCCCGAGGTCAGCGGACCCCGGAACCGCCCCGGGATGCCGGTGAGGGCGCCGACCGCGGCCCCCAGCCCCGTCCCGATGGTCAGCGAGATCCCCAGCAGGACCACGACCTCGCTGGCCCGCAGGTAGAGCACCGTCCGGTCCCAGGTGGCGAAGCCGTCGAGCAGGCCCCACACGGCGCCCACACCCGCGGCCGTGAACACCGCGGAGAGGTAGGGGCGTGGAGGGGGGGTGGCCATGACGTCCCTCAGGGTGTCCGAGGGTCCCATCCCTGTCAATTTGGGGCTGCACGCCCACGCGCGTACGCGCCACCTCGTGCGGATCCAGCTTGCCTGGACCGGGTCTTGTGGTAGATTCCCCCGGTCCCGGCAGGTCCGGAGGTCCCAGTGTGCCCGCGGCACGTCGCTTCTGACCCGTCGGTGACCCTATGGCGGTTCGTCCGTTTCACGGGTGTGCGAGCCGGATCGTCCGGCCGCCACGGAAGAGAGGGAACGCTCGATGAGGTCGAGAGCCCAGCGGTTCCTGGTCCCCTCGCTCCTGCTCCTGGGTCTGACGATCCCCGCCCTCACGGCGGCGGGTCAGACCTGTGGCGTGCTGGAGCTCACGGGCGGTGGCAAGAAGATCACGAAGAACGTGGTGGTCAACATCACGTCGCTGATCGTCAGCGAGGTCGACATCCAGGGCGACTTCGAGTTCACCATGCAACACGGCGCGGACGAGTTCGACAACGGCTGTCCGGCCAACTCCACCTGTCTGGGCAAGTTCGCAGACAACAACGGGTACGAGCGACTGATCGTCGGCTCGGTGACCGACGGCAGCGAGGACGCCAAGTTCAAGCTCAAGCTTCGCCTGTACGACCCGAGCTCCAACAGCTTCGAGAGGACGATCACCGAGGAGGTCCCGACCTCCCCCGAGGCGATGCTCACCGACATCCCCCCGCTGGTCGCCGAGCTCCTGACCGGGACCCGCCCCAAGACGGCGGCCCAGATCGCCGCCGAGTCCGCGGAAGAGGACGACTCGCTCGCCCTCGAGATGGAGGACGACCTCCTGGGCTTCGAGGACGACGACGACATCGACTACGACCTCGGGGACGACGAGGATCTCGGCATGGTCTACGACCTGGACCTGTCCGAGGCGGAGATCCGCGCCAAGCAGGAGGAGGAGCGCCTGCGGCGCGAGGAGGACGAGCGGCGCGAGCGCGAGGCGGAGGAGCGGCGCGAGCGCGAGGATGAAGAGCGGCGAGCCCGGGAGGACGAGGAACGACGGGAGCGCGAGGACGCCGAACGGCGGGAGCGTGAACGGCGGGAATGGGAGCGTGAGGAGGAGGAGCGCGAGGAGGAGGAACGACGACGGGAGCGCGAGCGACGAGAGGCCGAGGCCCGGCGGTACGAGGAGGAGGAGGAAGACGACGAGGACGTGATCGTGATCAGCGACACGGACATGATCCTCATCGGCGACGAGGACGACGAGGAAGAGGACGACTACGAGGACGACGAGGACGACGACGACGACGAGGACGACGACGACCCGCGGGACGACTACCGCGGGGGCAGCGGGGTCGGCAGCCGGGGCGGACGCCGCGGCGGCGGGGCGGCCTAC
>CAZITQ010000096.1:0-32079 GCA_964542165.1 uncultured Rickettsiales bacterium
GCTGGCCAGCGCGGTGTTGATGCCGGTGGTCGCGTTGGGAACCAGCACCAGGTCCGCGGGCCGCGCTCCCACGAAGGCGGCCAGGGTGTCCCGGGCCCGGTCCCAGGCCTCGGGTAGCTCGCGGACGAGGAAGCGCACGGGCTCGGCCTCCAGCCGCCGACGCCACCGTTGCTGTTCCTCCTGGACGACCACGGGCGTGGCGCCGAAGGAGCCGTGGTTCAGGAAGGTGATCGTCGGATCCAGGGACCAGAGACCGGCGAGATCATCGACGTCCGGGGGCACCGGATCACCAGCTCCGGGGGGCGGTGCCGGTGGCCGCGTCTCGGGTCATCTCCTCGAGCAACGCCTCCAGCCGGGCCTCCACGTCGGACACCGCGGACAGCCCGTGCAGGTCTTGCAGCTCGTGGGGATCCCCGGTGGCGTCGAAGAGCTCCCGATCGCCGCTGTCCTCCCCGGCGAGCAACCGGTAGCGGTGGCCATCCTGACCCTCCAGGGACACGGCCCGCTGGGTGTCGTCCAGCAAGCTGGACACCTGGTAGGTGCGGGCATCGAAGGGGCGGGTGGGTTCCTCCATCAGAGGCGTCAGGTCGAGCCCGCGCCAGGCCTCCGGCGCTTCCCGGCCGAGCAGGGAGATCAGGGTCGGTGGCAGATCGAGGAGCTCCACCGGCCGGTCCACCGTGACCCGCGGGATGCCCTCGCCGTGGAAGGCCATGTGGCAGTCGCTGGTCTCCCGGTGCAGGGAGCGGCCGTGGAGCAGTCGTCCGTGCTCGCCGAAGGCCTCGCCGTGATCGGTGACGACGACGGTCAGGCGAGGCCGGCTCCGGCCGAGGTCCTCCCAGCCGTCCAGGAATCGCTCGATCTGCCCGTGGGTGTGGTCGACCTCGTGGTCGTACATCAGCTCCACGTGGTCGGCCAGCGCCTGGGGGAAGGGCT
Source organism: uncultured Rickettsiales bacterium (assembly GCA_964542165.1). Taxonomy (GTDB): domain Bacteria; phylum Myxococcota_A; class UBA796; order UBA9615; family CAYRNR01; genus CAYTBN01. Next base: position 934 of record CAZITQ010000096.1, read on the forward strand.
CGAGGGTCTCGGCCGCCCGGAGCAGGTCCGCGTGCTCGGGATCACAGAGATTCACGGCTCCGTCGTGGAGGGCGGGGACCTCGATCCAGGCCTCTGCGGTGCCCGGTGGGCAGTAGGGGTAGTGGGGGCCGTACAACTGCAGGACCACGGCGAGGGGTTTGCGGCTGGCGTTGTCCTGCAGCCAGCCGAGGGCCGAGTCGACGACCTGATCATCGGCGTCGGCGGCGAATTCGTCGGTGCGGGGGATGACCCACAGGTGGTCGAAGTAGGGCTGGTACTGGGGCTGTGAGGTCAGGACGTTGCCCGAGAACAGGGCGCTGACGTAGCCGTCGTCCGCCAGGGGACCGGTGACCGGGATCATGGCGGGATCCACGGGACGGTTGCGGCCGGTGACCCCGTGTTCCTCGGGGTAGGCGCTCACCAGCATCGAGGTCTCGGTGGGCAGGGTCCAGCCCGAGGTGGACGTGACCCGCTCGAAGCAGGCTCCCTCCAGGGTGAAGTCCTCCAGGGAGGACAGACGCCCCACCGGTTCCGTGCAGCCCAGGCGGTCGTAGCGCAGGGTGTCCACGAAGAGCACGAGGAGATCCGGGTCGGGCTGACAGCCGGTCGTTGCGGTGGCCATCAGGCCTGCCAGGGCCAGGGCGTGGGGGATCCTCATTCGCGGTCCGCCAGGGCGCCCGCGACGGCGCGGACGGCCTGTTCGGGGGTGGCGACCACGTGGATCCGCGGGTCGAAATCGAAGCTGCGCAGGCTGACGACTGGCCGCCCGAGCTTCAGCGCGATGCTGACCTCCGAGCGGGTACCGTGGCTCCCACCCACGGCCACGACCGCCCGGGCCGTGTTGGCGATCACCACGTTGCGGGCGTGGGCCATGTCCGTGACCACCGGGACCTGGATCCAGCGGTTGGCGTCCTCGGCCCTCGGGCCCGGAAGGATGCCCACGGTCAGCCCGCCGGCCTCGGCTGCGCCCCGGGCGGACGCCTCCATCACCCCTCCGAGTCCGCCGTTGACCACGGCGTAGCCCGCCCTGGCCAGGCCCTCACCCAGAGCATGGGCCAGCGCGGCCAGCTCCGGATCCGCCTGCCCCGCTCCCACGACACCCACCAGCACCTGTCTTCGCATCACGACGATCCTCTTCGCTGCTAATGATAAGATGCCGGGCTCGCCCACCGGCAATCGAATCGGAGCGGAGGGGATGCCCAGGCAGCGCACGATCCTGCTGATCGACGACGACCGTCAGGTGCTCGACCTGCTCGGGGCAGCCCTGTCGCTGAAGGACTACCGGGTGGTGGCCCGGCACGATCCGGGGGAGGCCCTGTCCTACCTCAAGCGCAACGTTCCCGACCTGATCATCTGCGCGGTGGACCTCAAGAGCATCGACGGCTTCCAGCTGATGCACCGCATCCGCGAGGGGACCCGAGCCAGCTACTCGCCCTTCATCTTCATCGGCGCCGAGCAGGAGCCGGAGAACGTGGCGCGGGGGCTGCGGATGGGGGCCCGGGAGTTCCTGCGCAAGCCCTTCACCGTGGACGAGATGCTCGTGCGCGTGGAGAAGGTGTTCGACGAGGTCGCCAAGTCCCGCACCGCGGCGCCGCGCTTCGACCTCGAGGGGCGCCTGGAGATGCTGCCCTTCGCACCCCTGCTGTCGGCCCTGGGCAAGCAGAAGGCGTCGGGACGCCTCACCGTCAGCTTCCCGGTGGAGCCCGTCGAGGGCATCCTGGTGCTGGTCAAGGGGGAGCTGCAGCATGCGGTGTTCGGACGCCTGGTCGGGCGCGAGGCGCTGATGCAGCTGTTGACCCGCGAGGAGGGGACCTTCGCCTTCGTCTCCGATCCCCACCAGGTGGCGCCGGCGAACACGGTGGAGAAGTCCGCGGCCGTCCTGTTGAACGAGGGCTTCCGGTTCATCGACGAGGGGTTGATCCGGCGCATCGACGTGACCAACAAGGCTGCCTGCCGGACCTTCGAGCGACTCCTGGAGGACGCCTCCGGGGAACACCTGAGCCCCGACGAGGAGGTGATCCTGCTCACCCGGCGGATCGACGAGACCGCGAGCCTCCTCCTGGATGTCTCCGCGGACGAGGACGACCGTCAGGTGGTGCTGGACGATCCCCTGGGCCTCGGCGAGGAGCCGCCGGACAGCGGCGCCTGGCCCGGTGGCAGCACCGAGAGCGTGGTCTACGAGGCCGAGGAAGGCTCGGTCACGGACTCCTGCGTCCTGGTCGCCGCGGACCGATTGGTGGACGGGGACGGCGAGCCCTTCGGCAGCGATCCCTTCAGCCTCGAGGGCGACGCGCTGGCCACCTCGTCGATCGTCATTCCCTCCCATCGGCTGGATCTGGCCGAGGAGAGCCTGGAGGACCTGGCGGACGAGATGCCGTCCGAGCGGCGCCACTCGATCGAGATCGTCGAGTGGGGTCCCGGGCCGGTGGAGCGCATCTTCACCTCGCTGCAGGAGCACCTGCTCTCCGGCGCCTTGACCGACGTGCAGGAGATCCAGCTGTCCACGCGCAGCGGGCGGCCGCTGGCCTCCACCGTGGAGGACCGACGGCGGCGGGACCGCATCGCCGCGTTCACGGCCCAGGCCATCAACTTCGCCCAGCGCACCGAGGAGGGCATGTACGCCGAGCTGTCCGCCGGGGACCTCCACCTGGCCGTGGTGGAGCTCCCGTACCGTAGGCTGCTGACCTGCCTGTTCGACCGCCCCCCCGACGCCCCCGCTTTCCGGCGGGAGGTCCGCGATCTCCTCGCGCAGACCGAGTAGCTGACCGTGTCGTCGCGCCTCCGAACCGGCCTCGCCGTGGGTGCCGTCCTGGCGGTGGTCGCGGTGGTGGGGACGATCCTCGATCTGAGACGGGACGCACGCACGCGGGTGGACTCGGCCCGCTCGGTGGAGTCCGGGTCTGCCGAGGGAGTGGCGTGGAGCGGCCTGCGCGTGGGCCCGGAGGTCCAGCTCACGCCCGTCGAACCGGGAGCGGGGGAGCACCCCTGCCTCCGGGACGTGCGCGCGATCGTCGCCGGCGACGGGGGGGCCTGGCTGGCCACCACCGGCGGACTGGTGGCCGTGGGACCCGACGGGGGAGACCGGCGGATCTACACCGCCCGCAGCGGACTGCTGCGCAACGACGTCGCGGGGCTCGCCGTGGAGGGAGAGGTCCTGGCCGCGGTCCATCCCGAGGAGGGTATCACCTTGATCCGCGGGGACCGGGTGCGATCCCTGTCGCACCCCGACCTGGTCCCCACCTCCGTCACCGCGGGTGCGGGCGGATTCCACGTGGGGACGGCCGATCGGGGGTTGCTCTGGTTGGCGGGGGAGACGCTGTACACGGTCGAGATCGCCGGGGAGACCGAGTCCGGCCCCTGGGCCCTCGAGGCACCACGGGTGACCGCCCTCGCCGTGGACCCCGGGACCGGCGACCTCTGGGTCGGCACCTTCGACCGCGGCGTGGCGGTCCGGCGGGAGGGGGAGTGGGAGCTGCTGGGGACCACCGACGGCCTCGCGGACCTCTTCGTGACGTCGTTGGCAGTGGAGCGGACCTCGGACGCCACCCGCGTGCTGGTGGGCACCCAGACCGGGCTGACCCTGTTCGAGGCGGGGCGGACGAGGATCCTGGGGCGCGTCGAGGGGCTGCCCGACGATCACGTGGCGGCGGTCGCCGCGTCCGAGGGGCGAATGGCCGTGGGAACCTATGGCGGGGGCCTGGGCCTGTACGAGGGGGAGGGCTGGAGCACGGCCGGTCGGCCCGACCTGCCGTCGGACTACGTCCAGGCGGCCCCCTCGGCGGGGGGGGGGGGGCGGGGGCGCGGCCCCCGCGCCGGCGCGGTACGCAGGGGAATGGAGGGCTGGACTCCGGTGGAGCTCCCCCCCGGCCCCCCAGGACCGCGGATCACCGCCCTGCTGTCGGATCCCGGGCCGGGGGCCGGTGCGGTCTGGGCCGGTACCTTCGACAACGGGCTCGGCCGCTGGTCCGAGGAGAGCTGGACCACCCTCGGAGAGGACGACGGTCTGCCGTCCCGGGAGATCAACGCCCTGGCGTTGCACCGCGACACCCTGTGGGTGGGCACGAACGCGGGCGCCGCCTACTTCGCCGACCCGGGATTCCACGAGCATCCGCGGTTGGCCGCCCTCGACGGGATCGCCGTGACCGCCCTGACCAGCGACGGGGAGGCCCTGTGGCTGGGCACCTCCCGGGGTGTGTACCGCCTGTCCGCGTCCGGCCAGGTCTCCCACCTCGGGGTGCGCGACGGGCTGGTGAACGGGCACGTCTACGCGCTGGCCCGCCACGGGGACCGCATGTGGATCGGCACCCTCGGCGGGCTCTCGGGTGTCCCAGCGGACGGGACCCGCGACCCGGCGGGGACCCTGACGGTGCACTCGGGGCCCGGCGGTCTGGCGCATGCGTGGGTGAACGCCCTGGTGACGGGCCCCGAGCGTCTCCACGCCGGCACCTACGGCGGGGGCGTGGACCTGCTGCGGGGCCAGGGCTGGGAGCACCTCTTCCCCGACGCCGGCGAGACCCTGGAGGTCAATCCGGGCGCCGGCGTTCGGCTGGGCGAGACCGTGCTGTTCGGCACCCTCGACCGGGGCGTCCTCGTCCTCCCCGACAAGGGAGCGGGCGGCCGTCTGCTCCGGGAGGACCTGGGCCTCCCCAGCCCCTCGGTCACCGCCCTGCACCTGGCCGGCGATCAGCTGTGGATCGGCACCGCCGCCGGCCTCGTCACCGTCGATCCCTCGACGGTTCGCTAGCGGGCGAGTACACGGATCGGAAGGACACCGTTCCGAACCGAGGTTCCGATCGGTGGCGCCTCAGGGGCAGCGTTCGATGGCGGCTGCGATGCGTTCGCCGACGCGGATCGCCACGACATCGTCGGCGTTGATCTCCGCGGCGAAGGTGGCCACCTCCAGGGCGGTGGTCTTGTAGTGGAAATAGATCCGGTCCATCTCCCGGGTCAGCTCGTCCGGCGGACCGTGGAAGCTCTGGGCCATACAGGTGGACTCGGCGGCCACCTGCACGTAGCTGTCCTCGACCAGGGCCTCGGTCTCCCACTCCCCGCTCTCGGGGGCATCGGGGTACCCGGTGTCGTCGGGGATGACCACGACCGCCGCGTCGCCCGGATCCGCAGGGACCGCAGGATCCCCGGGGTCGTCGGCTGAACCGTCCGGGGTCACGATTCGCATGACCACCAGCGCGATGACACACGCGGCCACGACGCCGCCCCCGATCAGATAGGGGAGGTTGCTGCGTGTTCCCGGCTTTCCGTAGGCCATCGGGTTCCTCCGCGAGGCGGCGAGCCACATGATTACTTGAACTCTCCCCCGAAACTCAAGTACACCCTTGCGGCGCGATGGCCCGCGGGCTCCGGCTCGGGGCATAATGTCGGCTAGGCGTCGCGGGGGCTGCCATGAACCTGGTCCATCATCCGGAGTTCCCGGATATTCGAGTTTCGGCGATGGAGGGGCCGTTCTCCTACCGCAATCGCTGGCAGGAGGTGATGCAGGCCTTCGCCGCGGCCGGGTTCGACGTTCGCGAGCCCACCGAGCGGCGGCGGCAGGCCTCCCCCTGCTACGACTTCGCGTGGTTCTTCGTCGTGGGTGGCCTCGATCGCCACCACGAGGTGCTCGTCACCGACCAGGCCATCACCCCCGACCGGGAGGAGGCCGTGCTGCGGGGCGCCTTCGGGATGATCGAGGAACGCCCCGGCATGGCGTTCCACGTCTACTCCCACGACAAGCTGTCGGCGCGCCTGCGCACGGCGCTCTCCGATACCCCCGCGGGCCGGTTCCTGCGGCGGATCGCCGTGGAGATCCCCATCGGCGACATCCGCCCCAAGGGGGTGCCCTTCGTGGTGCCGCGGATCGTTCGGATGATGGAGCAGTGCTGGCAGCGCACCGTCGACCTGGACTCGCCGGGAGAGCTCCTGCAGTGGCTGGACGACGTGGTCATGGAGTACCGCAACCACGTGGATCCCGACGAGCAGTTGCCCACCCCCGGGGACGTCCTGACCCCGCCGCTGGCGGCCATCGGTCTGGTGGTGACCGAGCTCCTGCGCCAGAACCTGCCCGGTCCCGCTCGGATCCACGCCAGCGTGGCCCGTGCCGAGCACGATCGGCTGGACGACGATCGGCTCGAGGCCCAGGACTGGGCGTTCGTGATCGCGGTGGCCGGTGGCGCCGAGCTCGAGTACGTCTACGGCCCGGGCAAGGTCTTCACCCGCTACATCCAGGGCCAGGAGCAGACCCTGCTGGACCTCCTCCCCAAGGAGATCGCCTTTCCCCTCAGCCCCGAGGCCCTCGCCCTGGTGGAGAACCTGCCCGACGATCCGACCGTGGAAGAGGACTAGCGCCCCGGAACCGAAGTCCCCTCACACCCACGACGGCCCTGACACCCTCTGGCGGCGTTGCTCATCGGTCACCTACATCGGAGTAGGCTCCCTCTTCGCGCCTTGCCAGATGGCGCCATGCCTCGCTGTGGACTGCAAACGGACTTCAGCTCCGGGACACCAGGCTCCCAGGACCCTGGAAACCGGGGAACAACCCCCACTCCACGTCGAACACCCCGTGGGTCACAGACACCGTACGGGTCCCGTCGGCCAGCGTCCCCTCGAAGTCGAAGGTGCCCTGGGCGGACTCGTCGTCGATGGCCTTCTCCAGGGTGCCGCTGTCCGCGCCGAAGGTCTCGCCGATGTCGCCGTTGTCGGTGAACGAGGCCGTGGCTGCCGGAGCGTCGTCGTCCGAGAAATCGTAGGTGTCCAGGGGGATGTTGCCCGGATCGTTGGGGTTGGCCGGTCCGCAACCGACGACGACCGCCGGGGTCGCGAGCACCAGGGCGGCGGTCCACGCGGTGCCGAAGATGTCTCGAATGCCCATGGGAACGACTCGCTCCAGGTGCGGGAGCGGGTGCGGGCCGCGGCTACCCGATCAACGAGATGAAGATCCCGGCCGCCACGACCGTGCCGATCACCCCGGCCACGTTGGGGCCCATGGCGAACATCAGCAGGTAGTTGCGGGGGTTGGCCTTCATGCCCTCGACCTGGATCACCCGGGCGGCCATGGGCACGGCGGACAGGCCGGCCGCGCCGATCATCGGGTTGATCTTCTCGCGCAGGAAGAGGTTCATCAGCTTGGCCAGCAGGGTGCCGCCGACGACCGAGAAGACGAAGGCCACCAGGCCCAGGATGAAGACCTGGAGCACCTGGGCCTTGAGGAAGGCCTCGGCTTGCAGTGTGGTGGCGATGGACAGCCCGAGCACGATGGTCACGATGTTCATCAGCTCGTTCTGGGCGCCCTCGGAGAGCCGCTTGACGACCCCGGACTCGCGGAACAGGTTGCCCACCATCAACATCCCCATCAACGGGGTGGACTTGGGCACCAGCAGGCAGATCACGAAGGTGGCCAGCAGGGGGAAGACGATCTTCTCGGCCTTGGACACCGGTCGCAGCTGCTTCATCTCGATCTTGCGTTCGTTCTCGGTGGTGAGCAGCCGAACGATGGGGGGGATGATCAGCGGCACCAGGGCCATGTAGGAGTACGCCGACACGGCCGTCACACCCAGCAGGTCCTTGGCCAGGCTGTTGGTCACGAAGATCGTCGTCGGACCGTCGGCGCCGCCGATGATGCCGATGGAGGCCGCCTCGGGCAGGGAGAAACCGAGGATCAGCGCCCCGAAGAACGCCACGTACACCCCGAACTGGGCGCCCGCGCCCAGCAGTAGCGTCTTGGGGTTGGCGATCACCGGCCCGAAGTCCGTCATCGCACCGAGTCCCAGGAAGATCAGCGGCGGGACCACCTCGTACTGGATGCCGTAGTAGAAGATGCGAAGCAACCCGTCGTCGGCCACCAGGCCGGCCGCGGGGATGTTGACCAGGATGACACCGAATCCGATGGGCAGCAGCAGGTAGGGCTCGTACTGCTTGCGGATGGCGAGGTAGATCAGCAGCAGGCCGAGGGCCCACATCACCGGGTGTCCCCAGGTGAGGGCCTCCAGCCCGGACTTCTCCCAGGCCTGGAAGAGGGGTTCCACGGCTTCGCCCGAGGGCTAGTCCTCGATCAGGCAGAACAGGGCGTCGGCCTCGACCATCTCGCCGACCGCCGCCTTGATCTCCTTGACCGTCCCGCCGGCGGTGGCAGCCAGCGGCATCTCGATCTTCATCGCCTCGAACACGGCCAGGGTGTCGTTCTGGGAGACGGCTCCGCCGACCTCCACGTCGATGGAGACCACCTTGCCCGGCATCGGGAAGACCACTTCGTGAACGGCCATCGGGTTACTCCTCGAAAGTCGTGACGACCCCTCCGGGGGTCGGTTCAATCGCGATCCGCGCCCTTGTCGCTTCTGCGCGCCATCCATCGGGACACGGCACCGTACAGCGTTGTGATGGCGTACAGCAAGGTCAGAACGAGGAACACTCCCCCGAACCCCACCAGGCTGACCCTGGCGGCATCGACCCATTCCGTCGCCAAAATCGGTGTCAACGGCGTCCGCTCCCCCTACTGGGCCAGGTAGTTGCCCGAGATGATGACCTTCTGGATGTTGGACGTGCCCTCGACCACCAGGAAGGAGCGCGCGTCCCGCAACAGCCGCTCGGCCGGGTACTCGGTGGAGAAGCCGAACGAGCCGAAGATCTTCATGGCCATGTGGGCCGCCTCGTTGGCGGTCTCGGACGCGTAGAACTTGGCGATGGACACCGACTGGCTGTTGCGCACGTTGGGGTCCTGGTCCTTCTCCCAGGCCGCCTTGTGCACCAGCAACCGCGCCGCCTCGTGGTGGACGACCATCTCGGCGATGTCGCCGCGGATCAGCTGGAAGTCGGCGATGGGCTTGCCGAACTGCTCCCGGGTCTTGGCGTATGCGGCGGCCTCCTCGAGGCAGGCGCGGCCCACGCCCACGGCGCGACAGGCACAGGACAGCCGGGTGTTGTCCAGCATCGTCATGCAGACCTTGAAGCCGTTGTTGAGGCCCCCGAGGATCTGCGACTTGTGGACGCGCGCGTTCTCGAAATACACCTCGCCCGTGGGCGCGCAGTGCAGCCCCAGCTTGGTCTCGATCGGGACCGTGGTGACCCCCTCGGTCTCCTTGAGGTGGACCAGGAAGCAGGTCATGCCCTTGTGCTTCAGCGCCGGCTCGGTCTTGGCGTAGACCAGCGCGACGTCGGCCACATGGGCGTTGGAGATCCAGGTCTTGGAGCCGTTGAGCACGAAGTGGTCGCCGTCCTCGACCGCGGTGGTCTTCATCGACGCCACGTCCGAGCCCGAGTTGGGCTCGGTGATGGCGAAGGCGCCCAGGTACTCGGCCATGACCAGCTTGGGGATGTACTCCTGCTTCTGCGCCTCGGTACCCCAGCGCAGGATCGACCTCGCCGGGCCCTGGGTCTGCATGTTGAACGGAAGACCCCACGAGGGGCTCACGCGGGCGATCTCCTCGGTGACGATCATCGAGGTGACCATGCCGTCGTCCAGGCCCAGACCGCCGTACTCGGCGGGGATGACGCAGCCGAACAGGCCCAGCTCGGCCATCTGGCGGAGGATGTCGGGGTTGAAGTGGTGGTTCTTCTCGTCCTCCTCCATGGTCGGCCGGATCACGTCGTTCGCGAAACGGCGCGCCGTCTCCTGCATCATCTTCTGGTCTTCGGTGAAGCTGAACTCCATGGGATCCTCCGCGCCCGGATTCGACCGGGGATGGCCATTCCTACAGAGGGCACCTTCATATGTCAACGTGGGCTTCGCCCACCCCTTTCGTCCCCTGCGACGACGTGATACGCGTGGTCCATGGGAACTCGACCTCTCGCCGCAGCTCTCGCCCTGCTCAGCACCCTCGCCGTCGGCGCGGCGTACGCCCAATCCGACGGTGACCCGTCCGCCGACGAGGCCGTGGGACCGGTGGGCCCGGAACCCGGCTCCGACCCCATCGCCTGGGTCCTGGACACCCTGGGCCTGGAGGTCGGCGAGCTGGGAGTCCACCCCCGCGGCTATCACACCCGCTTCCCGCTGCCCGACGACATGCCCTACACGCTGCCGTTCTTCGCCGACCTCTGGGCGGAGCCCCTGCGGACCTACGAGTGGGCGGCGGACATGGCCCGCTACTCCCGGCCCTACCTGGAGCCGGCCTACCTGGCGGGGGTGGGCGGCTCGTGGCCCGACGACCTGGAGGCCGGGGACGAGCCCCGCCCCGACGCCGCGTACCACCTGATCTTCCACCTGGGCGTCAGCCGCCTGACGACCCGCTTCCGGGACTACTCGGTCAACCTCAACCCACGGGTGTTCGGAGAACGACCGCTGGTGGAGGCGGTGGAGGAGCTGCGGGAGCTCGAGGGGGTGGGCAGCAGCCTGGTCACCTTCGGCCGGGAGACCGACTTCCCCCGACCCCGGGACGAGGCCGTGCGGGCCGCCGAGGGGATCGACCTCGAGCTGCAGGTGATCGTGGCCACCGCGATGCTGGACCTGGCCGATGCCCGCCGCTGGGTGGACACGGCGTTCCGCAACGTGTCGTGGGACGATCGCCTGGCCGTGTGGCGGATCCTCGACCTGAGCGAGATCCAGCTGGATGGGCTGCGCTACGACCCGGCCGTGGACGACGTGATGGACGCCCTCGACCGGGAGAGCCTGCTCTACGGCGGGATGAAGGCGGTGCGGGTCACCGAGGAGCTTCGCGCCCGCTTGCGGGCCTGGCAGCGCGCCCACCCCGGGGCGGCGGCGGGGGTCGCCTACGAGCAGATGACGCCCTACGGCCGGGTGGTGGTGGCCGGATCGGGCAAGGACCTGCACACCTGCACCGACTGCATGCTGCTGGTGGACCTGGGGGGGAACGACACCTACGAGATGCCCGTGGGCGCACCCCCGGATCCGGATCTGCCCCTGTCGGTGGCTCTCGATCTCTCGGGCAAGGACGAGTACCGGCCGGCGCCCTTCGGACTGCCCACCCAGGGGGCGGGCGCCCTGGGGGTGGGAATCCTGTGGGACGCCGCTGGTGACGACCGTTACCTGGCCGAGGGCCCGCTGGCCCAGGGGGTGGCCCAGGTGGGGGTCGGCCTGCTGATGGACGAGGGCGGGGACGACACCTACCAGGCGTCCACCGCCGCCCAGGGGGCCGCGTTCTTCGGCGTCGGGATGCTGGTGGATGTGGCCGGGGCCGACCGGTACACCTGCCACGGCGAGTGCCAGGGCTTCGGCGGCTCGGGGGGCGCGGGGGTGCTGGTCGACGGCCGGGGCGACGACGTCTATACGGCCGAGGTGATGCCCGACAAGGTCTACCGGCCCGACTACCACGCGGGCATGGAGCGCAACATCACCAGCGCCCAGGGGGTGGGCCTGGGACGCCGGGGTGACGGCGGCGACGGCCACAGCTGGGCCGGGGGCCTGGGGACGCTGCTGGATCTGGCCGGCGCCGACCGCTACGAGGCGGGCACCTTCTCCCAGGGTTGCGGTTACTGGTTCGGGACCGGCGTGCTCTACGAGGCCGGCGGGGACGACGTCTACGAGTCGGTCAACTTCTCCCACGGCTCGGGAGCCCACTTCTGCATCGGCGCGGTGATCGACGAGCAGGGGGACGACGAGCACCGGGCCGTGCACACCGGGACCTGCGCCCTGGGATTCGGCTGGGACTACACCAACGCGCTGATGTTCGACCGGGAGGGGAACGACCTGTACCAGGGCCACGAGGCGGTCCTGGGGGTCGCCAACGGTCGCTCCAGCGCCTTCGCCGTGGATCTCGCGGGGGACGACCGCTACGAGCTGTCGGGCTCGGGGGACGCCCTGGGGGTGGCCGGGAGCATGCCCCAGATCGACGAGCGCGACCCCTCCCGCCCCTACTTCCACGAGGGAACCTCGCTGGGTCTGTTCCTGGACGGCAGCGGCAGCGACACCTACCAGCGGGCCGGGGCCGCCGATCCCGTGGCGGGCGACGGGTTCTGGGTCCTCAGCCCCGCGCCCGGAGATCCCCGGGCGGAGCTGCGCAATTTCGGCGTGGGCCTGGACGTGGAGGGCGGCGTCCCCGGCCCCTTCGCCCCTCCCCCCGAGGAGGAGTGAGTCAGCGTTCCGCGGCCGCGTCGATCACGTCGAAGGCGGTCCCCCAGGCCACCCGCCCCTGCTCCACGTAGGGGGCGACGGCCGAGAGCCAGCGGTCCAGCTGCTCGTCCTCCAGCTCGCTGCCGTAGCTCCACACCACGAACAACGCCTGCGGCCGGTCGGGATCCGCGGCGGCCAGCGCCCGCTCCAGCATCTCCAGGTAGGCCTCCACGTCGTCGTCGTCGAACTCGCAGGACAGGGGCGCCTCACCGGTGCCGTACTCCTCGTACAGGCAGGGCAGGACGCCGCCGGTGTGCAGCAGGGTCAGGCGTCCTCCGGAGGCCGCCGGGGTGGTCCAGGTCGCCCCGTCCTCCACCGACCACGGGGACAGGCGGTCCTCCACCGCGTAGGGGTAGGTCCGGTGGCACAGCGTCGGATGGGCGCAGACCTGGACGTGTCGGGGTTGCTGGTCCCGGTCCAGGGACTTGAGGCAGTACTCGGTCTGCCCGGTGGTGAACTCGAAGCCCACGTCGGCGGCCACGGTGACCCAATCCAGGGGGGAGCAGATGCCCGACACGTGCCGGGGCTCGATGCCGGCGAACTCCAGCTCCATGAAGCGCTCGGTCAGCTCGTGGTAGAAGAGGTTCTCGTTGTAGGGCCACTGCTCGCCCATGTCCGCGTGGATCCCGATGGCGTGACCCCGGTCCTGCATCTCCAGCAGCACGTTGTCCTCGAAGCGGATCACCCCCCGGGTGAGCTGGCGGGACTCGAGGGTGAGCGGCACGCCGTGGGCCTCGAAGAGGTCCACGTACTCCCGCAGCCTGGCCACGTAGGTCTCGAACTGCAGCGCCGCCGTGTCGATGTTCTCCCGCTCCAGGTGGGCGGAGACGCCGATGATCAGGGCGGGGGCCCCCGGGTCCGTGGTGTCGTCGTCGTCCGGAACCGGTGCCTCGTCGGTCGGGCAGCCGACCGCGAGCGACGCGACCAGCGCCCAGCCCGCGTACCGACCTGCTCCTCGCGACCGCGCCCGCATCCGCTCCTCCGCCTCCGGGGTCTGGGGGGCGCCCCGGCCGGGCCTCCGAAGACCCGGGCCACGATAGCAGACCCCCCCGCCCGCAAGCCGGATTGACCTGCCCCTGTCCATCCGTTTCAATGCCACGGGCGGGATGTGTGGGGAGCGGCCCGGAGAGGTGGTGGATGAGCCAGAAGGACTCGGGGATCAAGTACCTGTTCGCCGGTCTCGGCCTGGTCCTCGGGCTGGGGCTGGTGGCGCTGTTCTTCCAGCCGTTCTGGATCTGGATCCAGTACCGCACGCCGAAGAGCGTGCCGATCCAGACCCTGGCCTCCACCGACACCCACGAGGGCGGACAGGTGCTGGTCGAAGGGGTCGTCGATCCCCGCCACTCCTTCGTCGTCAAGGAGCCGGGCGGTGACCGCCTGCTGGAGATCCGCCTCGTCCTGGCAGACGACAAGCCCATGCGGGAGTGGCGCAACGCCATCGAGCGGGACGTCGACCTCTTCCGCACCCACGCCCAGATCGCTGCCAACGATGGCCTGGAACAGGACACGAACATCAAGGACTGGCTCAAGGAGATCGACAACTACGACTCCCGCTGGAACACCTCCGCGGGCCGGCTGGCCACGACCATCCGCGACGCCTGGCCGAACCACGCCATCGGTGTGGCCCGGGTGTGTGACGAGTGCAGCGAGACGGGGATGAGGAACAAGGTCCACGCCGAGCGGGGCTGGATCCTCGAGGACTTCGAGCCCCAGGGGGGCGTCCAGCAGCGGCCCCCGTGGCCCGATGACATCGTCCTGAGCAATCCGATCAAGCGCAGCGAGCTCCCCGTGCTCACGGCCTACCTCGAAGCCGAGGCCGCGTACTACGACGGCGCGGCCAAGCAGGCGCTGGCGGAGCTGGACGCCCTGGCCCCGGATCGGTCCTTCGGCCGGGTGGACACCTTCATCGGCACGGTCCACCCGATGCCCATGAAGGCCTTCGAGGCCTTCGAGGCCATCGACGACCTCAAGGAGCACGTCTTCTACTACGTCCGCGAAGGGGAGACCCCGCCGACGGTGGGCCTGTACACCGTGCCCGTGGGTGCGCTGATCTGCCTGGTGATGCTGATCCTGATGCTCAAGTGGGCGGTCGGCGGCGGGAGCTCGCGCTACGCGAAGCTGGCCGGTGACTGAGCCGACGGGCTCAACCCGGGGCGGGGTCGTCCGATGATCCCGGGGAGGACCCGAGGCCGCCCGGGATCCGGACCGACGGGAGGGAGTCCATGACCGAGAGCCCCGAAGCACGCGTCGCCCTTCGACTGCCCATCACCCTGCGCGTTCGCCTCTCGTGGCGGGGCGGGGTGGTCACCTGCTACACGGCCAACATCTCCGCGCGCGGACTCTTCGTGGAGACCGCGACGGACGTCCCGGTGGACGAGGTCGTGAACGTCGCGTTCGCCTTCCAGCGGGAGGGGACCCTGTGCTCCGTGGCCGCCGAGGGGACCGTGGTCCACCGGATCGAGCCGGAGGATGCGCGGGGGCTGGTCACCGGGGCGGGGATCCGCTTCGAGAGCTTCGACCGCGGGGAGCAGGAACTCGGTCGGCTGGTGTCCGAGCGGCTGTGGGAGATTCGCGCCTCCGGGGGCCCGCGGGAGGGGGACGACCGGCGGCTCTTCCCCCGGGTGAACGTGGGCTTGCCGATCTACTGGGGCAAGCAGCGTCCCCCGTCCAGGGAAGCCTTCCTGCGCAACCTGAGCGCCTCGGGGGGCTACGTCGTGGAGACCAGCGAACCCGTCCCCCGGGGCGAACGGATCCACCTGTGGTTCGAGCTCCCCGTCGCCGGAGCACCCCAGCCGGTGCGCACGGTGGCCAAGGTGGCCCGCCTGGTCACCGACCGCCGCTTCGAGATGGTCGGAGCGGGCCTGGAATTCGAGGTCAGCTCCGCCGACCGCGCGGTCATCGAACACTTCGTGGCCCAGCGCCTCGAATGGGAATCCGCCCTCGCCGACACCGCTCCCGGCGAGCTCGTGCCCTAGGTCGACTCGGCCCCGCTGCGAACTTCGATTCCCCGACGACCCACACGAGTCCGAACTCCGGCCGCCCTGGTCGCCGAGGGGGGGGCGCTTCGCCTCACTGTCGCTGCAGGTGCGAGGACTCGCCGTGGTCCCTCCACGCGCTCTGACGCGCATCCGATCTCTCGTGGGATGCAGCGCCTCTTACGTTCGGCTACGGCCCCCCCCGCGGCTCATGGTCGGGCGGCCTCGGGCTGGAGACGGGGGCCGTCGCCCCCACCGCTCCGCACCGCCGCGAGGGCCGGTGCGCCCGACCGGGAACTCGGTGACGAGGTCGAATATTCACGCCGAACCGAACCGCTGGGCGCTGACGAGCGATCGGGGCGCAATGTGTCCCGGCCCCCCCGTCGGCGCTCCGCGGCGGGTTCGTCGGCGGCTGAATACGGTTTGGCGTGAAGAGCAGATGTCGTACAGCTGCGAGTGCACGCATCCCAACGTCCGAACAGGCGTTCTCAGGTCCGAAGTACGAGCATCCGCGGTTCGGTCATGTCTTCCACGGCGTAGCGGGCGCCCTCCCTGCCGATGCCGGACTCCTTGACGCCGCCGTAGGGCATGTGGTCGACGCGGTAGGCGGGGGAGTCGTCGTGGATCACGGCGCCGACCTCCAGGCGATCCAGGGCCTGGGTCAGCTTGCGCACATCGGAGGTGAAGATGCCGGCCTGGAGCCCGAACCGGGTGTCGGAGACCCGCTCGAGCGCCTCGTCGAAGGTGGCGTAGGTGTACAGGGACGCCACCGGGCCAAAGGCCTCCCGGGCGACCACGTCCGTGTCCACCGGTGTGTCCTCCAGCAGGCAGGGCCGGATCACGTTGCCGTCGCGTTCACCGCCCGTGAGCCGGCGGGCCCCCCGGTCCCGGGCCTCGCCGATCCAGGCTTCCACCCGCTCCGCGTTGGCACCGTCGATCACCGGCCCGCTCACGCAGTCGTCGGCGTCCGTGGCGCCGTAGGGCACCGCCTCGGCCGCAGCGACCAGGCGGTCGCGGAACTCCGCCGCGACGTCCGCGTGAACGAACACGCGCTGCACGCTGATGCATGACTGGCCCGCGTAGTAGAAAGCCCCCATCGCCAGGGTCGTCGCCGCGGTGGCCAGGTCCGCATCTCGCTCCACGATGGCCGCCGCGTTGCCCCCCAGCTCCAGGACCACCTTCTTGCGGCCCGCCTGGGCCTTGAGGACCCAGCCCACCTCCGGGCTGCCGGTGAACGTCATCAGCTTCAGGCGTTCGTCGGTGGTGAACGCGCCGGCCCCGGCCCGGGAGCAGGGGACCACCGAGAGGCCGCCCGCCGGCAGACCGGCCTCCGCCGCCAGCTCGGCCAGGACCAGGGAGGGGGAGGGGGTCTGGCTGGCGGGCTTGAGCACCACGGGACACCCGGCCGCGATGGCCGGCGCCACCTTGTGGGCCACCAGGTTCAACGGGAAGTTGAAGGGCGTGATCGCCGAGATCGGCCCCAGGGGCACCCTTCTGAGCAACCCCATCCGCCCCTCACCGGGGGCGAAGGCGTCCAGGTTGAGCAGCTCTCCACCCTCGTGGCGGGCGACCTCCGAAGCGTCCGCGAAGGTGTCCAGGCACCGCTCCACCTCGATGCGGGCAAAACGGATCGGCTTGCCCGCCTCCCGCCGGATCGCCTCGGCCAGCTCGTCGGCGCGGGCCGCGAGGCCGGCGCCCATGGCCGCCAGGATCGCGCTTCTGCGGTGACCGGGGAGGGCCGCCATCGCGGGCGCCGCCCCCACGGCACAGGCGATGGCTCGATCCACCGACTCGGGGCCACCGCGGGCGATCCGAGAGACCTCTTCGCCATCGTACGGATCGCGTACCACGTACTCGTCACCGGTCTCCTGGAACCGACCCTCGACGAAGATACCGTGAGCAGTCATGGGTCCTCCTGGGCGCGAGAGGTTATCTCGCGCCCGCGTCCAAATCCACAGGGCTGCGGGCTATGATGGCCCTTCCCGCCCCGGGGGACCGTTCCCCTGCGATGGGGTGTTGCACCGACGGAGGCTTTGCCGTGCTGCGAACCCTGCTGATCCTGTGCGCCGTCCTGGCGCTGCCCTCCCTGGCCGCATCGTCGCCGCTGCTGATTCCGCTGGATCAGGAGCTCCCCGACCGCGACGGGACCGCCCTGACCATCCTCCAGCAGGACGTGATCGTCGAGATCGTCGACGAGCACGCCACGACCCGGGTCGTGCAGGTCCTGCGCAACCACACCGGACGCACCCTGGAGGGGACCTACCTCTTCCCCCTGCCCGAGGGTGGCGCCGTCAGCGACTTCGCCACCTGGGACGACGGGGTCCGGATCCCCGGCGTGATCCTGGAGCGCGAGGAGGCGCGCCGGATCTACAACAGCATCGTCCGCCGTCGCATCGATCCTGGGCTGGTCGAGGAGCAGGAGGGCAACCTGTTCTCGGTGGACGTCTTCCCCATCCCACCCCACGGCACCAAGCGACTGGAGCTGGAATTCACCCAGCTGCTGGACGTGGACTCCGGGGGCGTGCACTACCAGTTCCCCCTGGTCCACCTGGGCGGTCCGACCGAGCCCATCGACACCTTCCGACTGAGCTTCACCGTGGAGTCCGGACAGCCCATCACCGGCGTCCAGCTCCCCGCCGAGAAGCTCGAGGTCGCCCTCGATTTCCAGGACGACCGGCGCCTCGAGGGCCACATGCTCGAGCGGCTGTTCCAGCCCCAGCAGGACTTTGTCCTGGAGTACGGAATCCGCACCGAGGGGCTGGGGTTGCGGGCGGCCAGCCACCACGGCGACGATCGGGAGGAGGACGGCTACTTCATGGTCTCGCTGCTGCCCGCCGTCGAAGGAGCGGGCCCCGGCAGCGACGCCCCCGAGGACGTGGTCCTGCTGTTCGACACCTCCTACTCGATGATGGGCCCCGGGCTGGACGGCTCTCTGGTCGCCGCCCGGGATCTGGTCGCCAGCCTGGATCCGCAAGACCGGGTCGCCGTGATGACCTTCAGCGACGCCGTCCGGCGGATGGACGGGCCCGCGCTGCCGGGGGGCGGGGAGTCGGCCGCCAAGGTCGAGCAGTTCCTGCGCACCGCGGACCTGGGGGCCAGCACCGATCTGGAGGGCGCCCTGCTCGACGCCCTGCGCGTCCCCGGCCCCGCGGACCGCTCCAGGGCGGTGGTGATGGTCACCGACGGGCACCAGACCGTGGGCGACATGAACCTGATGTCCGTGGAGCAGCGGGTGCGGGCCGCGATGGTGGATCCGGCGCGGATCTTCGCGTTCTCGGTGGGGGACGGCACCGAAGACCCCCTGCTGGAACGCCTGGCCCGTGCGACCCACGGCCACTTCGAGCACGTGCGGGGCCACGGGGATCTGGAGTACCGCCTCAAGCGCTTCCTGGAGAAGCTGGATCTCCCCCTGCTGACGGACGTGAAGGTCCGGATCCCCGGCCGCACGGGTCAGCTCTACCCCACGGCGCTCGCCGACACCTTCGTGGGCAGCCGCCTGCTCCTGCTCGGGCGCTACTCCCGGGCCGTGCGGGGCGCGGTCCGCGCCGAGGGCCGCATCGAGGGCCAGCCGGTCACCGAGCAGCTGTCGGTCCAGTGGGGGGACGAGCCCCACGGATCGAACCACGTCGCCCGCTTGTGGGCCCGGGCGCGGGTCGACCACCTGCTGGAGCGGATCCACATGGAGGGCTACCGGGACGAGTGGCGGGACGAGATCGTCGAGCTCAGCCGGCGCTACAAGTTCGTCACGCCGTACACCTCGTTCCTGGCGGCGCCGCGGGCTCTGCTGCGTCCGCGGGTGATCAAACCCGGCGACCCGGTGCTGCAGGTGAGAGCCCCCGAGGGCACCCAGCGGGTCTCGGTGGTCTTCCCCTTCGGCGAGACCAAACCCGCCCACTACGACGACGAGCGGGACCTGTGGGTCTGCCGCTTCCTGGTCCCCGCGGGGATCGAGGACGGCGACTACGACGCCATCGTGATCCTGACCGACGGCGACGGCGGCCAGGTCCGGGAACGCAAGCGGTTCGTCATCGACAGCAACCCTCCCCGGGTGACCGCCTCGCTGTCCGCGGATCGCGCCCGGGGCGGCGACGAACTCCAGGTGCGGGTGGACGCCCCGCCCGACACCGGGCGGATCGTCGCGACCCTGCTGAAGCCGGACGGGGCAGAGGTGCTCCGGGCGCCGGTGGAGTGGGACCCCGCGGCCCGTCTGAACACCGGCCGGCTGTCCCTGCCGGCCGATCTCGCGGCCGGGCAGTACTCGGTGTTCGTCCTCGCCACGGACTTCGCCTTCAACGAATCCGGCGAACACGTGGAACTGGAGGTGCTGTGATGCGCGCCCTCCACGGAATCGTCGTCTCCGCCCTGTTGCTGGCCACCGCGGGACCCGCCCGGGCGGGAGTCGCGGACGCCCTGTCGACCGCCTACCCCGATCCCGCCGCCCGAGTGGAGGCGGCCCGCGCCGCGGCCGCGAGCGGCACGGCCCTGGATCACTGGATCCTCGCCGAGGCCCTCCTGGGGACCCACGACTTCGCCGAGAGCGACCGCGAGTTCCTCCGGGCAGCCGCCGCGGCGGTCCAGGGGGAGACCGTCGAGCTGGACCAGCTGGGCGACCTGGCGCGGCGTCTCCGCCAGCGCGATCTGCGCGACGCGGCCATCGACGTGCTGGAGCGTCGGGTGGAGCGGGCCCTGGCCCAGGTTCCGGACGCGGAGCTGCTCAGCCGCACGGAGAAGGAGCGGGTCTCGGGGGCCATCGACGACCTGAAGACGGTGGCCCAGCTGCACCGCGAGCAGCTGCGCTGGGGCGAATTCCACGCGGCCCGCGACCAGGCGGTGACCATCGCCCCCGACTTCCGCAAGGCCTCGGAGCTGGCCGAGTACCTGGACGAGCTGATGTGGAGCGGCCAGACCGCCCACGCCCGGGTCGTGGCGGAGCGCTTTGCGGGTCTGTCCGACGACACGGACGTCCTTCGCAAGTGCATCGAGGTGATGATCCTCGAGGGCCAGCAGGCCGAAGCCCACCGCCTGCTGCGCCTGGCCGTGGCCTCGGACATGGAGTACTGGTACTTCCGCGACCTGCTCACCCAGTATCTCGAGACCTTCGACCCCGGCGTCCGCTGGGCCTCCGACCGGGACGCCCGGCTGGCCGACCTGCTCCTGGGGCGGCCCCTGGAACCCGTCGACCACCTGCTGCTGGGCGCGGCCTACCACGCGGTGGGGGAGCGCGACCTGGAGGAGGCCGCCTACCGGACCTACCTGGACACCGGCGGCGTGAGCCCGGCGAAGCTCCGAGTGGCCGGCGACCTCCTCTTCGAGATGGGCAAGACGGCCGAGGCCTTCTTGCTGTTCCAGCGCTACCTCGCCGACTACCCCGGCGCCGCCGAGGAACCTGCGGTCCTGCTGCGCGTGGTGGACTGCCTCGAGCGCACCTACGCTCTGGAGACCAGCTTCCACGGCGCCTTCAACGCCTTCGGCTACCTGTTCCTGGACGAGCGGACCCCCCAGCTGCCGGTGGGCGTGTTCAGCCTCCTGTTCAACGACGTCCCCCTGGAGCGGCGGCTCGAGGGCCTGGAAGACGCGCTGGACCGCTACTACGTGGACCTGCTGGCGGTCGACCTGCTGTGGAACGTCACCCGGCTCGACGACTCCCCCCAGCCCGTCGCGCGGAGCGAGCAGGACGCCGAGGCCATCCGACGGGCCTACCGGCGCCTGCTGGACTACTACCGGCGGTACGAGGACGACACCCGCCAGCTGGAGATCGCCGAGCTCTTCATCGCCCGCTACCCCGACGACACCGAGGCCAACGAGTTCCGCTTCGAGGCCGCGTCGATCCACCACCGCCGGGAGGCGTACGGGGACGAGGAGCGGGCCTACCGCGCCGTGTACGAGGCCACTGTTCCACCTGCGAACGTCCCCTTGCCCTTCGAACCCGCCGATTTCGAGGAGCAGCGCCGTGTCCAGCAGCACGAGCGGGCCTTCCGCTCGCTGATCAGCCTGTACGACCGGGACCGGGTCGCCCGGTTCTACGACGTGGTCGCCCTGTACAAGCTCGAGATCGGGCTCCGGGGCGGCCAGCTGACGCTGATCGACGAGCTGGTCAAGCGCTGCGACCGCAACAGTGCCTACGACGAGATCGAGGCCATCTACGCCGAGGCCATCGGCAGCTACGACACCATGGAGCTCTACGACCGGCTGGCCCGGCACTACCTGCGTACCCAGCAGGCCTCGGAGGCCGAGAAGACCTACCGCAAGGCCCGCAAGCGCTTCTCCGACCGCGAGGAACCCTACGGCTGGCTGTCCAACTTCTACGCCGACCGCAGGGAGTACGAACGCTCCGCCGAGGTCCTGCGCGAGGCGGTCGACGCCTTCCCCGAAGACCTGGACTGGTACCTGGAGCTGGCCAGCGTCAGCTACCGCCAGGGGGGCGACAACGGCCGCTGCGGGGTCTACCGCGAGGCCCTCGGGCGCTTCCCCCACGAGTGGCGCTTCGTCTCCGGACTGGCGAGTTGCCTGGCCTCGCCCGACGAGCGTCTGGCCCTGCTGGAGCGCAACCAGGCCGTGGTCCCCGAGGCCCGCGAGCAGATGCTCCTGGAGTACGGCAAGCGCTACCTGCTGGTCGACCGCCTCGGTGCGGCCGAGGCGCAGCTGTCGCGTACCCCCGACGACGCCCTGCTGCACCGCTACGTGGGCGACCTCTACGACGCCCTGTCGGCGTACGAGCAGGCCCTGGAGCACTACGAGATCGCGGCGTCCACGATGAAGGACGATCCCTGGCTGCTGGCCCGGGTGGGCGACCTGCGCCGGTCCTTCGGGCGGTACGCAGAGTCGGCCGAGGCGTTCGAGGCGCTGGCCGAGATGGAGCGGGGGGGGTGGGCCTCCCGGAGCACCTTGCCCGCGGCCACCGGAGGCGGCATCGCCTGGTCACCACGGGGTCCCGAGCGGGATCCGTGGGTCGTGCTGGGCGAGGTCCGGGCCGAGGGCGGCGACCCCGTGGGCGCCCTGGCCGCCTGGCGTCAGGTGATCGATCGGGATCGTTCGCTGGAGGCGGGCTGGCTGGAGGTGGCCTCGGCCTGCTGGGACTATTTCCTCTTCGACGAGGCCATCGCCGTGTTCGAGGAGGAGCGGCGCACGTTGGGGGACGACAACCTCCACGCCAAGCAGCTCGCCGCGGTCCACGAGTCCAAGCGGGATTACCGCGCGGCCATAGACGAGTACGTGACCATCCTGGGCCAGGGCGATCCGATGGTCCGCGAGGCCGTCCGGATCCGCC
The DNA here is from genome assembly GCA_964542165.1 of uncultured Rickettsiales bacterium. Classification (GTDB taxonomy): domain Bacteria; phylum Myxococcota_A; class UBA796; order UBA9615; family CAYRNR01; genus CAYTBN01. The sequence continues at coordinate 23,231 of CAZITQ010000096.1, forward strand.
TGGTGTACCTGGCCCGTAACAAGGGGCTGGACAAGCCCATCCGCAAGACCTTCGAGCGGGCGCTGCGGGAACGGCCGGATCACGAGGGCCTGTATCGCAACTACGCCGACCACGCGGCCCGGCTCGAGGACTGGCCTGCGGTCTACTCCATCTATGCAGCTGCCCGGCGCAACGTCCGGGACCGGCGCTTCCTGGAGTGGGTGGCGGGGGAGTTCGAGCGGTTGGAGCAGCCGACCCAGGCCGAGGCCGCCTACGCCGACCTGGCCCGCACCTTCGCCAGCGACGCCTCGGCCTGGTACGCGTGGACCGGCTACGTGGAGCGTCGCCAGCCGGGGGACGCCGCCGCGCTGATCCCGGTGCTGGCCGAGGCCCACGCGGCCTTGCCCACGTCCGGATTCCAGCACCGCCTGATCCCGCTGCTCGAGGCGCGGAACGACACCGCGGCCATCGACGACGCGCTGCTGCGGATCGCGGACGCGCTGGAAGGCCCGGCCCGGTTCGCCGCCCTCACCGATCTCGGGATCCACCGGGCGGCCTCGGGGGATCTCGAGGGCGTGGCGTCCGCGTTCGCCCGCCAGCGGGAGCTGCGCCTGGCGCTGGGGGACGAACCCGCGACCTGGCAGGGACTCCCGGAGTTCGAGGCGGCCCTGATCGGGGCCGGTGCCGAGGAGCTGGCCGGAGAACACCTGATCTTCCTGGAGCGGGATCTCCCGCTGCAGTACGAGACCGTGCAGACCTGGGTCGCCCTGGCCCGGGCGTGGCACGACGCCGGCCGCTCCGACCGAGCCCTGCTCGACCGGATCCAGGCCGCCGCGCCGTACCGGGTCGACGTGACCGGGATGATCGCCGAGCAGCTGCTCGCCCAGGGGGACGAGGCCGGCGTCGTCACCCTCTACGAGGAGGCCGTGGTCCTGGTGGGCAGGATGCAGGACACGGATCCGGCGATCCGTGCCTGGGTGAATCTCTCGGGCATCGTGGATGCGGAGGTCTCGCCCGCGGCGTACGGCCACGTGCCGCTGGACGCGGACGTGTCCCTGGCGTCGTACGGGGGTAACCCCTTCGGGGACATCCTCGGATCGGGCAACGCGTCGTGGCTGCACGGCGGCTACGACTACGGCGACTACGGCTACCCCTACGACTACGAATACGGGCACGGCTACCACGGGGGGTACGACTACGGGTACGGATACGGGTATGGAGGCCACGGAGGACACGCGTCGGCGGATCCCGCCGCCCACGGCAAGCTCGCGCGGCGGCACATGCGCCGGGATCTGCGCCGGGCGCTGGTGGAGACCGTGGCCGCCCGGGGCATGCGATACGACGGCGTGACCGCGTACGAGCGCATGGTCAACGAGGATCCCCTGGACCCGGACCTGCTGGACGAGGCCTGGCGTTTCGCGGCCCTCCACGGCTACGGGGAGCAGTTCCGCGGCTACTACGCGGACGTGCAGCGTGAGGCGGGCAGGGACTACCGGTGGTACCGGGTGATGGCCCGCCTCGCGGCGAATCAAGGGGACCTGGCCGGCGAGGCCGACTGGCTCGAGAAGCTGCTGCGGGTGGAGCCCCAGCGGACCGACGTCCATCGGGAGCTGGCCACCCTCTACCGCCGGCTGGACCGGGACGCCGAGGCGCTGGAGCACCTGGACCGCGTTCGCTTCCTGTCCGAGGACGAGGTGGGCTACCTGCGGGAGGTGGCCGAGCTGGCGTTCGCCACCGGCGATTCGGATCGCGGTCGGCGGGAGCTGCTGCGGATCCAGGAGCTGGGGCCGGACGACATCGTCCTGCAGCACCAGCTGGTGACCGACCTGTCCCGCCACGGACAGACCACCGCGGCGGTGGGGGTGGCCCGGGCCTTCCTCGGCCGGGCACCGGCCGAGGCCCGCGGAGAGCGGGAGTCGATGTACTTCGCCTGGATCGACGCCCACCTGCACACGGGGCAGTCCGAGGCCGCGCGGGACGTGTGGTGGCAGGCCCAGGCGGACGTGGGCTACAGCAACGCCGAACAGTTCGGGCTGATCTACCGGTCACCCGGCATGCGTTCCGAGCTGGTGAAGGACTTCGAGGCCCGGCAGGAGCGCGTGATCTCCGACCGCAACGTCCACAACCGCTTCGTGGAGCTGTTCGCCTCCGAACACCTCTACCGGGAAGAGGCGGCGCTGCGAACCCTGGTGCTGGACGCCGATCTGCTGGACGCCGCGCGAAAGGTCGCCGACGTCTTTGGCCAGGCTCCGGCGAACCGCCGGTCCCCCGTGCCCCAGAACGTCCGCCGGGCGCTGTCCTCGCTGGCCGGCACCGACCACCGGTCCGTCCATCGCCGGGTAGCGGACGTCCCGTCGGCGTCCCCGGCCGGCGATCCAGGCGGCGCCCACGCCCGGGCGATGGCCCTGCTGATGGACTGGGAGAGCGACAACTACGGCGGGGGTGCCGCGGGCCTCCCCAACGTGGGCGTCGTCTCCAACAACCCCGACGTGCGCTCGTACGGGCAGCGGTTCGAGCGCGGACACCGATCGCTGGCCGAGTTCTACCGCGAGCGGAGGCTCTTCCTCGACGCGGCCGCCGAGCTCCGGCGGATCGAGGACCTCTACGGGCCGCTGCGCGGCGAGGTGTACAAGCAGCAGCTGGACCTGCTCGCCGAACAGATCGACGCCGGCATCGACACCGACCGCGCACGCCGGGAGCAGGCGCGGATCCACGGGGCGGTGCAGCAGGCGGCGGCGGCCGAACTGGCTGCGTGGCCCGAGATCTGGAGGATCGACCGCAACGCCTCCAACCGCTTCCTTGGCACGGCCCTGTACGGCTACCTGCAGCACGCGGCTGGCCTGGACCACGGCGTGGCCTTCGCGGTGGCGTACCAGCAGGCCCTCGACGGGATGGGGATCGCCGGCCCCTACGCCCCGGGTACCCCGGCGGCGGAGGCGCGACGGGTGCTCAACCTGCTGGGCTTCCTCAACCAGGCCTCCACCCGCGGCCCGCTGGCGCTGGCCGAGCTCGCCCACCAGCGGGCCATCGAGCTGATGCCCCACGAACCCTCCCTGCGGCGGGATCACCTGGATCTGCTGGCCGCGAGGACGGATCAGGCGCAGGTGATGCGCGCTGTGGGCACCCACCTGGAGCAGACCGGCGGCCTGTGGGTCTACCGCTGGGCTGTGGCCTACCTCCAGCGGGAGGGGGATCTCGCGGCGGCGCTGGCCATGGCTGATCGGGGCGTGGACGCCTTCCCCGGCGACGTGGATCTGCGTCTGGCCCGGATCGAGGTGCTCGCCGGGGCGGACCAGATGGACCGGGCCGCGGCCGAGGCCCGCTTCCTGGTGGGCGACCAGACCGTGGGCGGCTTCCTCCTGGGGGCGGCCATCGCCCACGCGGCCGCACCGGGTGCGCCGCCCGAGCAGCTGCGAACCGCGGTGGCCAACCACACCTATCACGTGCTCCTCCCCGAGGAGCGGGAACGTCTCTTCGTGGTGTACGCGGCGGGCACGGGCGACGAACGGGTCCTCGCCTACCTGGCGGAGCGGCACCCCCGCCGCGTGGAGGCGTACGTGGGCATGGCCCGCGCCGCCCAGCTGGGCGGGCACCACGACCTGGCGCTGAAGAGCCTGGACCAGGCGGCGGTCCTCGTCCCCGAGGATCCGGCTCGCTTCCTCGGCCAGCGGGGGGAGATCCTCTGGGCCTCCGGAGACGCGGCGGGCGCCCGCCCGGCCTGGCCGACCCTGGCCGACGCGCCCTACCCCGCGGCGGTCCAGGAGGCCTTCGATCAGCTGTGGGAACACGGCGATCGCGAGCGAGCAGTCGCGCTGGCCGCGGACCAGGTCGTCGCCCGCCGGGGATTCGATCCCGCCGGTGGCGGCCAGGGAAGCTCCATCGTCGCCTGGGCGGCGCGCCGTATCGAGGCGACCCGGGAGTTCGACCTGCTCGGCACCCTCTACCTGGGCATCGCGCCCGCGCTGACCGATCCGTCCCGCGTGGCCGACATGACCGCCCACCTGCGCAGGGCCCACCGGCCGGACGTGGCCGAGCAGTTGCTCGAGGCGGTCCTCGGGGGCCTGGAGCCCAACGCCCGGCGATCCGTGCTCTACTCCGAGGCCGCCCTGGCCCGGCAGCAGGACCGTCCCGACCGCGAGGCCGCACTCCTCGAACGCCTGATCGCGCTGGAGCCCGACGACACGTTGTGGCGCAGCCTGCGTGCGGTCGTGGCGATCGAGAACGGGGACGCGAGGGCGGTGGAACGGGTGGTCGAGGTCCTGGATCACAACCTCGTCGAGGGCGGGGTGCGGGACGGGCGGCTGGCCGCCTCGATCCTCGTGGTGATCGCGCGATCTCCGGTGGCCCTGACCCCCGCCGACGCCGACCGCCTGCGGTCCGCGCTCGCCGACCAACGCTACGATCCGTGGCGGTCCTCGCTGGCCTTCCCGCTGGCCGAGGTCGAACTCGCCGCCGGCCGATCCGGCGCGGCGGTGGAGATCCTGAGAGTCGCCCTCGCCGACCATCCCTCGGCCGTCGACCTCTGGTCGGCCGCCGCCGGCGTGCTCGATGCGGGGGAGGCGGCCTCCGAGGCCTGCGAACTCCGGTCCGAGCAGGCGGCCCACCTGACCACCTACAAGCCCTCGGATGCCACCGCGCTGCTGCTCAGGGCGCGCTCGGAGGCCTGCGCGGGAGAGGTGGCCCGGGCCGTGGCCACGGCGGCCGAGGCCGAGCGCCTCAACCCCGGCCTGCCGGCGGTGCAGCTCGACCGGGCCCGGTTGCTGCTGGACATCGGCGAAGCCGCTGCAAGCCTCGAGGCGGCGCGGTCGGTCCGGGGACCTCCGGACACCGAACGGGAGGCGACCCTGCTCGCCGCGGACGCCGGCCTGGTCGCCGGCTTGCCGGAAGCGACCACCGAGGGATTCAGCGGACTGTACGGGACCGCGCTCACCGACGCCCGTGGCGCGAACGAGCTGGTGACCCTGGCCGCGTGGGCCGCGGATGCGGACCATCCACAGCGGGCGGAGACCCTGTTGCCGGCGCTGAGGGACCTGTCCCTCCAGCGGCCCACCGATCCCCGGCCGGACCGGTTGGCCGCGGCTCTGTACCGCGGCCTCGGGCGGGGCACCGAGGGGGAGGCGGCCCTGCGCCGAAGCCTCGAGCGTGCGCCCAACCACCCCGCGAGCCAGGCCCAGCTCCTGGAGCTGCTCCTGGCCCCCGAACGGCCCGAGGACGCCGCCCTGACCGAGGCCCGGGACCGGACCGAGGAGCTGGCCCACCTGGATCCACGCGCCTGCGACGTGGAACGGTACCGCTTCCGCCTCGCCTTCGCCGACGAGGACCCCGATGCCTGGCGGCTCGCCAACCGGATGAGCGGTTCGGCCTGCGCCGGGATCGTCGACCTCGTGCGCGCGGAGCGGTCTCTGACCGGCGCCGAGCGCTTCGACGACGCCGTCCGGGCGGTGGACCGGCTGATCCAGCTCGACCCGGAGCGGGCCGAGCAACACCGGACCCGGAGGCAGCAACACATCGCCGCCCACGAGGCCCAGGGGAAGGAGGTGGAGCGATGAGAAGGTTCCGCCTGCCGCTGACGCTCGTCGTCCTCACGGCCGCCCTGGTGGCCCTGCTCACCGCCGGATCCGCGGGGGACCCGAGGCACGCCATCCGCCAGGAACTCCCGGCGTTGCTGCCCCCCGGGGCCAACCTCTACCTGGGATTCAGCGACCTGAGCGCCGATCTGCAACGCCTCGGCGAGTCGGGGCTGTGGTCGTCCTTCGAGGGCGGCGACAACCATGAAGCCTTCATCCGGTCCAGGCTCTGGTTGCGCTTCAAGGACCGTCTGATCCAGCTGGAAGCGCTGATCGGAAGTCCCCTCGACGGCCCCTCGCTGGACCGCATGGCCGCCTCGACCTGCGCCCTGGCGTTCTACGAGGTCGGCGACATCGAGTTCGTCTACCTGGCCCGTGAGAACGCCGAGACTCGCCTGCTGCAGGCGCTGGGAGAGATGTCCGGCGACTTCCAGACCGCCCGCCACGGGGACGTGAGCTACCGCACGGTGCGCGACGACCTGCTGGCCATCGAACTCGCCTGGGCCACCGCGGACGGCTATCTGGTGGTCTCGGACCGCGAGCACCTGCTCAAGGAGACGCTGGATCGCATCGACGGCGGCGGCGCCTCGCTGGCCAACGATCCGGGATTCCGGGACGTGGTGGACGCCCTACCCCCGGAGGGGGACCAGGTGGTCTACCTGAACCTGGCCCGGCTGCGGGACGACGGGTACTTCCGTCGGTACTGGCTCCAGAAAGACCGGGCGCTGCTGGAGCAGCACGAGGCTTTCGGGGCCACGGCGGTCTGGGAGGAGGGCCAGGTGGCCGAACACCGGCTGCTGGCCCGGGAGGTGCCGGGCAACCCGGACGCCCCCGACGCGCCGGAGCCCACCGAGGCGTTCCAGCTGATCCCCCCGAGCGCCCTGGCGGCCAAGGGATTCGCGGCGGCCGACCCCGCAGAGACGGCGGCCGTGTTCCTCGATGGGGGCCGCGCCACCGGTGAACCCCTCGATTCCTTCCGCACTCCGCTGCACGATCTCCTGGAGGCCGGGGAGCTGACCCGGTCCCAGTTCGATGCCCTGGTCGGCGACCGTTTCGCCGTCGCGGTGGTCGCGCGGCAGTACGACGGGACGTTCAGCCTCCTGGACCGGGTCGTGGTCACCCGTCCGGTGGACGAGGAAGCGGCCGCAGCCGCCTTCGAGCAGGTCGTGGCCTCCCTCCCGGCGCGGATCACCGAGCGGCTCGCCGGGGACGCCTCGCGGCCCTTCCCGTTGACCGAGCGCCAGGAGAACGGCTACCCCCTGTGGACCTTCGACCTGTACACCCGCGGGGTCTACGCACCCACGCTGGCCTGGGTCGACGGCTGGCTGGTGATGGCCAACACGGTGGACGGCGCCCGGTCCGTGACCGACGTGGCGGTCACGCGGGTGTCCCTCGCAGGACTACCCGACGCCCAGCGGCTGGCCCATGCCGCCAGCGGCGGCCCCATGCGCCAGGCGTTGTACCTGGACATCGAGCGCAGCCGCGAGGCGTACGAGGCCATCGTCGGCGCCATGGAGCGCGGAGACACGTTCCGCTCCTGGGACGCCCAGGAGTTCTGGACCGGACGGATGCGCGATCTCCTCGGATCCCTGTCTTCCGTCCGCCGGATCGGTTCCTGGTCCACCCAGACCCCGGCCGGGCTGCGCGGCGAGACCGTCTACCTGCTGGATGGGTAGCTTCGATCGACGGGGTTGGGCTGAGGGGCGTTGGGGCGTTATGATATCGGGGCGAGTGAGATCCATGCGCCACCTGCTCCCGGTTCTGACGACCGCCCTCCTGCTCCTCGTGAGCGGCTGCAACGAGTTCGACCTGACCGTTCAGAAGGAGCCCGAGAAGCCGCTGAACGCCCCGGAGGCGGTGATCACCTCCCCGGGGAACGGGATGGCCCTCGCCGAGACGTTCAACTATCCGCTGACGGGCAACGTGTCGGACGTGGAGGATCTGGACGTCACGCTGCTGGCCACCTGGTCCAGCGACCTGGACGGGATCCTGGCCGAGCCCACCCCCGGCGCCGGCGGCGACGTGAGCCTCGGGGAGTTCGATCTGACCCCGGGAACCCACACCCTGACCCTCGCCGTGGTCGATTCGGATGGCATGGAGGGCAGCGACACGGTGGAGGTCGATGTCTGCGAGATCCAGGGCGAGGGCTCCTTGCAGGTGGAGGCCGACGGTCACATCTGGATCCGCATCATCGCCGGCGAAGCCAACGCGGTGAACGAGCTCTACCTCATCGAGCCCGACCTGCTGACCATCACCATGGACGCCAACGAGGACTGGGGCCTCGTGTTCGACATGGGCTGGTACGAGGCCTGCACCCAGCTGGTGTTCCGCCTGGTCACCTCGCTGAACAGCACCACCTACGACTCCAACGTGGACCACAACTTCAAGATCGAGCGCATCGATCCCAACCTGTGGCACGTGGGCGTCGAGGACGGCGCGGACGAGGACTACAACGACATCCTCCTGGACGTGTACGGTGGCCTCGCCGACGGCGAGGAGCCGCCCAACGCGGGCGTCCCGCCCCAGTAGCCAGCAGCTCGTCGCAAAAAAAGAGGCCGGAGCCCGGGGGCTCCGACCCTTGGAATCCGCCGTCGGGCGGGACTACATGCTGTAGACCCACAGCCAGAAGGGGATGGTGGCGTAGTCGCCCTCGAGACCGGCCACCGGCTCGTTGACGTTCGCCGCGTCCGCCATCAGCAGACCCAGGAGCACCCAGTGGGTGTAGTCGGCGCTGCCCGGGGTCTGGGCCTCGAAGTAGCCGAAGTCGCCCAGCGAGTCCAGCTCTCCGTCGAGACCGGGCATCAACCAGACGCCCTCGATCGGGCCGGTGCCCGCGGCGCTCTGGTAGGACGGACCCACGTTCTCGCAGAAGTCGCCGAAGGTGCCGTCGTCGGTCGGGATGTAGCCCGAGTCGTCCATGCCCAGGAAGGTGTCGGCCAGGTTGCCGACCTGCTCGATGACCGTGCAGCTGACGAAGGCCATCGGGTGCATGTACCAGAGGTAGCTCTCCACCGGGTCACCCTTGTAGATCGCCCAGTCCACGGGGCAGTCGTTGCCGACCTCGGTACCGGCGGTCCAGGTGACGGTCTCGTCGATGAACTGGTAGTACTCCTCGCCCTGGCCGGGGCCGTAGACGTAGTCGCCCTCGAACTCCAGCGAGGTGGTGCACAGCGGGTTCTGGTTCTGGTCGATCATGATGTGATCGTAGTAGGTGGTCGCCGTGCCGCCCTCGTCGCCGCCCGTGGCGGACAGGGTGACGTCGATCATGAAGCCGTACGGGGAGTCCGGCCAGGTGTCGTCGTC
>CAZITQ010000097.1:0-31974 GCA_964542165.1 uncultured Rickettsiales bacterium
CGGGGACGACGACACCACCGGAGACGACGACACCACCGGAGACGACGACACCGGAGACGACGACGCAACCGGGGACGACGACGTCACCGGAGACGATGACGTCACGGGCGATGACGACGACGACACCCTCCCGCCCCCGGACGTGCAGCTGCTGGAGATCCACCTGGACAACCAGACCTACGCCCCCGTGGGGTACCGCGAGTTCGCCCTGGCCGGCTCGCCCATCGCGCTGGCCGACGCCCCCCTCGTGGTCTCGGCCTTGCTGCCGGGGTCCCTCGTGGACGGCTGCAGTCCCGACACCACCTACATGGACTTCCACTACTGCTACAACCCGCCGGGTGACTTCGGTGGCGCCGCGCTGGTGGACGCCCGCACGGGCTCGCTGGTCTTCGCGGGCGAGATCTTCTGGATGGGGACCGGCTCGCTGCTGTTCCCGCTACCCATGGCGCCGGCCGCGGATCTGCAGGCGGTGACCCACCCGCCCACCATCGCTCCGACCCAGATCGGGTTCGCCATGGGCGGGTACGAGCCCAACTCGGTGGGCGCCCTCGCCCTGGAGGCGGTGAGGGAGATGGATTACGTCAAGAACTGGGTGGCCTGGGGCACCTACGACGCGCTGATCTATCTCCATCCCTACTCGGTGGGCGTCTACAACCCGGCCGAAGCCGACCTGATCGTCCTGCTCGTACTGAACTGAGAGGGGCGACAGGCTCCTATCCCAGCCGTCTCTCCATCTCCATCAGCGCCGCCCGTGCCGCAGCGCGCACGCGCCGGGAGGGGTGGGTGAGCAGGCCGTCCAGGGAGGTCTGGACCACCGTATCGCCGATGAACCCGGCCACCCTGACCAGGGCCGCCATGTCGGCCTCCGGGGTCGCAGGATCCTCCAGGAGGTCCGGCAACACGGCACAGACCTCGTCTGCGGTCCAGTCCCGGATCTCCCCGGCGATGGCTTCCCGCGTGTCCTGCTCGTCCGACTCCCAGTGCTCGTTGGCGAGCAAGAGCAGGGTGATGCGGGCGTCGAGCCGGCGCCGGGGTTCGTCCCCGGTGCGGGCCACCGTGCCCAGATCGGTCACCACGTCCAGGGCGCCCAGCCGCGCAAGGGAGTAGGCCGCGGCGGAACGGACGGCCAGCTCGTCCTCCCGCGCAGCCGCCTCCTGGAGCACCCCCTCCACCGCCGACGCGCGGGTCATTCCCAGCAGATAGGCGGCGACGGACCGCACACTGGCGCTGGGGTGGGAGGTGAGCCACTCGGACAGCCGGGCGCGGATCTCGGGATTCTCCACCAGCCCCGCCGCCAGGCGTGCGGTGACGTCGTTGAACCAGAACTGCTCGAACGCCTCGCCGTCCCCATCCTGGATCCCTCGGAAGAGCCGCCGCAGCAGCAGGTAGTCCTGGAAGGTCCGGTGGACGAACCGGTAGTTGCCCTGGCGATCCCACTCCACGAACAGGCTGCTGCCCATGGCCTCGCCGGCCGGGAACCGTCCGGGTGGTGGGTCGCCCCCGCCGCTGAGCAGGTCGGCGAGCCCGGGGGGCAGCTGTCGGACGTTGACCGTGGGCTGGTCCAGCTCCCACAGGAGGTAGGCCATCTCCTCGAGGAGGCGGATCAGGTCGCCCTTGGGCACGCAGAACCGCACCGCCTCCTGCTGGGCCCAGCGTTCCACGGCCTGGTCCAGCAGCGAGGTCAGGGTGCGGGGCCAGGAACCCGCGGCCCCCAGCCCGGTCAGGAAGGGGGTCATCAGGCGAAGGGCCAGGGGGAAGCGGGCCACGTCCCACAGATCCAGGGCCTCGATCCGCGCCAGGGTGCCGCGCCAGCCGCGGGCGCTGTGGCCCCGCAGATAGGACTCGATGCGCGACCGGTCGAACTCCTCCACCGATGCGACGCGCACCGGCGGCAAGTCGGCCGTGCGCAGGTCCTGCTCCCATCGACCGGGGGGCACGAGAACCTCGGTGATCTCCCCGGGATCCCGGAACACCCGGCTCCGTGCCGTCATCAGGATCCGACTGCCGCAGTCCAGCAGACCGGCTATGGCGCGGAGGTTCCGCCGCACGACGAAGGGGTCGAGACGGACGGTCATCTCGTCGAAGCCGTCCAGGATCACCACGAAGCGCCCCTCGGCCAGCATCCGCTCCAGGGCGCCGACGCCGGAGATGAAGGCCCCGTGCTTGAAATACAGCTCCTTGAAGACCAGCTGTTTGAGGTCGTTGACGTACGGGAACTCCCACAGCGGGACCAGGAGGGGGACCGGCTGGGTGCCCGGCTCGTCGATGTGCCGGCGGGCCAGGGTCGCCGCCAGGTGTTTGCAGATGGTGGATTTGCCCACGCCGGGCTCGCCGAGCAGCACCAGGTGGGAGACGGTGTCCTGGCTCAGCCACCCGTCCAGGAAGGCCTCCAGGGGCTGGCTGGCGCCGTCGTCCACCGGCTTGCAGGACGGTTCCACGTAACGGAGGCCCAGGGCGTCCCAGCGATCGATGAGTTCCTGCGCGTACCCGCGGAGATCCACCAGTTGGTTCAGCAGCTCCTGTCGCCGGACCACCGAGACACCCCGCCGCTCCGCGTAGTCCATCACGTCCGGCCCGGGGAGGACCTCGGTCACCACGAGCCCCATGTGGACCTGGGAGCGGTCGACGAAGTCCTGCAGCTGCTGCAGATCCTGGACCAGGGCGGCGTTGCGGCACAACACGGCGACCTTCAGCTGCAGGGGTCCGGTGCGCAGGGTGGCGACCACGTCGGCCGCAAAGGAGTGTCCGTGGGCGTCGCGCACCATCTCCCGCAGCAGCACCTCGTATCCGAGCAGGCGCAGCAGATCGGCGACCCAGGCCGCGGTGTCGGACTCCACCTCGATGGTCACCAGCGGCACGTGCAGCGCGCGGGCGATCTGCTCCATGACGTCGGGCTTGAGCGTCCGCGTCCCGGACTCCAGTCGCCCCATCTGCTGTCGCGTGACGCCGATATCGCTGGCCAGCTGCTGCAGGGACAGCCCCTTGCCCTTGCGGATCTCCCGGATCCGCTGGCCCATTCGATGGGATCGCTCGTCCATGGTTCGCCCCCGTCGGGTTGGTGGCGCGCCCGGCTTCGCCAGAGGGGTCGAGCTGCGCCGCGAAGGAGCTTACCACGCTCGATGCGCCAAAGTGGCACCAGAACAACACCCAGGCGCCAGATGATGCACCAAAACAGCCATAATCGGAGTTATTTGGCTTTTGTGGTTTCGCCGAACCCGGAGACGACCGAGCGACGTATAATCTCCTATATGCATAATAAGATTGAACTTTTTGAACACACCCGGCGACACGAACCCCCACGGCGAGAATGCCGAACCATCTGTGTAACCAATTTGGTTCCTTTTGTTCTTGACCCCCGATTCCGGCAGGTGTAGACCCCGGATATCCCCAGGTGGGGAGAGCGGGAGGAGCCATGAAATCCATCGCGATCACGTCGTTCCACGCCGCCCTGGTGGCCCTCGGACTGGCGCTGGCCCTGACCTCCGGCTGCCCCCCCGATGACGACGACGACGACGGCGGGGGCTCGGACCTCCAGGCGGGGGACGTCTTCGTCACCGAGCTGATGCCCGAACAGCCCGCGGGGCTCACGGCGAGCAACGCCGAGTACGTCGAGCTGTACAACGACTCGGACGTGGCCATCGATCCGACGGCGATCTCGATCCGCGACAACGTGACCGCCCGGGAGATCACCTGCGAACCCGGGACCGAGTGGGCGCCGGGGAGCTTCCTCGTCGTGCCCAAGAACACCGACGAGGTCCTCAACGGCGGCATCGTCGCGGCCTGCTCGGCCGGTGTCTCGCTGAGCGAGAGTGTCGCGCTGAGGATCGAGGTCGGCGGTGACGACGGCGCCGTGGAGCTGGACGCGGTGAACACCTACGACGCCTTCGGTTTCGACGAGGGGATCGCAGCCCAGCTGTCCAGGGAGGAGGGCTGCTGGTCCGCGGCCGGCAATGACCCCGCCTCTTGCTGGTGCCCGGCCACCACGGGGTACGGCTCCCCTCCCCCGGAGCGGACCCAGCTCGGCTCCCCGGGCGAGGAGAACGAGCCCTGCGACGGGGGTGGCGACGACGACGATGACGACGACGACACCCCGGAGTGCGCCGCGCTGCAGGCGGGGGACATCTTCGTCACCGAGCTGATGCCCCGGCAACCGGCGGGGCTGGACCACGAGGACGCGGAGTGGGTGGAGCTCTACAACGGGTCGGGACAGACCCTCGATCCCGAATGCCTCTCCCTCGAGGACAACGTGACCGTCCGGGCGGTCCTGTGCGATCCACCCACGGAGTGGCCGCCGGATGCGCTGCTGGTGCTACCCAAGAGCGCCGACATCGACGACAACGGCGGGATCCCGGCGACCTGCATCGCGGACAAGCTGGCGCTGAGCGACGCGGTGGAGCTGAAGGTGGGGTACCGCGGCCCGGACGAGGCGGTCGTGGAGCAGGACGTGCTGGACTACGACGACGACTTCGATTTCGACACCGGGATCGCGACCCAGCTGGCCACCGATCCGGGCTGCTGGTCGGACGTCGGCAACGATCCGACCTCCTGCTGGTGCGCCGCCACACAGCAGTACGGCAATCCTGAGGAGGGTGACGACCGCCTCGGAACCCCGGGCTCGGAGAACGACCCATGCTGAACATCCGCCGTCCCCGTCCCCGGTGGACGCTGCTGGCGCTCCTGCTCGCCGCGGGGTGCCCGGGCGAGGAGATCGCCGGGGACGACGGCGCCTGCCGGGAGCCCTTCGAGACCACCGTGACCCGGGTGATCGACGGCGACACCTTCGAGGTGGATCCACCCGTGCCGATGCCCAGCGGCGTTCAGTCCACGGACGTGAGACCGCTGTGCCTCGACACCCCGGAGGTGGGCGAGTGCCACTTCGACGAGGCCACCGAGGCGCTGCGATCGTTGATCCTCGGCGAGACCGTCTTGCTGACCTTTGGCGACGAGTGCACCGACGGCTGGGATCGGGCGCTGGCCTACGTCTGGCTCGGCGATCTGCTGGTCAACGTGGAGATGGCCCGCACGGGCCACGGTGGGCTGATCCACCCGCCCTACGACGACAAACCGTACTGCGACGAGGTGAAACAGGCGATGCAGGAAGCGTCCGCCGACGGACTCGGCGGCTGGGCGACGTGCTCGGGATATCCCTTCGAGCTCTGAGCTGGCTCAGCCCCTGGCGCGCTCGATGATGGGTGCCAGGACGGCGGCCAGGTCGGGCTCGCCGATGGCCTCGAATTCGTAGCGGACGCGGACCGCCGGCTTGTCGAGATCGATCACCCGGGTCAGGTTGATGGGGGTGCCGATGACCACCAGGTCGCAGTCCACCGCGTCGATGGAGGCCTTGAGATCGGCCATCTGCTGCTCGCCGTAGCCCATGGCGGGCAGGACCGGTCCGGTGTCCGGGTACTTCTCGAAGGTCTCGGCGATCTCGCCCACGGCGAAGGGGCGGGGGTCGATGACCTCGGCGCCCCAGCGCTCGGCGGCCAGGATGCCGGCTCCGAAGCGCATGCCCCCGTGGGTCAGGGTGGGGCCGTCTTCGACCACCAGTACCCGCTTGTTGTGCAGCTGCTCGCCGCCGCCCTCCACGGCCAGCGGTAGACCGGCATCGATGATCGTCGCACCCGGGTTCACCGCCGCGGCCGAGGCCTTGACGGCTTCGATGTCGGCGGGCCTGGCAGAGTCCTCCTTGGTCACCACCACCACGTCGGCGCGACGCAGGTTGGTCTCGCCGGGGACGTAGGTCAGCTCGTCACCGGCCCGGTGGGGATCCACCAGCACGATCTCCAGGTCGGAGCGGTAGAAGGGCAGGTCGTTGTTGCCCCCGTCCCACAGGATGACGTCCGCCTCCTTCTCGGCCTCGCGCACGATCCCGGTGTAGTCCACACCCGCGTACACGATGCAGCCGGCGTCGATGTGGGGCTCGTACTCCTCCATCTCCTCGATGGTGCAGTCGTGGTCCACCAGATCCTGCAGCGACTCGAAGCGCTGGACCGCCTGGCGCACCAGGTTGCCGTAGGGCATGGGGTGGCGGATGGCGACCACCTTGAGCCCGGCACCGCGCAGGGCCCGGACCACGCCCCGGGAGGTGGCGCTCTTGCCACAGCCGGTGCGCACGGCGCAGACCGAGACCACCGGTTTGGTGGAGGCGACCATCGTGTCCTTGGGTCCCAGCACGCAGAAATCGGCACCGGCGGCGTTGGCACGGGCGAGCAGGTGGCCCATGTACTCGTAGGACACGTCGCTGTACGAGAACACGACCTCGTCGATGTCCTCGTCGCGGATCAGCTGCTCGAGATCGTCCTCGGGCACGATGGGGATGCCATCGGGGTAGCGCGGGCCCGCCAGCTCGGCGGGGAAGGTTCGCTCGTCGATGCCCGGGATCTGGGTCGCGGTGAAGGCGACGACCTCGACGTTCTCTGCGTCCCGGTACGCGGTCAGGAAGTTGTGGAAGTCGCGGCCTGCGGCCCCGAGGATCACCACGCGCTTGGCTGCCATCGTCCCTGTCCTTCCTCCGCCGACCAGCGAGCTGGATTCGCGGCCGATCGGTAGGGTTCCGAAGCGTCGTCCCCTACCCCGGCGACGGAGCATACATGAATAGGTTTTAGGGTCAATCGAGGCGCGTAGAATGGCCCCATGCGAGATGGACTGCTGTTGACGGTGGCGCTGGTGTGGGTCGCGGGCTGCCCCGGCCCGGAGGTCCACGACGACGACACGACGGGGGTCGGCGACGACGACGTGTCGGGCGACGACGACGCGACGGGCGACGACGACGCGACGGGCGACGACGACACCTCGGGCGACGACGACACCGCGTCCCCGGTGTGCGGCGACGGTGAGATCGAACCCCCCGAGGTCTGCGACGACGGCAACACCGATCCCGACGACGGCTGCTCGGCGGACTGCCTGGAGAAATGGATCGTCACGGATCTGGGCATCGAGGTCACGGTCTGCGACATCGGCCGTGATTCGGCCGGCACCCTCCATCTGCTGTGGAAGGACGGCCCCCTCCGGTTCGGGCGCCTGGACGACGGACAGGTGGTCGACATCCAGACTCTCCCCGACTCGAACCAGGTCAACACCCGCTACACGCGCCCCCGCCTGGCCGTGTCCCCGGACGGCTCGTCGGCCCACACCACCTGGTTCCAGGGCATCCCCGGCGAGGAGCTGTTCCACGCCTGGAGCGAAGGCGGCGGTCCCTGGTCGCGGGAGGAGGCGTGGAGCAATGGCGGGGCCGAGCACTACGTGGCCGCCCCGGCCGCCGGCGTGGACCTCACCGGGACGGTCCACGTGGTCGCCCAGCGCTGGTGGTTCGGCCCCGACGGGGAGTCCCAGGAGGAGAGCACGATCATGGCGCTGGGCAAGCCCGCGGGCGGACCCTGGTCAGCTCATAGCGACATCCACAGCGAAGCGGGCAAGAACTGGCGGGACACCTCGGTGTTCACCGACGGAAACGGCGGGATCCACGCCACCTGGAAGTCCCATTCGCGACCGGGCAAGTACCGTCACGCGGCCAGCGGGTCCGACCTGACCGCAGGATCGACCCTCGACATCCCCGTGCCCGGGGGCGAGAACACGACCTCGTTCGGCGACACCTTCGTGACCGCCGACGGCACCGTGCACCACGCCTTCTTCGCCTACCCCGGCGACACCCTGTGGCACGCCGTGCGCGCGCCCGGAGCCGCCGAATTCGGCGAGCCCGAGCCGATCGCCGCCGCCGACAACGACGAGCTCACCGGCTACGAGAACCCCTGGCCCGGCATCGCGGTGGACAGCGACGGCCGGGTCTACGTGGCATGGGCCGAGAACCGGGGCCAGGGCACGGTCCCCTTCGTCAATCTGGCCCAGCGGGCCGGAGGGATCTGGACCGTGGCGGAGCTGGACACCGCCGCGGCCATCGACACCCAGGGCAAGCCGGCCATCACCTGCGTGGGCAAGGACGTGTTCGTGGTCTGGCGCTCGGGTGACGGGGAGCTGATGCTCGCGGAGATCGCCGTCGCCGGGTCCTGATCCGTCTGCTACGTTGTGCCCCCGTGAACTTCCTCTCCCACGGCCTCCTGGTCCGCAAGGCGAACAGCGACGGGGTGCTCATCGGCAGCGCGCTGCCCGACCTGGCCCCCCTCGCCGACCGCAAGCTGCGGATGACCCCCCGGAGGATCGAACACCTGGAGTCCCTGGGCGGCCACGACGTGGCCCGCGGCTGCCGCCACCACCGGGCCGTGGACCGGGCCTTCCACCACGGCAAGCCCTTCCTGGACGCCCAGAAGCAGGTCGAGGCCGCCCTCCCCGAGGGCCCCCTCCCCCTCCCGAGGACGCTCCTGGCCCACGTGCTGGTGGAGATCGGCATCGACGCCGAGGTGCTGCGGGCCTACCCGGAATTCGCGACCCGCACCTACCCCGACGCCTTCGAGACCTACGACTGGGCGGCGTTGTTCGGGCGCATGCAGGAGGTCTGCCGCGCTCCCACCGTGGCCCTCGAGGGTCTGGTGAGCCGCTTCGACAGCGGCGCCTTCCTGCGCACCTACGCCACCGACGACGGCGTCCTCGACCGCTTCCACGGCATGGTGCTGCGCCTGGGCCGCCCCGGCCTCACCCCCGAGTCCCGCGACGCCCTCCGGCCGGCAGTGGCGCTGGCGAGGAAGGTCTCCCGCGAGGGTTTCGACGAACTCATGCCCTGGGAGCTGGAGCTGGAACCGGGGCCGGCGGACTGAGAGAATGCCCCCGGGAGGCTCGGGGGTGGTCCGAGGACGACGCAGACAGCCGTGGATCGCACTGGCCTTCTCGCTGGCCCTGCTCGCGTGCCCGTCGATCGAGGACGATCCGCCCGTGGACGACGACCTCACGGGCGACGACGACACGACGGGCCAGCTCCCTGGCGACGACGACGACTCGGCCGACGACGACGACAGCACCGCGCCCGGGGACGACGACAGCGCCGTGGATCCCGGCCCCGCCCGCTGGACCTGGATGAGCGCTGGCCGGAACTTCACCTGCGGGTTTCGCGGGGAGGAGCCGCTGCTCTGCTGGGGCTCGGCGGAGTTCGGGGTGACCTTCCCGCCCCAGGCCGACTTCGTGTCCGTCGACTGCGGCAAGTACCACGTCTGCGGCCGCCTCGCCGGCGGGGTTGCCGTGTGCTGGGGCAACGATCTGGTGGGCCAGTGCAACGTCCCCCAGGGGGAGGCCTTCGTGTCCGTGGGCCCGGGCTACGCCCACACTTGCGGTGTCACGATCGCGGGCACGGCGCTGTGCTGGGGTGAGGCCTTCACGGGCATGGGCCCGCCCCCCGAGGACGAGACCCTCGTGACGGTCCGCAGCGGATTCGCCCACGCCTGCGGGCTGGCCCCCGACGGACGGGCCGTGTGCTGGGGGAGCAACACCTGGGGCCAGATGCTGCCCCCCGACGACGGGCCCTTCTCCTTCGTGGACGCCAACGGGTACCACACCTGCGCCCTGCGCGAAGACGGCACGGTGGCCTGCTGGGGCAAGGACGACCACGGCCAGAGCACGGCACCCGGGGGCACCTACGTCCAGCTCACCGCCGGCGCCCATCACAACTGCGCCCTGGACGCCGACGGCCTCCCCACCTGCTGGGGCTACGAGAGCCACGGCCAGTGCAGCCCCCCTCAGGTCCCGTTCGAGTTCGTGGAGTGCGGCCACGACCACTGCTGCGGCCAGCCTCTGGAGGGCCCCGCCCTCTGCTGGGGCAGCAACACCTACGGGGAGGGCAACCTCCCACCCTGATCCCTCCACCGATCCCCGGGCCGGAGGCGCGTCGGCACCCTGCCCAGCGCCCGCAGACGCCGCGCCCTCAGCCCGTAGACGAGCACACCGCTGACCACGAACAGGGCGAAGGCGCCGATCCTGGTCGGCGTCCCCAGGTCGACCAGGATCACAGCGCCGAACAGCAGCACCATCGCGACCCCGGTCCCGGCGCAGAGCCAGAGCCAGGCTCCGCTCAGCTTGAACTCCGCAGCCCGGTACTCGTCCGGGAGCAGGCGAGGCAGCCGCAGGGCGGCGATCTGCAGGGGCAAGAAGACGATCAGCCCGCCGAGGGCCGCGTACGACGCCAGGGTCTCCAGCTCCAGCCCGGAGCCGACCCCCAGCAGCGCCAGGACCCACACCGCGGTGAGCAATCGATGGGGAGTGCGGAACCTGGGGTGGAGTCGACCCAGGGCCGCCGGGAGGAGGCCGTCGTCGACCAGGACCATCAGGGCCCGGGTACCCACGAGAAAGAGGGCGTGGAGGGTGGTCAGCAGGGCCAGGACGGCCCCCGCGAGCACGAAGAGCCGGAATCCCACCGGGCCGCAGGTCCGCTCCGCGACGAGGACCAGAGGCTCGTCCGCGGCGAGGAGGTCGACCAGCGGCGCGGCGCCCACGGTCGCGAGGCCGACGGCCACGTAGACGAGGGTCACCACCGGGAAGGCGATCCAGAACGCCCGGGGGACCACCTTGCCCGGGCGGACGATCTCGCCGCCGAGTTCGATGATCCCGTTGGCGCCGAAGTAGGTGAACGTGAGCAGGGCCGTGGCCAGCAGCAGCTTGCCCCCCGACGGCCGCAGGGCGCCGTCCAGGTGGGCCGGCTCCAGCGCCACCGTCCCCCGGACGACGTAGAACCCCAGCGCCAGCAGCAGCGTGACCACCAGGATCCCCTGGACCACCGCCGCCAGGCGGACGCCGAGCACGTTGACCACGTACATCGCGGTCACGATCCCCATCGCGACCAGGACGGGCGGGAGGTCGGGCCACAGGGTCTGGGCGTAACGGGCGCAGCCCAGGGCGTAGAGGGGGATCTGGCCGAAGAAGGCGGCCAGGGCGTAGACCCAGACGCCCACGAAGGCCAGCCCGGGCGAGACCAGCCGGCTCGGCACCCGGTAGCTGGCCCCGGTGCAGGGGATCGCCGCCCCGAGCATGGCGATGGGCATCATCGCCACGAACACCGGGATCGCGGCCAGCGCGTAGGCCAGGGGGAGTGCCGGCCCGGCGATATCCAGCACGATGCCCGTGAACACGAACACCCCGCCGCCGATCATGAACCCGATCGCGACGAAGCTCACCGCAGGGAGACCGAGCACCCGCTTCAGCTTCACGTCACCCATTCGCGATCCCGCCGTGGCACCGGATCGTCACTGTGCGGCGCAGGAGAGCGCACACCCGTTCTCCTCGAACAGGTCCCCAGGGGCATTCCCCCCCATGGTGTTGTCGCAGGCATCCAGGACCACGTCCGCGGAGTCGCAGTGGATGCCGTACGCCGCGTTGTCCTGGATCGTGTTGCCGGTGATCGAGCCCTGGATCGCGCCGCCGAGCTTGATGCCGGCAGCGCTGCCCTGGGACAGGGCCGGGTTGTCCAGGACCTGAACCGTGGAATCACTCAGCTGGAGGTTGTGCCCCGCGGACCCGACCAGCTGGCACCCCGTGACGGTGAGATCGGATCCGTCGGCGGTGAGGCCCGGGCCGCTGCCGCCGGTGACCGTGAGACCCGAGACCACGCCGGTGGCCCCGTGGAGCGCCACCGCCGCAGCGCCGTTCTCCACCCCGTCGATGTGGTTGGCCCCCACCATCTGCAGCTCGATCCCGCTGGCGTACACGGCGCTGCCGGCCAGGGCCGAGAAGCCATTGTCCCGCACCTCGACCACGGCCCCGTCGGCCACCGAGTCGGCCAGGTAGACGCCGTAGCTGGTGGTGGACTCGACCTGGTTGCCCTCGAACACGGTGGTCCCCGCCAGGTTGGAGGAGTACAGGGCGCTGGACACGCCCGAGAACAGGTTGTCGGCCACGGTCAGGTCGCCGATCTGGGAGTCCGCGTCCGGGTTCTCCAGATACACCCCGTAGCCCAGATCCTCGAAGGTGGAGTCGCGGATCTCCCCGAACCCGTAGGACGAGTACACGCCGTAGCTCGCGACCCCGCGGAAGATCGTCCCCTCCACCGAGATGTCGGTGTCGTAGGCCTCCAGCGCCCAGTCCTGGTCGTCGAGGAACCACGAGTCGACGAAGCTGCACTGGGAGTCGGACAGCAACGCCCCGTGGGCGTAGTAGTACATCGGCCAGCCGTCCTCCCAGTACTCGGGGGGCACCCCCTGGTGCACGTTGCGGATCACCGCGTCGACGAACGCCACCCCCGAGGTCCGCACGTCCACGCCGCAGACCGAGGTGTTGTTGACCAGCAGACCCTCGAAGGTCCCCGAGCACTGGTTGATCAGCACCCCCCACATGCCCGTCTCGGAGACCTGGTCGTCGACGGACGAGAACGTCGTGTCGATCAGGTAGATCCCGACCACGTCCACGTCCGAGACCTCGTTGCCCGACATGGACAGCTCGCCGATCTCCCACAGGTTCAGCCCGAACCCGTCCACGTACCCCCCGTTGCTCAGCTCCCCGCCCCAGGGGATGCCCTGGACGACGTTGTCGGTGACCTCGGCTTCGTCCAGCGCCTGGATCAGCATCCCGTACAGCTCGGTGTCCGTGACCGTGTTGCCGGTCACCACCGCCGATCCGCCGGTGGGGGTCGTCCCGCCGAAGGGGTACTGGACCCAGATCCCGATCTGGCCGTAGCCACTGATCTGGTTGTCGCGGATCTCGAAGCTCGCGTTGTCGCCGCCCACGGCGATGCCGCTGGTCTCTCCGCCGGTTTCCGTGAGCCGGAGCTCGTTGCCGCTCACCACCGCGTCCTGGTCCGCGAGCAGCACGCCGAAGAACGGCACCTCATCCAGCGTGCAGTCGACCACGGTGCTGCCCTCGGACGCTCCCCCGATGCCCGCGACCCCGTTGGCGCAGTCGAACAGTGTGCTGGAGGTCACGGTGAGGTCCGAGTCGATGCCATACACCCCCACCCGAGTACACGCGGAGAGCTCCACCTGGTCCACCGTCACGGTGCTGTCGTCGGCGAGGATGCAGGTCCCGTCGTAGTCGTCGGTCTCGATCTGGGGCACCACCGACTCGAACTCGCTGTCGACGATCACGGCGTCCGACGCCTTCAGCCGGACCCCGTACCCGGTCAGGTCGGTGAAAGAGCAGCCCGAGACCTCGACCGTCGAGCCCGAGGCGTCCACGGCGGCGTAGGGATGGTCGGCGAACGCGCTGTCCGCGATGGCCACCTCGCTCCCCTCCACCGAGATCCCCACCTGGCCGCTGGACTCGACGATCAGGTCCTCCAGCACCACCCCCGTGCTCAGCTGGACCACCACCGCGTCCCTCGACGACTCCACGGTGATTCCGGACAGGGTCACGTCCGACGCCTCCCGGATCGTCACCGCCATCTCGTTGGTGTCGCCGACCAGGACCGTGTCGTCCGCATCCTCACCCCGGAGGGTCAGCGATTTCTCGATCACCACCGAGCCCTCGAACTCCCCGTCGCAGATCTCGATCTCGTCACCCGCCGACGCGACGGTGATCGCGTCCTGGAGGTGGGCGAATCCGGGCTCGTCCCCGTTGATGGTGATGCAGCCGGGCTCGTAGTAGACGTCGTCGTCGTCCCCGGCCGAGTCGTCGTCCCCGGCACCGGTCGGGCAGGCCGAGAGCACGAGACCCAGCATCAGGATCCCGCAGGGTGTGCGACGGGGCATGATTCCTCCCTCCGGACAAGCATACGACGGGGCGGTGGTCGGGGCTCTCGTTCGCCTCCGATCCCCGCGTCACCGCCGGCGGGATCGCGCCCGTCGCGCCACCGGATCCACGTGGCTGCACGGCACCCCGACCGCGCACTTCCCGCACAGGTCGTCCACCGCCAGGTCGGGGAAGCGCCCTCCGTTGCGCAGGCACTGGGCGTAACAGGCGTGGGGATCGAGGCCTTCGAGGTGAAGCGCGTCGCCCACGCAGCGCTCCACGCAGTCGGCGCAATCGTCCCCCGCGCGCCGCAGACAGGGCTCGTGTTCGACGCGCGGATCCGAGGCCAACGGCACGTCGGTGAGGTAGGACCACACCCGGCCCACGCAGCCCTGCTCGGTGATCAGCATGGTGTGGAGGCCGGGGCGCCCCAGGCCGGCGAGCACCGCCACGTGCTTGTGCGACCAGTCGGCCACCACCCGGTCCGGATCGAAGGCGTGGCTATCCGGGATCGCGGTCAACACGTGCCCCTTCCCGGCCAGCCAACCGGCCAGGTGCTCACCGAGGTCGACCAGGAGACCGTTCACCTCGTTGTGGGTCACGCACCACTCCCGCGCCACGGGCTCGCCGGGCCGGTTGGCCCGGGCCACGTCCCGGTCGTAGGGCACGAACACCGCCACCACCGACGCCGCGCTCGGCATCAGATCCCGGGGCATCGAATGGCGCGGTCCCAGCAGGCGACGCAGCTCGCCGAATCCAGGGTCCTCCGCAGCCACGAATCCCACCCGCGGGGCACCCCACGGCCGGGTCTCCCGGAGGGCGCCGTGTCGACCCACGAACTCGCAAACCTCGTTTCGCAGGGCGTCTTTCATGGCCGTGAAGGGTAGCAGCTCACGATGACAACCAGGGGGCGAGCGGGAGGCCGCCGAGAGCGCCTCCGATTCCCCTGGAAAATCCGCTACAATCCGCCCCCCATCTCTGGAGGAGGCCCCATGAGAGACCCCCGCATCGTCGAACTGGCCCGCGTGCTGACCCGCTACTCGACCCGGGTGAAGCAGGGGGACAAGGTGCAGATCGAGGCCACGGACATCCCCGACGAGTTCGTGGAGGCGCTGGTGGCCGAAGTGGCGGCGCAGGGGGCGCTGCCGCTGGTGACGTTGCGGAGCAACCGGGTGCAGCGGGCGATGATGCGGGCGGCGACGGACGAGCAGATGTCGCTGATCGGTGACTGCGACCGCTACCGAATGGAGCAGATGGACGTCTACATGGGCGTCCGGGGCTTCCTCAACCGGGACGAGCTGGGGGACGTGCCCGCGGACCACATGAAGCTCTACATGACCCGCTGGTTCCACCCGGTGCACATCGACATCCGGGTGCCCAGGACCCGCTGGGTCGTGCTGCGCTGGCCCACCTCGGCCATGGCCCAGGCGGCCGGCCGGAGCACCGAGGCCTTCGAGGACTTCTACTTCGACGTGTGCACCCTGGACTACGAGCGGATGTCCCGGGCGATGGACCCGCTCAAGGAGCTGATGGACCGCACGGATCAGGTCCACATCGTGGGGCCCGGGGAGACCGACCTGCGCTTCTCGCTCTCGGGCATGAAATGCGTCAAGTGCGACGGCCAGTACAACATCCCCGACGGCGAGGTCTACACGGCCCCGGTCCGGGACTCGGTCGACGGGGTCATCGCCTACAACACCCCCACCCACTACCAGGGCACCAAGTTCGAGAACGTGCGGCTGCGCTTCGAGGCCGGCAAGATCGTCGAGGCCACGTCGAGCAACACCGAGCGCCTGAACCACATCCTGGACACCGACGAGGGGGCCCGCTTCGTGGGCGAATTCGCCATCGGCGTGAACCCCTACATCGTCGAGCCGATGCTCGACACCCTGTTCGACGAGAAGATCTGCGGGTCGTTCCACTTCACGCCCGGCTCGGCGTACGACGACTGCGACAACGGCAACCGCTCCACCGTCCACTGGGACCAGGTGGTGATCCAGACCGCGGCCTACGGCGGGGGCGAGATGTGGTTCGACGGCGTGCTGGTGCGCAAGGACGGGTTGTTCGTGCTGCCGGAGCTCGAGGGGTTGAATCCGGACAACTTGAAGTAGGCGTCAGGCGTCAGGCGTCAGGCGTCAGGCGTCAGGCGCCAAGAAAGGAATCGCCGGATTCCATCGGGGTTTCGGTATTCGATGACACGCTACGCCCTCCTGGTCTCGGTTCTCCTGGTCTCGATCCTCCTGCCCCCTTCCCTCGCGTACGCCCAGAACACCTACCCCTGGCTCGCGGAACAGCCGGATCCCGATTCGCGCCTCTCCGCCCGCATCCAGCCCCCCGAAGGTTGGGAGCGGGAGCCCGTCGAGGAGGGATCGTTCGCGGCGTGGCTGCGGGACCTGCCGCTGCTCCCCGACGGCTCGTCGGTCCTGCTCCACGACGGGGGACGCAAGGGCCGCCAGGACGTGCACGTGGCGGTGGTGGACATCGACGTGGGCAAGCGAGACCTGCAGCAGTGCGCCGACGCGGTGATGCGCCTTCAGGCGGAGTACCTGTGGGCCGCCGGCCGCGGCGATGACGTGCACTTCGACTTCACTTCGGGGGACGAGGCGCGCTGGGACCGGTACCGCCAGGGGTACCGAGCGTCCATCTCGGGCAACGACGTGTCCTGGTCCAAGCGGGGCTCCGCCGATGCCAGCCACGAGTCCTTCCGCCGCTACCTGGACCTGGTGTTCACCTACGCCGGCACCTACTCGCTGAGCAAGGAACTCGAGGCGGTCGACGATCCCGCGCAGCTGCGGATCGGCGACGTGTTCATCCAGGGGGGCTTTCCGGGCCACGCGGTGCTGGTGGTCGACGCTGCCCGGAATCCGGCGAGCGGCGAGCGGGCCTTCCTGCTGGTCCAGTCCTACATGCCGGCCCAACAGATCCACGTGTTGAAGGCCCCGGGATCGCCCATCGGGCCGTGGTACTCCACGGACCTCGGACGCACCCTGTCGACCCCGGAGTGGGTGTTCGAGCCCGGCGACCTACGACGCTTCGCCCCCCTTGCCGAGTAGCAGCTCCCGCGCCCCTCGCAGCGACATCCCGAACCGGATCTTCAGCAGTCTACCGACCAGGGCCACCCCCACGATCGCCGCCGTCCCCTGCACCACCACCGAGACCCAGACCGCGCCCCAGGCCCCGTGGATGGGCACGAAGATCAGGTCACCGGTCACCACCAGGATCGTGGATATCGCCGACACCACCGCCACGGCACGGGCGTGGCCACAGGCGATGAGGAAACCGCCGGCAGCGATGCCGCCGAAGGTGCGGACCAGGCCCAGGGGGAGCAGGACCCGGATCAGGGGGACCGCGTCGGGGTACTTGGAGAACATCAGCGACACGATCAGCGGGGTGGCGACGAAGATCGCGATCAGCGCGGAGCCGAACAGCAGTCCGATGCCGCCGTTGCTGACCCGGAAGAGGTCCTGCAGCCCCCGCCGATCCCCGGCGGCCTCGAGGCGCGACGCCCGGGGGCCGATCACCCCCACCAGCAGGAAGGAGCCCATCAGCGGGATCTGGAAGAAGCGGTCGGCCACCGAGTACAGGGCCACCTCGTCCGCGCCGTGGTAGGCGCCGATGACCAGGGTGTTGACCCGGCTCATGATCAGCCCGCCGATGGTGGCCAGAAAGACCCAGCCGCCGTAGGCCAGTGGCGCGGGGATCGACTCGCCTCCACTCCGCCAGCTGCCCGATGTGGCCCAGACGACCAGCACCGCCATCACCAGCACCACGGCCACGTGGGAGACCAGGTAGGCCCACACCAGGGCCGCCGCGTCCGGTTTCCACAGCAGGAAGCCCGCGGTGCCACCGCCGAGGGCCAGGGCGTAGAGCGTGGCGGTGCCCGCCTGCAACTCGAAGCGCTCCAGGCCATCGAGCACCGACGACAGCAGCACGTTGAGGACCCAGAACACGGTCAGCGGCGCGGCGAGCCAGATCAGGGCGACCAGCAACGGGGACTCGAACCAGCGGGCCAGGGGCTCGCGGGCGAGGAACATCACCGCGCCGCCCAGCAGCGCCAGGCCGGAAGCCAGGGCGGTGGTCCGCAGCAGGAAGGGCCGCATGAGCCCGGGACGGGTCATGGCCAGCTGCCCCAGGAAACGCCGCAGCGAGCCCGACAGGCCGAAATCGGCGAAGGCCGCGACGACGGCCACCACCGCCAGTACCTGCTGGGCCTCGCCGTAGTGCTCGCGGCTGAGCAAGTTGGTGGACAGCAGGAACACCGCGACGTAGGCAATGAAACGCGACCCACCCCCGGTGAGCTTCCAGGCGAAGGAGCCGCCCATGGGGCGCAGGGGGGTCGGGGTCATCGGGGCTCCGTGGGTTGGCCGGCGGACCAGTATACCGCCGCGCGCTCGCGCACCCCGGAGGGCGGTGCTAAGGTTCCGTATTCCGGCCCATGGAGCGACGACGAGGGCCGAGGAGGAGGATGTCGACGTGGCTGGAGCCCTGATCGGACTGGAACCCGGATATCTGTGGAAGCACTTCCAGGCGCTGGTGGACATCCCGCGCTGCTCGGGCAAGGAGGCGGCGGTCAGAGACCACCTGGTCGGACTGGCCCTGGAGAAGGGCTGGGGCGCCGATGTGGACGACGTGGGCAACCTGGTCGTCCGTGTACCGGCCACGCCGGGTCACGAGAAGTCCCCCACCGTGGTGCTCCAGGGCCACCTGGACATCGTCTGCGAGAAGAACGAGGACGTGGACCACGACTTCACCACCGACCCCATCGCCGCGTACGTCGACGGCGACGTGGTGAAGGCGAAGGGCACGACGCTCGGGTCGGACAACGGCATCGGCATCGCGGCCGGCCTGGCGCTGGCCGACGATCCGGCGGTCGCCCACGGGCCGCTGGAGCTCCTCTGTACGGTGGAAGAGGAGACCGGGCTCACCGGCGCGGCGGCCCTGGATGGCCGCATGCTGAGGGGTCGGATCCTGCTCAACCTGGACACGGAAGAGGAGGGCGCGGTCTACGTGGGCTGCGCCGGCGGTGGCGACCAGCTCGGACGTTTCCCCGTCTCCCGGGTGCCGGCCGCCGAGGGCTCCGAAGCGGTGGAGATCCGGGTGCGCGGCCTCAAGGGCGGTCACTCGGGCCTCGACATCCACCTGGGCCGCGGCAACGCGGTGGTGGTGCTGGCCCGGCTGCTGGACCAGCTCATCGAGGTGGGGCTGCTGCTGGGGGTCGACACCCTCGGCGGCGGCAACATGCACAACGCCATCCCCCGGGAGGCCCGAGCGACGGTCCGCCTGGCCGCGGGCCGGCGCGCCGCGATCGAGGCGGTGGTCGCCGAGCGGCTGGTGGAGGAGATAGAGGCCCTCAGCGACGCCGATCCGGGGCTGTCCATCGAGGTGCAGGGCGCCGAGGGGGCGGCGGAGACCCTGCCCACCGCGACGATCCAGCCGATCCTCCACCTGCTGCTGGAGATCCCCCACGGGGTGATCGAGATGAGCCCCGACATCGAGGATCTCGTCCAGACCTCCAACAACCTGGCGGTGGTCAAGATCGACGGCGACGTGGTGGTGGTCCACGCCTCCTCCCGGTCGTCGGTCTCGGCCAACCTGGAGCGGGTCCGCGACCACATCTGCGAGGAGATGGAGGACGCCGGCGGGGAGATCGAGCGCGAGGAGGCCTACCCGGGCTGGGAGCCCAACATGGACTCACGCCTGCTCGCCCGCTGCCGCCAGGTCCACGAGACGCTCTTCGGCGCCGAGCCCGAGATCAAGGCGATCCACGCCGGGCTGGAGTGCGGGATCATCGGCGAGCGGATCCCGGGGATGGACATGGCCTCGATCGGGCCCAACATCTTCTTCCCCCACTCCCCGGACGAGCACGTGGAGATCGCCTCGGTGGGCAAGTTCTGGACCTTCCTGGTGGGGGTGATCGAGGACCTGGCGAAGGAGCGATGAGCGGCCGCGGCCGCTTCGCCCTGCTGGCCCTGCTGCTGGCGGGCGCGGTGGGCTGTCCCGATCCGACGGTGGAGGCGGACGACGACTCCACCGAGGGGGATGACGACACCGCGGGCGACGACGACGCCACCGGAGACGACGACAGCGCGGGCGACGACGACGCCACGGGCGACGACGACACCACCGAGGAGTGCCCCGAGTTCGTGACCTGGTACGAGGACGCGGACGAGGACGGATACGGCAACCCCGACGCCGCTCAGGAGTTCTGCGGGGACGAGGAGCCCACCGGCTACGTGCTGGACGATTCGGACTGCGCGGATGACGATCCCACGGCCTATCCCGGATCCCACGCCACCGAGGTGCCCTTCGACGGGGTGGACCAGGACTGCGACGGCCTCGACGCCTGTCGGGACCTGAACTGCGACGGCTGGCCCGACCTCGTGTTCGCCCAGACCGACGAGGACGAGGACTACCACATCGACTCGTGGATCTACTTCGGCTCGGCGACGGGGTA
Organism: uncultured Rickettsiales bacterium; assembly: GCA_964542165.1. Lineage (GTDB taxonomy): Bacteria > Myxococcota_A > UBA796 > UBA9615 > CAYRNR01 > CAYTBN01. The sequence goes on from CAZITQ010000097.1 coordinate 19,991, forward strand.
CTCGGACCAGGACCGGGCGGGCGTGCCCACAATCGGGGGCATGGGGGTCGACAGCGGGGATTTCGACGGCGACGGCTACGTGGACCTGGCCTTCGCCAGCGTCCAGGACGGCGAGAATCGCGAGATCGACTCGCTGGTCTACTACAACTCGGCCACCGGCTTCGACGAGGCCAACCGCACCGAGCTGCCCACCATCGGGTGCGCGGATCCCACGGTCGCCGACGTGGACCAGGACGGCTGGCTCGACATCGTGTTCTCGAATCGCTACCGGGGCGGCTTCCCGAGCCCGGACACCTACTCCAACGACTCGGCCATCTACTGGGGGGGCCCCAACGGCTTCTCCGAGAACGACGTCCACGGCCTGCCCACCGTCGGCGCGGCCCGCTCCCGGGTCGCCGACCTGGACGGCGACGGCCACATGGACCTGGTCTTCGCCAACGGCGTCACCGAGCTGTTCTTCATGAACGAGTCCTTCGTCTACTGGGGCAGCAACGGCGGCTGGAGCGAGGGAGACCGGACCGAGCTGGTCTCGATCTTCCCCGAGGGGCTCGCGGTGGAGGATCTGGACGGCGATGGAGACCTGGACGTCTTCCTCACCTCATGGATGTGCCTGCTGTACTGCGACGACGCCTCGCGGATCTACTGGAACGACGGGACCGGCAACTTCCCCGACTCGACCCATCTGCTGGAGTCCACCGGCGGCGTGGACGTCCAGGTCGGGGACCTGGATCAGGATGGGCACGTCGACATGGTGATCGCCAACGGCGGCGTGGACGTGCTCGGCGGTTTCGCCGACGTGTCCTGGATCTACTGGGGTTCGGCCACGGGATTCTCCGACGACGAGCGCCAGGAGATCCCCACCACGGCCGCCTCCGAGTGCGGCATCGAGGACCTGGACGGGGACGGCTGGGACGACATCGTCTGCGCCTCCCACTACGAACCCGACGACGGCGGCCCCGAGGTCTCCCAGATCTACTGGAGCGACGCCGGCACCTTCGACGAGATCAACCTCACCGAGCTCCCCACCCAACACGCCGCGGGGATGACGATCGTCGGCTCGGTCTTCCTGCCCTAGCCTTCCAGCGCGGCCAGATCGAGCAGGGCCTCCAGGGACAGATCGATCATGTCGCTCTCGGCCTGCTTGGCCTTCTCGGGCGGGAAGAAGCCGGAGAGGTCGCCGATGACGGCCATGATGGCGCCGCAGCGGATGGGGACGGAGCGGGTGCGGGAGGCGGCCACGGAGCCGGTGGCGCCGCCGAAGACCGAGCCCAGAACGAAGAGGTGGGCGGCCTCCATCTCGGTGGCCAGCACCCCGGTCCTGGACAGCTGGCGCATGTACTCGGCGTTGCGCTCGGCGTCCGGGCCCTGGGCGAACTCGCGGCCGAAGAAGGCGTCCTTGGAGTGGACGATCCCGGCCCAGGTCCGCTCGCCGAGGCCCAGGCGCCGCGCGGTCGCGGAGATCACCTCGACCATCACCGGATCGGCCACCGCCGGGTACTCCTTGGGCGTGTACGCGTCGCTGGTGGCCTCGTCCCGCACGGCGCCGGTGGCGATCACGATGTCGCCGCCCACCAGTCCCTCCTGCAGCGTGCCGGTGGTCCCGACCCGCAGGAAGCGCCGCGCCCCCAGCAGGATCAACTCGTTGACGATGATGTCCACCGACGGACACCCCATGCCCGTGGGCACGGCGGCCACGTCGATCCGCTGGCCGTCCCGCTCGAGCTGACCCAGCACGACGTTGTGGGCGCGGCTGTTGGGCATCACCTCCGAGTCGATCAACCGGGTGCCGATGCGCCTGGCGCGTCCCGGGGAGCCGGGCAGCAGGACGTAGCGGCCGAGGCCGTCGTTGCCCTTCATCTCGTCGGGGCCGACTTCCAGGTGGTGGGCGTCGTGGGTGTGCTCGCTCATGATTCCTCCGTCACTCGCCGACCACGGCCAGCTCGCGCAGCCGCAGGTGGGCCAGCTCGGCCAGGGCCGAGGAGTGGTCAGCGTGGGCCCGGAACTCGTCGGACCAGCGCAGCCGGGTCTGCTCCCACAGGCGCTCGAGCTGCAGCGGATCGGCTTTGGGCCAGTGCTTTGCGCAGTTCGCCAGATAGGTGTCGTGGTCGCCGGCCAGCACCGCGTCCTTCCAGGGCTCGGGCCAGCGCTCCTCGAGCGCCTCGGTCAGGGTCATGCCCTCGTCGGCCAGGTCGCTGACCTTGCGCCAGTAGTGGCGGACGTCGGTGAGGTAGCCCGGGATGTCGAAGGCCCGGGAGCCGGCGTCGTAGATCGTGCAGCGCTCCAGTGGGTAGGACATGCGCTCGTACTGGGACAGGGCGAACTCCGGGGCCAGCAGGCAGTCCTTGCGGATCAGGTCGGTACCGGGGATCCCGATCTTCAGATCGGTCTGGCTGTCCACCAGCCTGAACTTGCCCTCGAAGTAGACCGCCGTGGCCCCCTCGTACTCCTCGAAGGCTTCGGCGCACTGCTCGTGGTACTTCTCGAGCACCTTCTCGAGCTTGTGGCAACCGATGGTGAAGAACACCAGCCGCCGCACCGACGATCCGATCTCCTTGAGGTGATCGAGGATCACCCCGAGACCGTTGTCGACGGTGATGCCGGTGGCCACCACGTCCCCGAGCATCAGCACCGCGTGCCGGGGGATGTGGAGCTTGCGGTACATGTCCTCCTCCACCTGCCAGCGGCCGTCCACCTTGCGCCGCTGGCTGCTCATGAAGCACGACGCGTGGCGGTTGAAGCCGTAGGCCTGGAAGAGCCCCTCTCGCAGCCCGAAGTTCAGCCCGCCGCGCAGGAAGTGCACCACGCAGACCCGCTCCTGGCGGGTGCCGGAGATGGACTCGCGCTCGGGCAGCAGGTGCAGCGAGCGGGCGGAGGCGCGGGCGAGCTGGTGGCCGAAGTCGGCCCCGAGCAGTTCGGGCTGGTTGCAGATCGCGCGGGTCTCCGGGGTCGTGACCACGTAGCGCTTCACGGGGCCGTCGAACTCCCCGTGGATCGAGTACAGGGTCGCGTCGTGGCCGGTGGTGACGTGCTCCAGATACTGCACGGTGCCTCCTCCGGCCGCCCCGGAGGCGGCCTGCAGCCACCCACCTAGCCCGAGGCCGACGCCCGTGTCAACGACCGCGTATGCGCGCCATGGGGGATGGAAAGCCGGCTGGAAGTGTCTAGGCTAGCAGTACTCGGGGAGACCCCGGACCGAGCCAGAGACGCGGGGCGCCCGGCTGACAAGGAAGGCCGATGGAGCCTACCATGCGTAGGCGACAGAGGCCTGACGCAGAGGGAGCGAAGCGACCGTATCAGCGGGGACGGCCCGCGGTTCTGGCGACGCGGAGTGGGTTTCCCCGAGTGCTGCTACGGAGCGCGGAGGTGATCGATGCGGTTGCGGATATGGGTGGCCCTCGCCCTGGGACTGGCCCTGGCCACACCGGCGACGGCGGCGGATGACGATCCACTGCTCCAGGTCCTCCAGGACGAGCTCGAGCGCTCGATGGCCGGGCTGTCGGCCATGGAGGAGCCCCCCTACTACCTGGCCTTCGAGGTGGTCGAGACCCGGCTGGTGGAGATGCACGGGGAGGACGGCGCCCTGGGCTCGGTGAGCCGGGGACACAGCCGGCACTTCGACGTGGACATGCGGGTCGGCGATCCTTCGCTGGACAACACCCACCCGGACACGGCGGTGGAGGAGGGCCCGGGCGGCGGGCGGCGGGCGGACTACATCCTGCCCCTGGACGACGATCCCCTCCCCATCCGCATGGCGCTGCGCCGGGAGGCCGAGCGCCAGTACCGGTCCGCGGTCTCGCGACTGGTGCAGCTGCGCACCAGCCGACTGACCCGCGTCGACGAGGACGACCTGCCCGACTTCTCCGGCGCCGACGCCGCGGAATGGGTCGGCGACCGGGCGGAGATCGACCTGGACCAGGCGGCCTGGGAAGACCGGCTCCGCGAGGTGTCGCTGGCCTTCCGCGACTCCACCGTGGTCTACGACGGGTCCGTCCGGTTCACGGTCCGGGCCGAGACCCGGTACTACGTCAGCTCCGAGGGCGCGATGCTGCGCATCCCACGGACCCACGCCCGGGTCACCATCCGCGGCGCCACCCTGGCCCCCGAGGGCACCGAGCTGGCGCTGACCCGCACCTTCGACGAGAGCGAGCCCGGCCTGCTCCCGGACGCCGCCACCCTGTTCGCCGAGGCGGAGGCCCTCGAGGCGATGCTGGTGGACCTGGCGTCGGCGACCCCCGCCGAGCCCATGGCCTGCCCGGCCATACTCAGCGGGCGCGCGGCCGCGGTGTTCTTCCACGAGATCTTCGGCCACCGGATGGAGGGCACCCGGCTCCGGGACGAGGAGGAGGGCCAGACCTTTGCCGACGTGGTGGACGAGGCGGTCCTGCCCCCCTTCCTGAGCGTCGTCGACGACCCGACCCTGGCCCGGTTGGAGGGCGAGTACCTCAACGGGCACTACCCGTACGACAACGAGGGGGTGAGCGCGGAGCGGGTGGCGCTGGTGGAGGACGGGGTACTGCGCCGGTTCCTCGGTACCCGCACGCCGATTCCCGGCCAGGACCGGTCCAACGGCCACGCCCGGCGCCAGAGCGGCCACGACACCATGTCCCGCCAGGGCAACCTGATCGTGGTCTCCGAGGAGCAGCTCACCATGGAGGAGCTGCGGGAGCGCCTGCTGGACGAGGTCCGGGCCCAGGGCGCGCCCTACGGCCTGCTGTTCGACGACATCACCGGCGGATTCACCTACACCGGCCGCTCGATGGCCAACGCGTTCAACGTCTCGCCGGTGATCGTCTACCGGGTCTACCCGGACGGACGCCCCGACGAGCTGGTGCGGGGTGTGGACCTGATCGGGACCCCCCTGGCCACCTTCTCCGAGGTGATGGCGGCCAGCGACACCACCGCGGTGTTCAACGGGTTCTGCGGGGCCGAGTCGGGCTGGGTACCCGTGTCCGCGGCGTCGCCGGACCTGCTCGTTCGGCGGATCGAGGTCCAGCGCAAGGACACCGGCGACGAGCGACCTCCCCTGCTCCCGCCCCCGGTGGAGCGAGGGGGTGAGCGATGACCCTCCCCCGGCTGTACACGGTCCTCGTCCTGCTGCTGGCAGTCGCCGCTGCGTCCCCGGCCGCGGGCGAGGGAGCGGCGGACGATCCGATGCTGATCGCCCTGGAGGGCGAGGTGCAGCGATCCATGGATCAGCTGGCCCTCCCCGACGCCCCGCGTCCCTACTTCGTCGCCTACTCGGTGCTCGACACCCACCAGGCCCGGGCCACCGCCTCGCTGGGGTCACTGCTGCACTCGGGGGAGGGGCGCTCGCGCCCCCTGCGGGCGGAGGTACGGGTCGGCGGCTACGAGTCCGACAACACCAACTTCGCCACCTTCGGCGACGATCCCTCCGGCCTGTCCGGGGCGTCGCTGGTGATCGACGACGATCCCGTGGCCATCGCCCGGGACCTGTGGATCGTGACCGACGACGCCTACAAGTCCGCCGTGGAGGGGCTGGCGACCAAGGAGGCGGTGCGGGGGCCGGACGACGAGGAGGAGCGCCCTCCGGACTTCGCCCGGATCGAGCCCCTCGTGAGCATCGATCCCTCGCCGCGCCCCTCCCCGGACCTGGCCCGGATGGAGGAGCTGGCTCGCCACCTCTCCGGCCGTGTCCCGCGGGACCCGCGCATCGTGACGTCCCGGGTGTACACCTCCGACACCGGCTGGCGGCGCTACCTGGTCACCTCCGAGGGAACGCGGGTGGTGGACGTGGATCGGGTGACCGTCGTCCGTGCCGTCGCCGAGGCCCGGGCGGAGGACGGGGCGCTGGTCAAGGGGATCTGCTCGGCCTTCCTCTCCACCCCCGACCAGCGGGCCGACACCGCGGCCCTCGAGGCCCGGGTCGACGCCATGCTCGACGAACTGCTCACCACGGTCGCCGCGCCGACCCAGGACGAGTACATCGGTCCGGTGGTGTTCTCGGGTCAGGCCTCGGCGGAGCTCTTCCGCCAGCTGCTGGTGCCCCAGCTGATGGGAACACCGAAAGAGGAGACCGGCAGCGACTGGTCCACCGAATCCCGCCCCCTGGCCCGGATGGGGCGGCGCGTGCTGCCGCCGGGGTACACGGTGGTGGACGATCCCACGGCCTCCCCCGAGCTCGTCGGCGCCTTCGCCGTGGACGACGAGGGGGTCGCCGCCACCCGGGTCGAGCTGGTGGACGAGGGGGTGGTGGGCTCCCTGCTGATGTCCCGCGTCCCCCGGGAAGACATCGGCGGGTCCAATGGCCACGGTCGGGGCTCCCCGGGCACGCGGATGGTCGGCATGCCGGGCGTGCTCTCGATCACACCGAAACGCAGCCTGTCCGACAAGAAGCTCGAGCGCCTGGCGTTCAAGCTGGCGCGTCAGGCGGGCCAGGACCACGTCCTCGTGGTCCGGACCCTCGACGATCCCGCGTTCCGGACCCCGACCTCGATCCGGCGGATTCGCTTCGACGACGACGGCGGCCCCGCGCTGACCGATCCCCTGGTGGTGACCCGCCTGTACACCGACGGCCGCGAGGAGCGTGTCCGCAACGCCCGGTTCTGGTCCGCCGATCACCGGGTGCTGCGCGACATCGTCGCCGCCGCCTCGGGAGAGGTGCTCCACGACTACCTCGCCCCGCCGGTCCAGCACGGCGGCGGCGGCTGGGTCTCGGGGGCGACGTCGGGCGTCCCGGTCACCCTTCGCGTACCCGCCGGCGTGCTGGTCGCCGAGATGGAGATGGGCCTGCTCCCCGGAACGGGGGGAGATCAGCCCCTGCTGCCGAGCCCCATGGCGGATGCCGACGCCCCCTGATCCGCCCACCGTCCCCTCAGGACCTCCACGTGTTTTCTCCACCCCTCGCGCCGACCCCCCGGACACATCCGCGACGATGAGACCGAACACAATCCACACGTCCTGCTCGAGACGGGTCCGGCGAAGGAGGCCCTCGGGGACTGCTACTCCCGCTCGGGCGGCAGGGGGGCCCGACCTGCGTGCGGATCAAGAAGCAGCGGGCGGCGCCGGGCGGGGAGTAGGGGTGAGAGGGGCCGCTACCGTGCGCGGGGCGACCTCGCTCGCTTCAACAACCCGATCAGGCCGAGCAGCACCACCGCCACACCTCCTGAGGCTCCTGGTGCGGCCTGGGAGCGACAGTCGCAGTCGTCGCCCTGGGGTTCGGTGGAGTCGTCGTCTCCCGTGTCGTCGGTGGTGTCGTCGTCCGCCGAATCATCGTCATCCAGATCGGGGCAGTCCTCGTCCTCGTCGTCGACCAGCCCGTCGCAATCGTTGTCCACGTCGTCGTCGCAGACCTCGTCAGCGTCTGGATGGACCTGGGGGTCCAGGTCGTCGCAGTCGTCGCCGCCCGCCTCCTCGGCCGCGTGGAGGTCACCGTCCACGTCCACGAGATCGGCTTCATCGCAGTCCTGATCGATCCCGTCGTAGGGGATTTCCTCCGCATCCGGGTGCCGGGTTGGGTCGTTGTCGTCGCAGTCTCCGTCGCAGGGGGCGAACCCGTCCCCGTCGGCGTCCTGCTCGTCCTCGGGGATCACGCCGTCGCAGTCCGTGTCGATCCAGTCGCAGTCTTCGGGTGCGCCTGGGTACACGCCGGGCGCCCCGTCGTCGCAGTCTCCGCCGCAAACGCTGTAGCCATCCCCGTCCGAATCCACCAGCTCGTCGGTGGCGGGATCGCAGTCGTTGTCGAGCCCGTCGCAGATCTCGTTCTCCCCCGCGAAGACGGCGGCCTCATCGTCGTCGCAGTCCCCTTCGCAGATCATCTGCCCGTCGCCGTCGGCATCTGCTTCGTCCTCGGGGATCACGCCGTCGCAGTCGCCGTCGATTCCGTCGCAGATCTCGGGTGCGCCCGGGTAGATCTGGGCCGCCAAGTCGTTGCAGTCCCCGCTGCAACTGTCTACCCCGTCCCCGTCCGCGTCCCAGCAGGGGTAGCCGAAGACGATCTCCACGTAGCTCCCGAGCCCGAGTCCCGAGCATGGCGATGCGACTGCGAAATCGGAAAAGCCGTCCCCGTTGACATCGCCGATGCCGTCGAGGTCCCATCCCAGATCACAGCCCCCCGGTCCGAAGGCCGCACCAGCCTCTGCGAGGGAAGTGTCCATCGCCCAACCCGTCTCCCGTCCCAGGATCACGTAGGCCGCGTGGTCAACGGACGAGGCCAGTACATCATCGATGCCATCTCCGTTGATGTCTCCGGCGCCAGCAACCGAATAGCCCGCGAAGTGGTAGGCATCCTCGCCAAGGTATGACGCGTCGGCGTCTGACAGGATCGTGTCCATGCCCCAGCCTTGGGCGCGCCCAAAGACGAGGTAGACTTGTCCTGAATGATCCCAGGATTCCGAGTTCCCTTCCGCACCGATCACGATGTCATCGAGGCCATCGCCGTCAATGTCCCCTGCGCCGTCGAGAGACCACCCGGCCCAATCTCCTTCGGTCTCCCCGATGAACGAAGCGTCGGCTTGGTGGATCGGTGTGTCCATGGTCCACCCTGACTGCCGACCCAACACCAGGTAGACCTGCCCAGCGTAGGCGCCCCCCTCATCGTTGGTATGGGAGCCGAGTAGAATATCGTCCAGTCCATCGCCGTTCACATCGCCTGCGGATGCAAGTCGACCTCCGAGCATGTCGTGAGCGTGCTCCCCAAGAAACGAGGCATCCGAGGCGCCAAGGGAGACGTCCGGGATCCAACCGCCGGCGCCCCCCAGAATAAGGTACGCCTGTCCTGCGTCTTGCCCATTCTCGTCATTGGCACTGCACCCGGCCAGCATGTCGTCGTACCCGTCTCCGTTCACGTCGGCGGCGCTCGCCACGTTGAACAGCAGTTCTCCCGCGTCCTCCCCAAGAAACGAAGCATCGGCAAAGGCGAGATCGGTATCGTGCGTCCAGCCTTGGGCCTTCCCGAAGATCAGGTAGGCTTGACCGGCGTTGGCTCCCCCTTCGTCATTCTCGGGGGATACGATGACAAAGTCCTGATAGCCGTCTGCGTTCACATCGCCCGTACCAGCAACTCGAAATCCTGACCAATCATCCGGGGCCTCCCCGAGGAAGGACGCGTTGGCCTGATCGAGGGCAACTCCGTGCAACCACCCAGAGGCCCTCCCTAGGACCAAGTATGACTGGCCAGCCTCTTGCCCCGACTCGTCGTTGTGATGGGCACCGATCAGAAGGTCGTCGAACCCATCTCCGTTCACATCTCCCAGTCCAGCGACTGCGCTGACGAAGTCATCGGGTTGTTCCGCGAAGTACGACGCACCGGCGTACAGCGGGACGTTGGGCTGCGCCGGGGATTTGCATGGGAGCGACCAGGTGAGCGCCAAGAGCACGAAGATGCTCGAAACAAACCCACCACTAGGCGTCCGACGGAACGTCATCCCAGAACCTCCACACTGGCAGCCACGCACACGAACTGTGGGGGCGTGTGCGCTACACAGGGATCCATTGTTTCCATCCGCCCCTCGACGCGGTCTAGAGTTCGAGACCCCCGGGGACGATGTCGATCCGCACCACGCCATACCCCGGGACCGTCAATGGGATCTCCCCGACGACCGCCCAGGCGGGGAGGTGGTTGGCGGGGATGATGTGGAGGTCTACTTCGAAGTGGTCGTCGAACACTGCCTCGACTTCCTGGAGATCTGGCTCAGCGGGATCCGTCAACGGATCCGCAGGATGGATGCCTACCCCATTCGCCGGGAAGTTCCCACAATCGAGTGTTCGAATAGTTGCCGTGAATCCGGTGTGCGGCTGGCCGGGCGCGACGGCCAGCCCGGACACCGCCACGACCACCTCGCGTTCCAGCTCCGAGAGGTTCGTCACGATGACGGTTCTTCGCTGGAGGTCCTCGGACTGGGTCGCCAATGCGGTCACTTCGAAGCGTGCCTCCGCGGCCGAGAGCACGTCGGAGCACATGGCGGTGGAGGATTCGGGGATCCCGGGCAAGGTCCTGGCGATCTCGACGGGGATCCAGGCGTCCTCCTCGATACCGGCGTGCAGGGACATCGCCAGAGCGGATGGCCGCACTACGAAACCTACGTCCCCATTCAGCTGCTGCATCGCGCTGAACAGTCCAACGCCTGTGTCCCTCGGATTTGCATCGCCGAGGGGGCCCCTCGCCACCCTGCCATCCCAGAAGTGCGCCCGCTCGACGTCCAGGTCGGGGTGCTGCATGACGGTCAGGCCGAAGGAGACGAAGGCCCCCCACAACCCCAGGGCAGGAAAGTCCCAGTCGGGCGCCAACTCGGTCCAGGCGTTCCACTCGGTGATGTGCAGCGGGGGCGCCCCGGAGTGGTCCAGAGGGAAATCGAGTGCTTCGAGATACGATAGAGATTCGAGCGTGCAGCGCCCCGGAAAGAGGCGCTGGCACAAAGACAGGAGGTTGACGGCCTTGCGCAGGTCCACGAGCTTGTCGGCGAACGTCATGGCCCGGTCCATCAACGCGACAGGACTGTCACCCGTATCGCCGATCTCCATCCCGTAGACGTGGAAGGACAGAAACGGGAGTTCGGACAGCCGGATGTTCTTGAGCAGCTCGAAGACCTTCTCTGGCGGGCCGCCACCGATCGAACGTACGAAATCGACCATGCCCTGGTCGCTGAACCCGAATCCCGCGGTGGGCGCGAAATGACCGACCGCATCGAAGACCAGATCGGCCATTCCACCGAAGTCCTCGGCCCACCCCGCCGGCTCCGAATCCACGCCGTCAACTGCCACGGCGTGCGGGCCGGTGTAGGCGGCCCCGTTGGGTTCGTTCCAGATCTCGATGAACCGGGGGGGGGTTACCGTCTGGGTGGCGGGATCGTAGGTGCTCGAAATCAGGTGGTGCAGGATCTTGTCTGCGGCTCCAGCATAGCGGAGCCACAGAGGGATCGGGTCGTGCAAGATGCCGAGCGACGGGCTCATGTACGAGGGCCCCTGATTGCTTTCTCCCACGCGGAAGTAGATCTCGAAGCCGCCATCCACGAGGGCCGCATAGGATGCCAGGGCGCCTGTGTCCGAGCCGAAGATGTAGTTGCCCTGATCGTCGACCGCAGAATCGGTGGCTGGATACCAATAGAGCCATGCCTCCCATCTCTCGATTTGGACGAACTCCTGGGGAACCTGATTGTCGTAGACGCTAGCCTCAGCGAGGGCCCTGTTCAATCCTGAACGTGAGTAAAATCGGCCCTCGTGAGCCCCCAAGTAACTCTCAACGATCTCGTCGAAGTGGCCTTGGTCATTGGGGGGCGGATTCGGCGCTCCATCCAGAAATCCGATCCCGCTCACGAACGCCCCGGCTCCCCGAAAGATGTTGGCGACGTCGAAGACATCACTGTGCAGCCGCGTCGACGTGACACCTGCCGCCTGGTAGAGGCGGGTGACGTCGAAGATCACCTCCGGCCTCCCTTCCGTCCGTCCATACTTCGGGTAGGTGAGCACGCCCTTGTTCACGCCGTTGAGCGGCTTGATCCGGTCGTCGGTCACCCACCAAGGGAAATCCACCTCGACACGGTATCTGGCAAGCGCGGGGGCCACACGCGGCGAGGGCGGAAGCCCATCCTCTGCTTCCGGATCCCGGGGCTCCCGCGGGCTCGCGCCGTCCGGTCTGCGTGGACCACCTCGGGTAGGCGAACCCGAGCCAGGCGGCCCCATCTCCACAGCGCCCGCATCGACAAAATCCGACAGCGCGTCGTCTCCCAGGACCGTCCTCATAAGGTCGAGCGCCTCGTCCCAGCCGGGGAGCCTCTCACGCCGCGGGCGCTCGTCCTCGGCGGGAGGAGCGTCGGGGCGGGAGCCGCCATCCCAGCCGTTGCCCTCGCGGTCAGATGCCATAGTCGGTTCCTCCGAAATCGGGCGGGCGGAGCCCTCCCCTCCGGGTTCGTCCCGAGATCGCATCACCCGGGAAGCGGCCCTACCCCGCCCCTACGTCAGGAACCGGAAGTAACCCGTGCACGACACGAACGCGCTCTCGGCCGCGCCTCCGGTCGTGTTGCGCACCG
>CAZITQ010000098.1:0-31862 GCA_964542165.1 uncultured Rickettsiales bacterium
CGTCGTCGTCTCCTGTGGTGTCGTCGTCGGGCTCTTCGGTCGGACAGCCGCAGAGCAGGGCGAAGGCGGCGATCAGGACGACGAGAGAACGCAGGTACATGGCAAGAACTCCTCGCTGGATCGGGACGATAACAGAAGTCCGGGATGACCGGAGAGTTCACCGCGGAGAGCGCGGAGAGCGCCGAGGGCGGAGGAATGCCCCGGGGTCTGGGCGGTCTCTGCGATCTCGGTGGTGGGTCTCTTCAGGTAGGGGCGCGGCGGAACGAGTATGACGCGAACGGCCTACTGCGACTCGTCGTCGTCTTCGGCGTCCGTGCAGTCGGCGTCGTTGCCGTCGATGTCGCCGTCACCGTCGTTGTCGGTGCCGTCGCCACACTGCTCGGTGATCACCAGACCCAGCTCGTCGTCCGCACCGAAGTGGTAGCAGTCCGGGTCGTCCAGGTCGGTCCATCCGTCGCCATCGTTGTCCGTGCCGTCCTCGCAACCGATGGCCTGCTCCTGGTCGTCGTAGGCGTCGTCGCAGTGGACGTCGTCGGCGTCGATGTCACCGTCGCCGTCGTTGTCCGTGCCGTCGTTGCACTCCGAGCCGTAGAGGCTGCCCGGATCCTCGGCGCCGCCCACGTCCGCACAGTCGGGGTCGTCGCCGTCGATCCAGCCGTCGCCGTCGTTGTCGTCGGTGTCGCTACAGCTGGGGTCCGGGGCTGTCTCGCTCGGATGCTCGGCGTCGAGGCAGTCGGGATCGTTGCCGTCGATCAGCCCGTCGCCGTCGTTGTCGTCGCCATCCGCGCACTCCCAGCCGCCCACATCGAGGCCGATCTCGCTGGTGCCGCCCCAGTAGTAGCAGTCGGGGTCGTCGCCGTCGATCCAGCCGTCACCGTCGTTGTCCAGGCCGTCCTCGCACCCGGCCGCCGCCTCGTCGTCGTCGTAGGCGTCGTCGCAGTTGGGATCCATGGAGTCCACGAGGCCGTCACCGTCGTTGTCGGTGTCGTCGTTGCACTCGCTGCCGTAGAAGCCGCCCGGATCCTCGGCGCCGCCCATACCCTGGCAGTCCGGGTCGTCCAGGTCGAACCAGCCGTCGCCGTCGTTGTCGTCGCCGTCGGAGCAGGTCGGGTCAGGCGGCTCCTCGGTCTCGTGCTCGGCGTGCAGACAGTCGGGATCGTGACCGTCGACCAGGCCGTCGCCGTCGTCGTCCTCGCCGTTGCCACAGGGCCACGAGGCGATGGTCAGGCCGGTCTCGGTGACGTTCTCGTAGTAGTAGCAGTCGGGATCGTCGGCATCGACCCAGCCGTCGCCGTCGTTGTCCACGCCGTCCTCGCAGCCGGTGGGCGCCTCCTGGTTGTCCTCCAGGTCGGTGCACTCCGGGTCGTCCAGGTCGATGAGGCCGTCGCCGTCGTTGTCCTCACCGTCGTTGCACTGGGGACCCTCGTGCTCGCTCATGTAGCCCTGACCGGCGGGATCCGCGCACTGGGGATCGTCGCCGTCGATCAGGCCGTCGCCGTCGTTGTCCGCGCCGTCGGCACATTCGCCCAGGTCGCCATTGGACTCGTCGTTGTCGTCCTCGCTGTCGCAGCCCGGGTCACCCCAGAGGCTCTCGTCGATGCCCTCGGTGAAGGGATCGTCCTCCTCGTAGTCGACCCAGCCGTCGCCATCGTTGTCGTAGTTGTCGTCGCAGGCCGACTTGGTGCCCTCGTAGGGATCCGCGGGGCTGTCACAGTCGTCGGTGTCCGCCAGATCGATGAGGCCGTCGCCGTCGTTGTCGATGCCGTCGTCGCACTCGTTGCCGTCCTCGCGCTCCCAGAAGTCGTCGATGGCGCCGGTGCAGCCCGGGTCGTCGGTGTCGATGGCCCCGTCACCGTCGTTGTCGATCCCGTCCTCACAGTTGGACACCGTGATGAAGTAGGCGCCGTAGGTGTGGTTCAGGTCGACGATCATGTTGCCGTACAGCTCGTCGATCGGCACCTTCTGCAGCCGGTGCTTGTTGAGGCTGAACGAGCCGAAGCCCGAGTGGGCGTAGCGCTCGGGGGCCTGGTCGGAGGGCTCCAGGTCGTTGGCGGTGATGTCCGGCAGCGCGGCCAGCGCCTGGGGCGGGAAGCACAGGCGCTCGTCGGTGTCCCAGGCCCGCGCGACGATCCGGTAAGGCGTCACGTAGCCCAGGCCGGTGGGAATGCCCCACTCCCAGACCTCGATGATCGCCGTGACGAAGTCGTTGACGCAGAAGCAGTGCGGATCATCCATGTCCGTCAGGTCGTCGCCGTCGTTGTCCTCGCCGTCGAAGCAGGAGTCGCGGCCGGCAAAGGCGTCCTCACCCGTGCAGTCGCTGGTCCAGAAGACCGGAATGCCGGTGCACGCGGCGTTGATGCCGTCGTCGATGAAGGAGTCCCAGTCCCCGTCGTCCATGACCAGCGGGTTCCCGCTGTCGTCGAAGAAGGGCTCGCGGTCCAGGTACATGGGGAAGGAGTCGTACAGGCCCAGCGCTGCGGGGAATCCCGTGGTCGCCGAGGCCTCGTCCTCGGTGGGCGGCACGCTGATGACGTACTCACCCGCGTCGTACTCGCCGTTGCCGTTCAGATCGGTGTCGAACGCCTCCACCTGGGAACCGTAGGACGAACCACCGGACGCCCGCACGAACAGCTCGCGGTTCGCCGGCATCGTGTTCTCGCCGACGGTGTCGGTGTTGATGTAGTACCGAACGTCCTGGTCGAAGTAGAGGCTCAGGGCCGCCTCGTCCGTCAGGGTGACCTCGGTCGCCCCGTTGTCCAGATGCAGGTTGGGGAAGTACTCCAGCGGCACGTCCAGCGGATCCAGGGGATCCATGGGCAGGCCGAAGCTCTCCCACGAGCGGGTCAGGTAGGTGTAGTAGGTGCCCGTCGGCAGCTCGATGCCCACCTCGCTCGGGTCGGGAGCGGTCTCGTCGTCCCCGTAGCGGGTCTCGTACTTGGGCAGGTCCGGGTCCATCATCACGCCCTGCCAGGTGAAGTCCAGCGGCAGCACGTTGCTGTCGATGTCCTCTTCGGCGGCGTTCTGCCCCTGCAGCAGATTGTGATGGACCTTGTAGAACCGCACGCAGCCCTTGGACGCGGTGTCGGCGCTGGAGCCGCTGCCCCAGTAGTAGCCGCCGTCGCCATCCGCGGCGCCCGCGTAGCAGGCCTCACCTTCCGGCCGCTGGTAGTGAACGGCCAGGAACAGCACGTTCTCGTTCTGGAAGTTGGTGGGGGACCCCACGTACTGGGCCGCCGGATCCAGCGGCAGGTCGCGGGGGTAGTAGAAGTCGATGGAGTCGCCGATCCGGAGCCGGTCGGCCCCCTCGGGCAGGTCGTAGACCGCCGCGGGGGTCTGGGGCTTGACCCCGTCCCGGGTCGCCACCGCGTCGTGGTCGCCGGACAGGAAGATCGACTGCCTCGGCACGGGCTGCTCGTGCACGAAGCCGTAGCCGTACACGAACGGCACGTTCACGAAGGGCCCGTCCTGCCAGAACACCGCGATGCCGCTGACCTCGTTCTCGTGCAGGTCCGTGTCCTCGCGGGTGTGGCGGCCGTCGGCGTACTCGTAGCCGTCCTCGAGGGTGCCGATGCCGTCGGCGCAGGCCACCTGGACGTCCACCGTGCCGCCGGCCACGGGGCCGGGCGGAGCGATGACGTTGATGGCGTCGTCGTCGATATCGATCTCGTCGAGGAAGCAGCGTTCCATCCAGAAGTCCAGATCCTCGGAGGACTGGACGCCTTCGGAGGGAAGCACGGTCGCGTTGCGCGAACCGATGACCACCGATGGGGTCTCGCACTGCTCGAGGTCGTCCACCTCGACGACCACGTGCTGACAACCGGTGAGCGAACGCTCGCGGTCGGGAGTGACCCTGACCACCGCGGGGGCGGTCCCGTCGTAGTAGTCGGCGGTCTCACATCCCACGGAGATCAGGAGCGCCGCGGCGACCAGCAGAGAGAAGATGGTGATACGCATCGTTCCCCTCCTCCCTACAGTTCGTTGACCGCGAGGCGGCCCAGGGTGATGTTGCTGACGCGGACGCGGGTCTCACCCACGTCCACAGGCTTGCCGATCTCGTCCTTGACCATCGGCAGCGTGATCCGCTCCTCGGCGGTGCGGGAGACGATCAGGAAGGCGCCCGCCACGCGGGACATGTCGGCGACGCTCATCAGCTCGGTGACCTGGTCGGCCGGGATGATGAAGTTGCCCGACTCGTCGCTCACCGTGCAGGTGAGCTCGGCGGCCGCGGCGTCCGGGCTGCGGTCGCCGCCCACCGAATAACACGAACCCTCGCGGCAGACCGAGGTCTTGTAGTGCCGCGCGCATTCGGGGTCCGGGCCGAGCCAGCGGCCCTGCATCCAGTCGGGGCAGGTGAAGTCCTCTTCGCCGTCCCCATCGAGGTCGGTGTTGGCGCAGATGCAACCGTCGGAGTCGCAGAAGAAGTCGCCGTCGTTGTCGATGCCGTCGGAGCAGTTGTCCACCCCGCTGCCGTCGCCCTCGTTGTTGCCCACCGACGGGTCGGCAACGTAGCCGGGATCACAGTCGAGGTCCGCGGCGCCGTCCTCCTCGCAGTCACAGAGCTGGCTCGGGTCCCAGGGGCAGGACAGCTTGGAGCCACCCTCCTCCTCGTACAGCAGCCGGATCTGCAGGACCACGTAGGCGTTGTTGTCCGCCGCCTGGTCCCAGGGCTCCCAGCGGACGTTGATCACGTCGCCGTCGCCCGCGAACGGGCTGGGGGCGTACTCGGTGGTCGCCGCGAACGCCAGGGGAGCGCCGCCGGTCTCGGCCTCGGTGGCCGCGACGGTGATGCCCTCGAGCCTGGGCGGCGAGTAGATGGTGGGGTCGCCCGCGGCCTTGCCGGTGCGCTGGTCCTCGGCCCACGAGGGCATCGGGACCGAGGCGACCGGTGCGTCCTTGGGGGGCACGCCGCCGTCCCACTGGAGGCTCAACACCTCGTCGTAGGCCCAGTTGCTGCCGATGTCGGGGTGGCCCATGACCAGCGGCTCCGAGCCGATGTAGTACAGGAACACGTCCGCGGTGTTGCCCGGGTAGTCCCCGGGGGTCCGCGGGATGCCCCAGCGCATGTTGTTGCCCTGGAACCGCAGCGCATCGCCCATGTCCACCGTGGTGAACGAGCCGATGGGGCCGTTGCGGTTCTTGGTCACGTAGCAGGTGTTGAGCATGTCCGGACCCTTGGGGCTGAGCAGCTGCAGCTCGTCTGCCGCGGTCAGCGCCGGGTGGAACACGTAGGAGAACCCCATGACCAGCTGGAACGGCTCGGAGCCGTCCACGAAGGGATCGCCGGGGTAGTACAGCCCGGTGGCCCCCAGGTCGAGGTTCGTCGCCTCGTAGTTGAGGTTGACGAGGTCGACCAGGCCGGCGGACGGAATCGGAGCCGGCTGGACCGTGCCCGGATCGAAGCCGACCCCGATGAGCTTGGCCCCGGCGTCGCTGGCGTCGCGCCCGCAGCTGGTGAGCAGCAGGCTGCCTGTCAGCAACAGGACCAAGGTGGTGGTGAGAGTCGCTCGCGTCATCGTTTCGCTTCCCAACGGGCGCCATCCCGGCGGCGCCCAGTGATTCCTTGCAATTCGCGCTTTCATCCGCTGCCTACCAGCCCGTTCCCAGGCCGATGTAGAAGCGAATCGAGGGGCGCTCCTTCTCCGACGAGATGGCGTTGAGGTTCGGGTCGTCGACGTTGGTGACGATGTCGTCGCCGTCCACGTCGAAGATGCCGCCCACCTCGTTGAACCCGTAGGCCACCCGGATGAAGCTGTTCCAGGTGCTGCGGTTGAACAGGTTGGCCCGGATGCGCAGCTCGACGCCCGCGTCGAAGAGCATCCGGTTGCCGTTCTGCGTCGCCACCGGGAACAGCGCCCGGCCGCACTGGCCGTCGTTGCGATCCCGCACGCTCTGCGAGCAGTTCTCCAGCCGGTCGCTGAACGGAGCCTCACGGATGATGTCGTCCTGATCGACCGCCACGGGGTCCCCGTAGAAGTCGTAGGTCTGGGCGCCTTCCCGCGTACGATAGGACCAGAAGTTGCCGGCGGTGCCGAAGAACTGCAGGTAGATGCTGTCCAGGTAGAGCACGCCGAACTTCTTGTCGATGTTGCGGCGGATCGGCAGGCGGTAGGCCAGGTTCAGGATGCCCATCGTCTCGCCGCCGAGCGACCAGGACTCGTACCCCGAGAAGGCCGTGTTGGTCGACCAGGGGTTGCGGTAGTTCAGGGCCGACTGGCCGCCACCGCGGAACTCGTCGTTGTAGCTGACGTTGGTCGGGATCAGCCCCAGCAGCAGGTCGACCTGCAGGGTGTGGTGCTTCTTCTTGGCCCAGGGCGCGGGGATGTAGCCGATGGCCCGCGCCTCGAACTCCGGGTAGACGTAGCGGTCGAGCAGCTGCCCGTCGTCGGCGTCCACGCCGTTGGACCACTCGTACTGGATGTCCGAGAAGTTGACCGAGGCGTCCAGGGAGAAGCGCATGCCCCCCCGCGGGTTGATGCCGAAGTCGCCCCGCCAGAAGGCGTCCTCGCTGAAGGAGGCCACCGCCCAGTGGAAGGTGTTGATCATGTGGTAGAAGAGCGGCGTCTGGCCGACGCCGTCGTCCACGCCCTTGTACCCCACCCCGTAGCTGACGTGGTTGTACGACAGCTCCAGGTTGTTGTTGATCGGGATCTCGACCCCGCCGTAGCCCGCGTACAGGTACTGCACGCCCTTGATGTCGCCCAGGAAGACGTCGTCGGTGGTCTCCACGTCCTCGTCGCGGTCGAACATGTAGGCGTAGTCGTACTTGATCTGACGGAAGGCGCCGCCGAAGTAGATGTTCGGTGCGAACTTGTTGATGTTGATCGCACCGCCCAGGTAGAGGTCCTCGCCGAACAGTCCGATCAGGAAGGCGTCGTGGTTGGACAGGAAGTCCGAACCCCACAGCTGGACGCCACCCGAGAAGCCCATGTGGGACCGGGACATGTTCTGGAAGATCAACAGGGGGATGGCCATCGGCGGCCGCAGGTACTTGCCGGCGGTGATGACCTTCTCGGTGGACTCGGCGAAGCTCGGGAACTCCTCCTGGACCGCGAACATCTCGTCGGTCACCTCGAAGGCGAGCGCCGTGTCGTCCACCACGTGGTTGTAGAAGTCGTCCCGGTGCAGGCCGTAGGGCTTCCAGCCGAAGGCCGTGTACTGGGAGTACAGCAGGTTGCCCTGCGGGGTGATCGACGGGGTGAACGCGCCGTAGATCACGTTGGTGATCTGGACCAGGGCGGCCTGGGACATCTCCTCGGGGCTGGCCTGGTCGTAGGCGTGCTTCTCCGCGTCTCGCCGGACGATCAGCGCGGCGGGAGCGGTGGAGAGGTCGCGACCCTCGGCAACTGCCTCGGTCTCGCCCTCGGTCTCGCCCTCGCCCTCGGCGAGTACTTCTTCCTTGGTGTCGTCGCCCTCGCCCTCGGGCTTCACGGCGTCGCCGGTGCCCCGGCCGGGACCGTCCTCTTCGGTCTCCTCGGCGGCTCCGGCACCCTCGCCCTCGGCGATGGGGGTCAGCTTCTCGGCCGGCTCCGGAGCGCGCTCGAGGATGACGAACTCGACCCGGCGGTTGGCGGCGTGGGCCTCCTCGGTGTCCCCCTCCATGACCGGACGGGAGAAGCCGTAACCGGTGGAGCTCAGACGCGCGGCGTCCACTCCTGCGGCCGCCAGGTAGGCCTCGACCGTGGCCGCGCGGTCGCGGGACAGGGTCAGGTTGTACTGGGCGGCGCCCTGCTTGTCCGTGTGCCCGGCCACCTCGATCTTGAGCAGCTCGGGGTGCTCGACCAGGGTGCTCGCCACCAGGTCCAGCAGCGGGCTGGCCTCGGGCTTCAGGGTCGCCTTGTCCAGGTCGAAGGGGATCTTCTCGGTGATCTCGACCCGCTCGGCGGTGACCCGCACCGGCAGGGTGTCGGGGCACCCGTCCTTGTCCTTCCAGCGGTTGAAGTTCTCCGCCTCGGTCGGGCAGCCGTCCTCGTCGTCGGGGTAGCCGTCACCATCGGTGTCCCGCCAGCCGATCTTGGCCTCGGGGTTGAACCGGAAGACGTTGTAGATGCCGCCCACCCGGTCCGACGAGAAGTAGATATAGCCGTCGGCGCCCCAGTGGGGCTCGTTGTCCGAGTAGCGGTCCTGGGTGATGGGCCGCAGGTCGGTGCCGTCGGCGTTGACCAGCCACAGATCCTGCATGTCGTTGCGGTAGGAGCCGAAGACCAGCTGGCTCCCGTCCGGGGACCAGTCGACCATCTCGATCTGGGTGCCGTCGTCGAAGGGGGTCAGCCGGACCTTGCTGTCGCCGGTCTCGGTGTAGTCGTCTGCGCGGATCTTCCACAGCACCTGGTTGCCCGAGGCGTACTCGGTGTAGGCGATCCACTCACCGTCGGGGGACCAGGACGGGTCCTGGGCCCGGAGCGCGCCCAGCAGCCGCTGCGGCTGCTCGAACGTGAACTCCTCGTCCTCCTCGTCGTAGATCAGCTCGGAGATGCACAGGGAGTTCCAGGTGTAGCCGCCCGGGTAGGTGTAGGCCTTGACCTGGTAGGCGGCCTTGGTCTTCTCGTGCTCGAGGCACTGGTAGATCAGACGGGTCCCGTCGGGGGAGAAGTCGAACTGCCCCGAGCCCGAAGGGCCGATCCAGCGCGGGATCGAACCGACCTTCTTGCCCAGCTCCTCGATGAGTTCCTCGTCCTCTTCGTCGTCCAGGTAGGCCCCCCGCATCGGCATCCAGGTGTCCTCGGGGACCTCCTTGACCACGACCTTGCTGCCCCGGAGGTTGAAGTGGGCGTAGAACCGCCCGTCGGGACTGTACTTGGGGAACCAGATGTAGAGGCCGGACTTCTCCTTGTCCTTGCGCTGCTCGATCCAGCGCTTCTTCTCCCACTCCTGGCGATCCTCGTCCTCGTCGTCCTTCTCCCACACGGGCATCGTGTAGCTGAGCTCGGCGCCGATGGCGGGCTCGGCCAGGACGTCGTCGCGCTGCTTGGAGTACTTGGCCATGGCCCAGTCGATCCAGCCCTGGCGCAGCTCCTCGACGCTGACGTTGAGGGTGTCCTCGACGACCCGGTCCCAGTTGGCGGTCCAGCCCTTCTCGTTCTTCTTGTTGGCGAACGACTGCATCACACCCTCGCCGTACTGCTCCTCGAGGTAGATGCCGAAGTTGTAGCCGCTGTTGTAGTGCCGCTCGCCGTCCAGGCCGCCGTTGTGACCGTAGTAGTCCTCCCAGTCGGCCTTGTTCAGCAGCGTGCCCTCGAGGATGTCCGCGCGCATCCACATGTCGCGGTTGGAGGTCCAGGTGTTGATGCCGGCTTCCTGGGTGGTGTACTCGGCGCCACCCTCGACCCACCACCAGGGGTCGCCGTCGCCGATGAAGAAGTTGGCGCCGGTGTCCAGGTTGTAGGCCCCGTCCCGCCAGCGGGCGGAGACGTACCAGCCGAAGCCGTTCTCGGCGAAAACGGAGTCACGCTTGAGGGACACGACGTGGGCGTACTCGTGGTACATCACCAGCCGGAACCAGTCCCCGTGACCGCGGGCCCGCCACAGGTAGTCGTCGTGCTTGGACGACACCACGATCCAGTCGAAGTTCGGGATGGTGTAGCCCCACAGGTCGTCGGGCTGCTCGAGCACGACGATGTTGACCGTCTCCTCCAGGTACATGTCGTACTGGGAGCAGGTGGGGACGTACATCTCCTCGGCCACCACCGCGGTCTTGCGGGCGGCGAAGGAGCCATCGAGGTAGTACCGGGTCTCGTCCGGGCTCTTCTTCGACTTCGGGTAGAAGACGTTGAAGTGCTCGGTGTGGATCACGTACCAGTCGAGATCCGGGTAGTTGTACAGGTTGAAGAACTTCTCCGCCGCCGCTGGGGTCGCGCCGCCGAAGACGCCCAGCACCAACACCGCCGAAAGCAGGAATCGGATGATCTGGTTTCGCATCTTCTTCTCCACGACCTAGAAGCGGTACATGACGCTGCCGCCAGCGGTCCAACCGCGGGTGGGCGTCACGTCCTCGAGGGGGATGAGGTACGACGGCCGGCCACCCAGGGTGTAGGCGAACCGGACGTCGACCTGGAAGTTCCGGTTGGGGGTGATGCTCAGCGTACCGACCCCGTTCACGTACAGGCCGTTGCTGCCCTCGACCGGGTCGCACTCCTTGCACGCCGCGAGGCTGCGCGAGGCCGGCCCGATCTTGGTGGCGAAGCGGTACTCGAAGTCCGCCCCCACCGCCAGGGTCAGGAAGCGCGCCATCTGGAACATCACGATCGCGCTCCAATAGACCCCGTCGCCGGGGTCGATGCGCAGCGCGAACTGATGCTGGTCGTCCTCGATCAGGTACTGGGCGATCCCCGTGGTGCGCCACGTGTACCCGGCCCGCACGTCGATGGCCACGAAGTCCAGCTGCTGCTTGAACTCGATGTCGGCACCGAAGTTGTACTGGCCGGTGCCGGTGGGCATCACCGTGATCAGCCCGGGGCTCGGGATGTAGCTGCCCGGCGACTCGAGGCCGGTGGGGGCCTTGATGTGCAGGTGGCTGCCCAGCGAGCTGTTGAACTTGCCCGCCGGATCCACCTTGCGCAGCCACTGGATCAGCAGCCCCATGTCCATGTCGCCGAGGGCGAAGGTGTTGACGTTGACCGCCTCACCGTCCGCGCCGGCGTTGGAGTTGCGCAGCTGGTTCCACACGAGGGGGACGTGCAGGTAGACGTCCGTCCCCTTGGTGAACCCCCATCGGAAGTCCAGGGCGAAGCGGCGCTGGTCGAAGCGCGCGTCGTTGGAGAACCGATCGAAGTGCTTGCCTGGAGTGAACCCCACCATCGCTGCCGAGTCCCCCGGCAGGAACTCGCTGGCGGAGTGTTTCCAGTCGAAGCCGATCCCCATCTCGACCCAACCCTTGCCCACCACCAACGGACGCTCGACGATCTTCTGCTCGATCTCGGCTTGACCCGTATGGTGCTGGAACATGTCGGCCGATGCGGGGAGGGCGATGAGGAGGAACCCCACCGCCAGGAGGCACGTTGCCGTCCGTCGCATCATCGTGTCCGAACCCTTCTTGTCACACGGCTTGGAACCGTACACCTGGAAAAAAGCTCCGGAATAAAACCAGGCACCCAGGGGCCTGTCAAGGCGATCCGGGGCCGCTGTGCCGCCCCTTCGAGGCCAAGTCCGGGGTGGCCGGGCCCCACGGCCGTCTCCTCATGTCACCTTCGTTCACGTCTGGCATCCTAGGCGCCCATCACTTCGCGCGCGGGGACATCTTTTTCCTTTGCCGCGGACACGCGCGCGTGGTACCTTGCCTCTCTTCGATGCAGGGGAAGACCTAACTATCTGATTTCACTAGGGGAATTTGGTGAGGCTACCGTCGATCGTCTTCCTCGGGACGCTGGCGCTGGTCGGCTGCACGGTTCAGGGCAACGCCCCCGACCTGAGCGGCCACGACGTCCGGCTGACCATCCTCCACACCAGCGACATGCACTCGCGCCTGCTGCCCTACGAGTACGACCCGATGTACACCGACGAGCAGCTGGGCCTGGTGGATTACAAGGGTCCCTTCGGGGGCATCGCCCGCGTGGCGACCATCGTCAAGCGCGAGCGGGAACAGAGCCAGCGTTCGATGTACGTCGACACCGGCGACATCTTCCAGGGCGCCCCGATCTTCAACTTCTTCTCCGGAGAGGTGGAGATGCGGGTGCTCGGCGAGCTCCAGCCCGACGCCGTGGTGGTCGGCAACCACGAGTTCGACCGCGGGGCCGACAACTTCGCCCGCCAGCTGGCCAACTGGAAGTCCTTCCCCACCCTGGCCGCCAACTACGACTTCCGCGAGTCCGACCAGCCGTGGAACAACGACCTCGAGGGCCTGATCGAGCCCTGGTCGATCGTCGAGAAGGATGGTCTGACCATCGGCGTGATCGGCATCGGCGACCTGCACTCGATCACCTCCATCGCCGAGGCGGACAACTCCCTGGACGTGGACGCCACCGGCGCCCTGTGGACCGTGGAGCACTACGGCGCGATCCTCGAGCCGATGGTGGACCTGGTCATGGTCCTCAGCCACTCCGGCCTCTCCACCGACGTGGAGATGGCCCGCTACAGCGAGTACGCCGACGTGGTCCTCGGCGGCCACCTGCACATCGCCATCGACCCGCCGAAGGTGGTGTCGTCGGAGGTCGTGCCGGGCAAGAAGGTCATCGTCTGCCACTCGGGGGCCTTCGCCAAGTTCGTGGGCCGGCTGGACCTGATCGTCCGCGATGGGGACATCATCAGCCACGACTACCAGCTGTTCCCCGTGGACGGCACCGTCGAGCAGGACCCCGACACCCTCTACCTGATGGAGCCCTACGAGGTGGAGATGTACCGCACCGTGGACCTGAGCGAGGAGCTCGGGCTGATGGGCGACCTGGACGGGGACGGGGTCGTGGACGACGAGGGCTACGAGATGCGCCGCTTCGGCATCTCCGGCGGCGACGCACCCCTGGGCAGCCTGGTGGCCCACGCGATGCAGATCCGCCACGGGGTCGAGACCGACTTCGCGCTGACCAATTCGCTGGGCATCCGCACCAACATCCAGGCCGGCCCCATCACCCGCGAGGAGCTGTTCAACGTCCTGCCCTTCGACAACAGCGTGACGGTGATGCTGCTGTCCGGTTCCGAGGTCCAGGACCTGATGGACTACGTGACCCAGCGGTCCGCCAGCCGGGGCTGCAATGCACAGGCCCAGATCTCGTCGGCGCGGTTCGTGATGAACTGCGCCATCGGGGCGGCCGAGGACGTGACCATCGGCGGCTCCTGGGAACCCTGCTACGTGGACAGCGACTGCTCGTCGGCCGCCGAGATCTGCTCCGCGGGGGCCTGCGGCCTGCCCATCGTGCCCCAGGGGGTGTACGAGCTGGCCACCAACGACTACATCGCCAACGGAGGCTCCGGCTTCCGCGTCCTGGAGCAGAACACCTCCAAGGTGGACACCGGGATCTCCATGCGTGACGCGGTGATCAGCTACCTCCTCGACCACCCCAACCTGCCGGCGGACGCCCCGACCTTCGCGGACTCCGACGGCCGCATCACCCCGGTCTACTAGGAGGAGGTTGGACATGCGTACCCTGACGTTCCTGCTCCCCCTGGTGGTCGCCCTCGCCGGCCTGCTGCTCGCCGGCTGCGAGCGGACGGCCGAACCCCTGACCGGACCCAAGAGCATCCGCGTGACCTTCAACGAGGCCGCGGGCGACTCCCTGGGCAGCGTCGAAGATCCCCTCCCCTTCAGCCACGAATCCACCGGCTTCACCATCGACGTCGCCGTGATCGGCTACGACGATCAGGTGATGACCGACTTCGAGGGCGAGCTGGCGGTGGGGGTCAAGCCCGGCAAGGTCACGACCCCACACCCGGCCACCATCGACGTCCAGCAGGGGGTGGTCGACAACGTCTACGTGGAGATCAAGAAGGCCTTCGGCCCCACGCGGATCTGGGTGACGGACACCGAGGGCGAGGCCGCGTCGTGGGCGACGGGCGTGAGCCCCGAGCTGCGCTTCGAGGATCCGACGGTGGCCCAGTCCCAGCTGCCCACCGGCGACGATCTGTCGGCGCTGGTGGACAACCACGTGGAGCTGCGCGCCGAGGGCCGGGAGCTGCTGGTGACCCACGTGGCGTCCGACGGGTTCTACGTCACCGACATGACCGACTTCCCCGAGCCCTACGGCCACACCTTCGCCTTCAGCTTCAGCCGCCCGCGGGACCTCGAAGCCGGGGACAAGCTGTCCGCCCTGGACGGCAACGTGGACGAGTACCTGGCCTTCACCGAGCTGTCGTTCCCGTCGTGGTTGGTGGAGAGCTCGGGGAACGAGCTACCGGACCCGATCGTCCTGACCGCCGAGCAGATCTGCGGGGGCACCGCCGAGATGGAGAAGATGGAGTCGGCGGTGGTGCGAATCGAGAACGTCCAGACCCGGTTCGTGGACAGCGAGGACTGCACCGACTACGTGGAGTACGGCCAGTGGCCGGTCCAGATGGTCGTCGAAGGTGCCCCCTGCAACCCGGTGGAGCTGAACGTCTCGAGCACCTACACCGTGCCCGGGCTGCGCTTCGAGGAGTGCGTCGAGGGCACCAGCCTGCCGCCCGCGCAGGACTTCGCGTTCCTGCAGGGCATGCTACGCAACAACTACGCCGCAGAGCCGGAGTGGATCCTGGAGATCCGCGGCTGCGACGACCTCCCGGAGGAGGACTGGCCCGCGGACTGCATCGAGGAGTCGGCGGCGGCCCGGGCCCACCACAGCGGCCCGCACCCGGTACCCCTTCAGTACAGGCGATCGATGCCGTACTGCGAGGGCGTGCCCTACGAGCTCGATTGAACCACGGAAGAAAGGACCGAACCGTGAGCATCTCGACCCTGAGACTTCTCCCCAGCTGGCTCGCCCTCGTCCTGCTGCGCGGCGCGGGGGGGGCGGTCGGCCTGTCGGGCGGCAACGTCACCCCGGGCTACGACTACGACGACGACGACGACGCCACCGACGACGACGACGACGACGGCATCACGATCTACGACCTGCAACAGGACGGCTTCGAGGAGGATCAATACGTCACCCTCGAGGGCGTGATCGTGACGACCTACCCCTGCTCCGACGGGTTCTTCGTCCAGGAGCCCGACGGCGGCGCCTACAGCGGGATGTACGTCTACACCTACAGCGACGCGCTGGACCAGCTCGAGGTGGTGCCCGGCGACATCGTCACCGTCAGCGGTGGGATGTCCGAGTGGTACGGCATGACCGAGATGACCCTGGCCAACATCGCCGACATCGAGATCACCGGGGCGACGGATGCGCCGGCCCCCGAGGTCATCGACATCGACGATCTGAAGTCCGACGAGACCGCCGAGCCCTGGGAGTCGGTCCTGATCCAGACCTCGGGCACCGTCACCGCGGGGGCCGACAGCTACGGCGAGTGGGCCGTCGACGAGGTCAAGGTCGACGACATGTGCCACCCGGCCGAACCCGGTGTGGGTACGCCGGTCAACGCCATCGTGGGCGTGATCGACTACGCCTGGGACAACTGGCGGATCAACCCGCGGATGGACGAGGACCTGGACCTGGGCGAGGCCCCTCCGCCCGAGACCGTCACCATCTACGAGATCCAGGAGGGTGACGTGGCCGAGGGTCCGGTGACCGTCGAGGACGTGGTGGTCACCAGCGGCCTGGTGGAGCCCTACTCCTCCTGCGAGTGGACCGGCTTCTGGGCCCAGGAGGCCGGGGGCGGCGCCTACAGCGGGATCATGATCGCCTTGCTGGTGGCCGACTTCGGGGGCTTCGACGTGGCGGTGGGCGACATCGTCACCATCACCGGGACGTACTCGGAGTTCTACGACCTTTCGGAGATCACCGTGGGCTCGCCCGACGACATCGTGGTCACCGGCACCGGCCCCGCGCCCGCGCCCACGGACTTCGACGACCCCTGCGCCATCGACTACGAGGCCTACGAGGGGGTGCTGATCAACCTCCAGGCCAGCATGGGCCCCATCGAGGTCACCGCCGAGATCGACGAGTACGGCGAGTTCCAGGTCAACAGCTGCTTGCAGGTGGACGACATCTTCTTCGAGAACGAGTCCTGCGGCACCTCGAACGAGACCCCCGATCCCGCGATGGGGACGTACCTGACCGCCCTCACCGGTGTGCTGAACTACACCTACGGGGAGTACAAGCTCGAACCGCGCAGCCTCGACGACTTCGTGGGCTGGCCGTAGGAATCGCGACCCTGGACTTTCAACCGCTGAACCGGAGCTGATCGATGCGCACCGCTGCACTCCGTTCGATGCTCACCTCGCTGATCGTCGCCGCCGTGGCCGGACCGGCCTGGGCCGGCTCGTTCATGGACACCACCATCACCGGTTACCTCGGTGACGACAACCTGCTCACCGGACCCGAGGACTTCTCGCCCTCGCCGGGGCTGAGCAACGCCTACCCCGAGCTGTTCTTCGAGGGGCTGGAGGCGGAGAAGACCGTCGCGGTCACCGAGACCCACCTGGTGCTCTACAAGAAGATGCCGGGCTTCATCCGTGGGCTGGAGACCGAGGCCGCCCTGGTGCTGGAGTTCGAGGTCTTCCGGGATCCGGACAACGGCGAGGTGGGGCCGTCGGTGAGCAAGGTCGACGCGGCCATCCGCGACGACGGGTCCTACCTCAAGCTCACCGGGTACTTCGACCGGATGGCGATGACGGGGCCCAACCTGTCGTTCACCATGTTCCCCTTCGACTCCCAGCGCTTCCTGCTGGGCTTCTCCTACGACCTGACCTGGGGCGGGGAGAAGATCTTCCCCACCAACTTCGGTCCGGTGCCGGGGGCCAAGCTCAACCTGGACGTGGGCCCGGCCTACTTCTTCGCCGGGTTCAAGACCCAGCCCCGGATCCAGCAGTACTACGACAACCAGGTCGAGAACCAGTACGGCGTGCTGTGGGGCGGCGGTCTGCGGGCCGGCCCCTTCTTCTTCGACGCCAACGGTGGATTCTTCGACCGGGGCCACTTCGACATCCAGCAGCACCTGGAGAGCTCCATCTTCGCCATGGGTGGTTCGGCCCAGGTGGGGGTCAGCTTCGGCGACGAGATCGGCCAGTCGGTGGACTTCCGACTCTACCGCAACGACCCGGACGCCCGGGACAAGGCCGGTGAGCAGATGGACTACACGCCGGGCGTGCACTTCAAGGCCGCGACCGAGTTCACCACGGTGGGTCAGACCGCCATCGACTTCGACGAGCCGACCTCGACGGTCAACTCCTATGCCACCGCCGGCGACGTGAACCTCAAGCTGCGGATCAACAAGCTGCGGATCCACGGCGACGTGGTCTACCGCTCGGTGAACTTCCTGGTGTTCAACACCCCCGGGCTGACGCCCTACTACTCGGTGTCCGAGGCCCTGGTGACCCAGGCCCAGTTCTACGGCGCGGTGGGGGTGGACTACTTCTTCGACAAGCCCCACCTCACCCCGGGTGTGATCTTCGGCATGATGCAGCCGGCGGCCGTGCAGGGGGACGAGGACCTGGCGGGCGCCTTCGACGGCACCGTCGTGGTCCGGGACGCCAACGACCTGGAGTTCCTGCCGCCGGGCGAGGGTCCGTTCACCATCGTCAGCGTCAAGGGCACCCTGCGCTGGGACGTGAGCCACATGCTGGCGCTGATGACCGAGCTCAGCTACACCGTCGACTTCAACCAGTCCAAGACCGTGGGCGAGGACGCCGGGAGCCAGATCCGCGTCCTGGACGAGGACCGGGCCCGTCAGCTGGGGTTCAACCTGCTGATGCAGGCGCATTTCTAGGAGCAGGCGCCGTTAGGTCGGGCCGCAGGCGTCAGGCGTCAGGCGTCAGGCGTCAGGAAGAAGAGGGTACGGGTCCGTGCCCGAGATCGCCGAGATTCTCAGTTTCCGCCACGTGCTCTTCCTGGATGGGGAGGGGGACGCCATCGCCGAGCTGTGCCGGGTCGTGACCCGCAACGCCTGGCAGCGGCAGGCGCTGGAGGCCGCGGTCCGTCAGCGGGAGGAGATGGCCTCGACCGCCCTGGACTGCGGCGTCGCCGTGCCCCACGGCCACGTCCCCGAACTCGATCGCTTCGTCATGGCCGTGGCGGTCTGCCCCGGCGGCCTCCCCTGGTCCGGTCAGCCCCACGGCAAGCCGGTCCGCCTGGTCGTCCTCATCGGCGCTCCCGAGGGGCGGCAGGCCGACTACCTCCGGCTCCTGTCGCGGGTGGTCAAGCTCTGCTCCCGGGACGAGACCCGCGACGCCATCTGTCGTTGTACCGCGCCCGCGGACATCGTCGACATCCTCTGTTCGTGATCCGCAGCGCCCGCGGTGGCACAGCGGAACGCCGCCCGGCGAGATCCCTCGTTGCCGAGCGGGCTCGCAGATTCTGACAGGTCCG
This sequence comes from uncultured Rickettsiales bacterium, assembly GCA_964542165.1. Classification (GTDB taxonomy): domain Bacteria; phylum Myxococcota_A; class UBA796; order UBA9615; family CAYRNR01; genus CAYTBN01. The sequence goes on from CAZITQ010000098.1 coordinate 17,868, forward strand.
CCTTTGCGGGCTCTCTCACCGAGGTGATATAGCCGGGCACGGAGGCCGACCCGTTGCCAACGCGACTGCACCCGAGACGTCGGATCCTCGTGGCCGTGCTGCGGGCGCGCCGACGGATCGGCGCCGCCACCGCGCCGCTGCTGGGCCACGCCCGGCGGGCCGAGCACCTGTCGATGATCGTCGCCGCCCTGGCCATCGGGCTGGGTGCGGGCGCGGTGGCCATCGGGTTCCGCTGGCTGATCGGGGCGAGCCAGTCCGGGTTCTTCGTCGGCCTGGACTACGGGCTCGAGGCCCTGCGGGGGCTCCCGTGGTGGCACAAGCTGCTGATCCCCACGATCGGCGGGCTCCTGGTGGGACCGATCGTCTACCGCCTCGCCCCGGAGACCCGCGGCAGCGGCGTCCCCGAGGTGATGGAGTCGGCGGCTTTCCGCGGGGGGTTCATCCGGGCCCGGGTCCTGCTGGCCAAGGCGGTCGCTGCGGCGCTGACCATCGGCTCCGGTGGGTCGGCGGGGCGGGAGGGCCCCATCGTCCAGATCGGTTCGGCGGTGGGTTCGGTGATGGGCCAGGTTCTCTCGGTGAATCCCCGTCGGACGCGGACCTTCGTGGCCTGCGGAGCGGCCGCCGGCATCGCCGCCACCTTCAACGCCCCCATCGCCGGGGCGCTGTTCGCGGTGGAGGTGATCCTGGGTGAGTTCGCCGTGATGCAGTTCTCGCCGATCGTCATCTCGTCGGTCGCCGCGACGGTCCTGTCCCGACACATGCTCGGCGATTCGCCCGCCTTCCTGGTGCCCGAGTACGAGCTGCTCCGGGGCGTGGAGTTCCTGCCCTACACCGTCCTGGGTCTGCTGGCGGGGCTGGTGGGCGTGGCCTTCATCTCCGGGGTCTACCGCGCCCAGGATCTGTTCGCCGTGCTCCCCTTGCGACCGTGGATGCGGCCGGCCGCCGGCGGACTGGTGGTCGGGCTCGTCGCCCTGTTCGCCCCCGAGGTCTTCGGCGTGGGCTACGCGAGCGTGGACGCGGCCCTTCACGGGCGGCTGCCCCTGCTGATGCTGCTGGCCCTCGTCCCGGCGAAGATGCTGGCCACGTCGGCGACCCTGGGATCCGGCGGCTCGGGGGGGATCTTCGCCCCCTCCCTCTTCATCGGCGCGATGCTCGGTGGTGGCGTGGGTACCGTCGCCGGATGGTGGATGCCCGGCATCGCCAGCCCAGGCGCCTACGCGCTGGTGGGCATGGGCGCCATGGTCGCCGCCACCACCCACGGACCCATCAGCGCGATCCTGATCATCTTCGAGTTGACCGGAGACTACCGGATCTTCCCGCCCCTGATGGTGGCCTGCATCCTCGCGGTCCTGCTGGCGTCCGCGTTGAAGCCCGACTCCATGTACACGGCCAAGTTGACCAAGCGCGGCATCAACCTCCACGAGGGCAAGGACGTCAACGTGCTGCGCTCGCTGCCGGTGAGTGACGTCGTCGATGTGTCCCCGTCCCGCATCCCCGGATCCCTGGACATCCACGCGGTGATCGACCGCGCCCTGCACGACTCCCGGGAGATCTTCTTCGTCGTCGGCGAGGAGGACCGGCTGCTGGGCAGCTTCTCGCTCAAGGACCTGCGCGAGCTGCTGTCCGAGCCGGATCTCTCGCCGCTGATCGTGGCGGCCGACGTGTCCCGCAGCGACCTCCCTGTGATCCGGATGGACGAGAGCCTGGACCTGGTCATGCACCTCTTCGGCCAGCACGACGTCGAGGAGATCGCGGTGGTGGAGCGCGGACCGGGGCGGCGGCTGCTCGGGTCGGTGCGGCGCAAGCAGGTCATCGACGCCTACAACCGCGAGATCTTCCGGGTGGACCTCACCGGTGGCTTCCACAGCGTGGCCACCGCGGTGGACCAGGACCGCGGCGTGGAGCTGGCCGCGGGCTACCGGCTGGTGGAGGTGGGGGTGCCCTACGCCTTCGTCGGGCGCACCATCCGCAAGATCAACGTCCGGGCCCGTTACGGGGTGGAGATCATCCTGATCCGCAAGCCCCCCGAGACGGTCGGCGACATCCAGGGCCGTCCCGGGGCCTTCCCCCATGCGGCCTACCGCCTGGAGGCGGGGGACACCCTACTGGTGATGGGGACCCGGGAGGCGATCCGGCGTTTCCGGGATGCCCTGCCCGCGGCCACCCTCGAGGGGGACGAGAACCCCGACGGCGGGGAGCCCCCGGCCGGGGTATAGTGCCTGCACCTTGGGACGTATCGCCCGCCGGCTCGCAGAGACCTGGCGCCGCCTCGGCGAGGCGGTCCGGGGATTGCTGCGCTTCGCCCTGCGGATGATGGTCATCAAGGGGGAGCTGGAGCGGGCCGACGGAAGCGCCCGGGACCCCATGCTGGCCCAGATCAAGGTCACCAACCGCTGCAACATGCGCTGTCGGATGTGCGGTCAGTGGGGGGAGACCGGTTACCACAAGGACTTCGAGGGCAAGGAGACCGTGGACCTGGAGATCGCGAAGCGGTTCGTGGATCAGCTCGCGCCGCTGAAGATCGACCTCACCCTGTGGGGTGGCGAGCCCCTGGTCTACCCCCACCTGGCCGAGCTGCTCGAGCACTGCCAGGTGCGGGGGGTGGCCACCGGCATCATCACCAACGGCCTGACCCTGGAGAAGCACGCGGAGCTGGTGGTGCGGACCGGGGTCAAGGACCTGGTGGTCTCCCTGGACGCGCCACCGGCGATCCACGACGACATCCGCGGGGTCGACGGCGCCTTCGAGCGGGTGGTCGAGGGCATGCGGGCCGTGATGCGCGAGCGCAGGCGGTACGGGGTGGCGCGGCCCCACTTCCGGATCTCCACGGTGGTCTCCGAGGACACCTGGCCCCACCTGGAGGAGTTCCACGACCACCTGGCGTCCCTGGACCTGGGGATCCGGACGGTGGTCTCGACCCTGCGTTGGTGGACCGACGAGGAGACCGGGCGGGCCTACGAGGACGAGATGCAGCGTTCGTTCGGCTGCGCCGCTCCCTCGTGGAAGGGATTTCGCCTGGACGAACCGCCGGACGTGGACACGGCGGCCCTGGCCGAGAGCCTGGCGCGGATCCGCAAGCGCCGCTACCCCTTCAAGACCTTCTTTCACCCCAAGCTGACGCCCGAGCAGCTGGCGGTGTTCTTCGCCAACACCACGATCTCGTTCGGGCGCAACACCTGCGTGGGCCCCTGGATCTACGCCCTGCTGCTGCCCACGGGCGAACTGACCTTCTGCCCCGACTTCCCCGACTACCGCTTCGGCTCCCTGCGCGAGGCCACGCTGAGCGAGCTGTGGAACGGGGAGGAGGCGCGGGCCTTCCGCCGCAAGATCGTCGAGGGACTGTTGCCCGTATGCCCCCGATGCTGCGGCCTGTACGTCGCCGGCACCCCCCAGCGGTTCAAGCCGCGGGCGGCGGTACCGGCCCCGGAGAGCTCCACCGATGCCGGATGACACCCTCGAGAAGGCCTCCGCCGACACCCCGGCCGGCCCGGCGGTCTGCCCCGTCTGCGGCGGCGAAGCGCGCTTCCGCTACGCCCTGACCGACCGCTACTGGGAGCAGCCCGGCAGCTGGGACCTGCACCGCTGCCGGACCTGCGGGCACGCCTTCCTCGACCCGATCCCCGGGAACCTGGGGAGCTTCTACGACCACTGGTACGAGGGGCCCGGCTGGGACCGGGTGCGGGAGCTCCAGTCGGGTGCGGGCATGCGCTTCTTGCATCAGATGCGCCTCAAGCGGCTGATCCGCTACGCCCCGCTCACCATCCGGTCGGAGGTCCTGGACGTGGGCTGCGGTCAGGGCATCTTCCTCGAGGAGGTGCGGCGGGCCTACGGCTGCGCCATCGCCGGCTGCGACACCAGCGACAAGGGGCTGGCCGACATGAGCCCCGAGCCCCGGCGGGCCATCGACTTCCGCAAGGGCGAGATCGGGGAGGTGGACTTCCCTGAACGGCACTACGACATGGTGGTGGCCCTGCACGTGCTCGAGCACGTGCCGGACGCGGCGGAGTTCGTCCGCCAGTCCTGGGCCAAGGTCAAGCCCGGCGGCATCCTGGCGGTGGAGGTGCCCCACTACGACTCCATCGTGCGCCGGATCTGGGGGCGCTGGTGGTCGGCCCACGAGGCCCCGTACCACGTGCACAACTTCACCCGGGACTCGATGCTGCGGACCCTGGACGACGCCGGGGTGCCCGCGCCGACCTACATCCGCTCCGTGCCCCTGTTCCCCGAGATGACCGGCACCGTGGTGATGCTGTTCAAGCGCCTGCTGGTCGGGGACAACATCTTCTTCAAGCTCATGCGCGTGTTCTTCTGGATCTGGATGTGGTTCACCTGCATCCCCTTCGATCTGTTCGCCTCGCTGGTGCTGACCCGGGTCAACCTGGGGGGATCGGTGCTGGCGGTGGTCCGGAGGGAGGGAGAGGACGAGGAGGAAGGAGCTTCTCGCAAAGGCGCAAAGGAGCAAAGGGCGCTGGGAGAAGGAGACGTGGGGGACGGTGAGTAGGTCCGCGCGATGACCGCCCCCTCCCCCGCCGGTACCGGGTTCCGCGCCCCCCACTGGGTGGGCCTGCGCTTCGGCGCCTACCTGGTGGCCACCGAGCTGCTGGTGGTGGTCCTGCCGGTGATGTACAAGCTGCGCCAGTCGGGGCTGTGGGGTGTGATCCTGGCGTCGGCAGCCATGTACGCCTTGCTGGGGCTCGGTGGGGGGTGGCTGGCAGGCCGGATCCCGCCCCTGCGCCACCGCCCCTGGGCGCTGCTGCTGGTCCTGCTCGCCCTGATGGCAGGGGTCAGCGGGATCCTGGGTGAACACGTCGTCCCGGTGCTGCTGTTCGGACTGCCGGCCTTCGGGATGGCCTGGGCCGGCTCCGCGATGGCGGGCAAACCCAGCAGAGTCCGGCTGGCCCTGCGCCTCGTGGTGGTGGCGGTCTTCGGCCTTGTCTGGCTACCGCTGCTCGTACCGCGGGGGGGGAGCCCGGAGCCGGTCGCAGTGGAGCCCGCCGAAGGGGTCCCCAACCTGGTCCTGGTGGTGCTGGACACCGTCCGCCTGGACACCCTGTCCACCTACGGGAACCCGCGGGAGACCAGCCCCCGGCTGAGCGAGCTGGCCGGCGACGGGCTGCGCTTCGACGCGGCCCGGGTCAACGGCATGTGGTCGCTGCCGTCCCACGCCACCTTCTTCACCGGGGTGCACCCCTCGGTACACGGCGCCCACTACGAGAACTGGTCGCTGGACGAGGGCCCCAGGACACTCGCGGAGCTGCTGCGAGCCCGGGGCTACCAGACCGTCTGCATCACCGGCAATCCCCTCATCTCCACCAGCCTGGGCACCGCCCGCGGCTTCGACGACGTGGGCGAGTCCTGGCGCCATTTCTGGATCCAGGAGTCGCTGATCGGCTGGCGGCTGCTGCGTCCGGTGTGGGACCGGGACCGGGACAAGGGGGGCGCCGCCGGGGTGCGCTACCTCGAGGACTGGATCGCCGAAGCGCGGGACCCCGATCGCCCGTTCTTCCTGTTCGTCAACGTGATGGACCCCCACGCGCCCTACCACGACGTGCCGCGGGACCATGTGGAGCGGTTCCTCCCCGAGGGAGCCACCTACGCCGACGCCCGGAGCCTGGCGGGTCTGGTGTTCTTCCACCACGTCTTCGGCGGCCCGGTGGACCTGACCGACGAGGAGCTCGCCATCGTGCGGGCGACCTACGACGGTTCCGTGCACTACGGGGACGCGGTCCTGGGCCAGCTGGTGGACGCCCTGGACGGGGCTGGGCTGGGAGACGACACCCTGATCGCCGTCACCAGCGACCACGGCGAGCTGCTGGGCGAGCACGATCTGTGGGGCCACGTGCACTCCCTGTACGACGTGTTGCTGCGGGTGCCCCTGGTACTGCGCTACCCCGGCGCCATCCCCTCCGGCACCGTCAGCGACGCCCCGGTCCAGGGCATCGACCTGATGCCCACCTTCCTCTCTGCGGCCGGGATCCCCAGGGACGCCTGGCCCGGGGGCCGCTACGGTCGCGACCTGTCCTTCGCCTGGTCCCCCGACGTCGCCGATCCCGATGCCCACTGGACCATGGTCGCCGAACACTTCACCCCCTCCATGCTCCCCGACACCGCCCCGGAGACCATGTCCGGCGATCTGGACGAGCTCTTCGTCCGCCGCCGCGCCATCGTCACCCGGGACACCAAGTACGTCGTGTCGAGCAACGGGGTCGAGCAGACCTACGACCTGCTCGCGGATCCGGAAGAGACATCGAACATCTCCTCGTCGACCTCGACGCGGACCGCGACCGGCCGGGCGTTCCTGTCCGCCTGGGTCGATGCGCTGGACGTGCCGTGGGGCGATGCGCCCGAGGGCGGCGGACCCCAGGTGGATCCCCAGACGCTGGAGCGGCTACGGGAGCTGGGGTATGTGGAATAGTCCACACCACGAACGCGGACACTACCGGCGGGAGTGCAGAACCTCCAAGGCCACGGGCGCCAGCGCCCCCGCGATCAGGGCGTGTCCACCCGCCGAGGGATGAATCTCGTCGACATAGAGCCCTCGACGGGACGGCTGGGCCGCCACGACCTCGGCCAGGTCCACGTGGCGAACGCTGGAGGTGCGGGCGACCTCGGCGGTCACCTCCCGGTAGGCCGGCTCGTCCTCCACGCAGCGGTTCATGAAGTCCCTCGCCCCGCTTGCGGTCCCCACGGTGTGGCGCGTCGGGCAGCCGGCGTCAATGCAAAACGGCATGGGCGTGAGCAGCAAGGGTTCGGCGCCGTGGCTCCTCGCGAGGTCGACCAGTTCGGTCAGTTGCCGTTCGAAATCGGGGCGGGCCGCCACCCGGTTGGGCATCTCCGCGTGGTAGACGCCGCCGCCCCGGTCCATCGCCCGGACGCGCGCGCTGCGGCTGAGCGCCAGGCGCAGGATGCTCACCAGGCGACTATGCGAAGCCATCCAGGCCGCAGGAACGCCCATCCCTCGGGGTACGAGGTCGATGTCCGCTTGTTCTGCGGGGAAGACGTCGCTCGGCAGGAAGCTGATCACCAACAGGTCGAATGAGAACCGGTCCAGCAGCCAGCCGGCCTGCTTCAGTCCCTGGGCGGTGCTGTACCCGGGTACGCCGGCGTTGAGCACGCTGATCTGCATCCCCGGGGGAGCGGCCTCGGCCAGTTCGTCCTCGAGCAACTCCGCGTAGGTGTTCTCCTGGGAGACACCGTCGCCCCAGGTGGACGAGTCGCCCAGGCAGATCCCCGTGAAGCGATCCCCGTCCCCCGATGGGGGGAAGGGATCGTCCCTCAGTCCCAGGGCGTTGGTACGCATGACCCCGGATGGGCCCCGGGGACTGTGGTGCCAGACTTCCTGATCGGGCAGCAGGCGCCAGTGCAAGATGGGATCGTAGGCGATGATCGGTTCTTCGGGACCGGGACCTTGGGCGTAGAGCGCCATCGGATCCGGCACCGCCCATCGCACGACCAGCTCGGCAGCCAGCAAACCCCCGATCCCGACGACTAGGCCGAGACAGACCGCTCTGATTCGCTGACGAGGGACTGGCACGGCATGCAATATAGCTAGCCGCTCGGCACCGGTCCACGTGGAGAACCGGCCGCAGCAGGAATCCGCGAAGCAGCATCGCCACGAGCGCCCGGTCCGGTCCCGATCGGGGCACAGGATCCGGGCACAGCCAGGGCAACCGAGCGAAATCGGGGTGGTCCCGCGCTGCGGGGAGTAACGCGGGCCAGGACCTGCCCCCCAACGTGGGCGCCGCCTATCTGATCCCCGGGGGGCCCGCTACCCGACGCGGATTCCGACGGCGGGCTGGCCGAGCTGGCCGCGGCCACCGTGATGGGTGGGGACACCGTCAAGAGGAACCAAGGCCGGAAATGTGCAATGTGCAATACATGACCCCGGTTCTGCGCCTCGGGATCGCGCGCTGGATCTTCCCTCGGTAGCGCGCCGAAGGAGTCGTGGTACCGTCTTGGGTGTGGGCGCTCGGGGGTGTGGCCTGCCGGTCTGCGCCGCCGCGTCGCCGACCCCAGGGCAGGATGGGCCGAACGACGTCGACGTGACGCGACGGGAAGAGGGGTGCCGGGATGAAGAACGGGTCGTGGATCGCGCTGGCCGCCCTCCTGCTCGCCGTACCGGTGGTGTCGGCGGCGGATGTGGTGGAGTTCACGAGCTCGACGGGGCACGTCTGGGATCTGGATCTCGAAACCTACTGCGTCGTCGACGGGACCGACGACACGTATGACGACATGGGCGAGTTCTGGGTCGAGGAGCCGGGGTCGCTGTACGGGGAGTTCGTGGACCCCGCCGGCACCGCGGAGGATCTCGACGAGGAACGCGGGTTGGTGTGGAGCCACGTGGTCCCGATAGGCTTCTACCTGACCCTCGAGGCCTACCAGCTGTGGTATTTCCCCGCCGACGGGGCCTACGCGAGGCAGTCGGTCTTCCTGCGGAACCCGGAACCCAATCCGCTGCCGTTCCACACCTTGAACCTGGGACGCATGGGGGCGGAAGACCAGACGGCGCTGCTGGATACCTCGACCGGGGACACGGACCTCACGTCTGCCGACACCTGGTGTATCACCCGCGATCTGGCCGGGCAGACACCCCTCGCCGGCTTCGTGTGGACCGATGGGTCCGTATCGATCATCAACGACCCGACACTGGGAGAGGGCAGCGGTCCCGATGAAACGGCCCTGCTCTACCTGAGGTGGCCCGAGTTCGTCCTCGAGCCGGACGTCCTCTACGGCTGGCACCTGTTCTACTTCCAGGCCTGGGACGAGACCCAGATCCGGGCGGACATGTGGTCCATCGTCGACGATCCGATCAAGGCCTTCCTCACCGGGTTGTCCGATGAGGAGATCGCGAGCACCGTCAACTACGACCTGTCCGACATGGACCTGGACGGGGAGCTCAGCGAGCTGTTCGGCGGTCCGGACTGCGACGACACCGATCCGGCGATCCACACGGGCGCCGACGAGGTGTGTGACGGTGTGGACAACAACTGCGACGGCGCCGTCGACCTGGGCTTGGGCGACACGTACTATCAGGACCTCGACGCGGACGGGTACGGGGACGACGGGGTGACCATGATGGCCTGCGAACACCCAGGGGATCTCTGGGCGGCCGCCGGGGGGGACTGCGACGACGCCGACGACGACAACCACCCCGGCGCCGACGAGGTCTGCGACGACGAGGACAACGACTGCGACGGCGATGTCGACGAGGACGGTATCTGCGAAGACGGCGGCGACGGCGGCGGCGGGGATTGCCAGTGCCGGATCGTCGAGGGATCGAGCCCGGGGGTCGTCGCTGTGGCGCTCCTGTCGATCGCCGCGCTCTGGAGACGGCGAACGCCCTGATCCGCCGGATCACGAGCGCGGCGGGAGCCCGAGTACCTCTCGTCGGAATCCGCAGGCGGCCGCGCCTCGTCGATCAGCTCGAGATCCCTGCGCCTGGTGTTCCGCACGCGCTGGAAAGAGCCGTCCGGCCCCAGCACGCCGTTGGTGGCGAACGGGTGGGCGTGGGGATTCCACAACCCTCGGCAGCGACACCCCGCGTTCGAGAGTCACGGTCCACTACCCCTTTCATCCGCTGCATGGCCAGGTGCTGGAGGTCGTCTGTCGACCTCGCCGTGATGACGGCGCAGTGCCCGTGATGTGCCCTGATGGGCGCCGCTCGAAGATCCCCTCCTGGACGCTGCAGGTGTCGCGACCACCCCTGAGACGAGCGAGCCAGGGCCGTCACTCGATCGCGCGGAAGCGGACCGGGTAGAGGCCGACGCCGGTCCCGGTCGGCTCGAAGCCGCTCTTCAACATCGCGGTCCGCCCGTCCGTCCCTCGGATCATCACGGACACGTCGTCGATCCGGGGAAGCCAGCTCCCCTCGAGCCCCGCCAGCTGCGTGCAGGCTGCTTTCAAGCCAGCCTCCGCCCGGCCGGCCTCGGCCCGCACCGGGGCGGGGAAGGCCGCCAGGTCGGCGTCGGTGACCAGCGGCAGTGCGCAGGCGGGGCTACGCAGGGTCTCCACCACCCGATCCACCGCTCCGGCCAGCGCCGGTGCCACCCGGGCCAGGTCCGCGTCACCGCCGATACCGGGCCCGTCCCGCGCCTCGACCTGCAACCAGCGGACGCCGCCGTCCGGGTACACGATGGCGCCGGTCCGCAGATAGATCGTACCTCGACCACCCTCGACGGTCGCTTCGAGCTCCAGGAAGGTCGCGAGCACCTCGACCGTCGCGCCGAGAGCCTGGACCGACTCGACCGTCTCGGCGGGGGTCGCCGCCAGGCCCTCGTAGCTCTCACCCACGTTCCCCCAGCCGGGATCGGTGGGTTCCCCCCGGGATGCCGCCAGGATCTGAGCCGTTGCCTCCCCCATGAACGCTGCCAGGGCCGCGTCTCGGGGGTCGGATGCCGTGGGTTTCGCCCCCGCGGCCGTGCCCCCCGCCGCCAGGATCGCCAGCGCCAGCGGCGCCGCCTTCCATCGCTCCATCGTGAGCCTCCCGCGTCGAGCGTACCCCACAGCGCAGATCGGGGCGCTCCCACTGGCCCCCGGTCCACACCCGTCGAGCGGCACCGACGCCGGCCACCGTACCAGGGATCGGTCGAGGTCAGGGGATGACCCATGCAGCGTCCGGGAATCTCCATCACTGAAGAACGGAAGAGGAATGTGCCCGGCGCCCGGGACCTGCGACGAGATCGCGCTCCGAATACAGCGCTACAGGGCAGGGATGTCCGCGAGCAAGCACCGGGCGGCGGTGCAGGAGCTACACCTTCCGGCGGTGGGTACCCCTCGATACGAGCGATCTACTCGACGATCCAGCCGTCCACGTGGCAGTCGCCGAACACGCAGATGCCGGTGAACAACACCCTGCCATCCGAGCGCAGGCCGAGGGTGTGGTAGTAGCCCGCGGCGATGTCGACGATGTGGGTCCAACCGTCCACGTCGCATTGGTCGTACGCGTTGTTGCCCGCAGCGACCACGGTGCCGTCGGCGCGCAGCGCGACCGAGTGGTTGTAGCCGGCGGCCAGGTGGACGACGTCGGTCCAGCCGTCCACGTCGCACTGGCCGTACGCGTCGCGACCGGTGGCCACGGCCGTGCCGTCGTCGATCAGACCCAGGGAGTGAAAGCCGCCCGCCGCGAGCAAGGTGAGATCCGACCACGACTGCACGTCGCGCTGGCCGTAGGTATTGATCCCGATCCCCCGGGCCGTGCCGTCCGGCAGCAGCCCCAGGGTGTGGTGTGCGCCCACCGAGATCTGCTGGATGTCGTCCCAGGCATTCACGTTGCACTGGCCCCACCCGTTGTGCCCCTCGGCCACCACGGAGCCGTCGCCGAGCAGGCCCACGCTGTGGCGGTAGCCCGCTCCCACCTGGACCACGTCGGCCCAGCCGTCCACCTGGTCCTCGCCGTGGTCGTTCATGCCCGACTGGACCACGGTGCCGTCGTCGAGGATCCCGAGGATGTTGTGCCCCCGGGCCGCCAGCGCGGCCACGTCGGACCAGTCCGCCGCGTCGCACTCGCCGAAGTGGTCGTAGCCAAGGCACTGGACCGTGCCGTCCGAGTGCAGGGCCAGTGTGTTGAATCCGGCCGCAGCGATCTGGCGCGCTCCCCCGTCAGCGTCATCCGGATCCCCAGGGTCATCCGGATCCTCGGGGTCATCCGGATCCTCCCCGATCCCGTCTTCGGGCAACGCCAGGTTCCACCCCATCACGTTCGACTGTCCCGTGTCGTGGGTATCGCAGGTGACCGAGGTCGCGACCACATCCCCGTTGGATTTCAGCCCCACGGAGTGATAGCGCCCACCGGCGACCTGCACGATGTCCGTCCAGGAGCCCACGGCCAGCTGGCCGCACTCGTGGTCGCCCACGGCCACGACGGTACCGTCCGAGCGAACGCCCAGCGTGTGGTACTCACCGGCGGAGATGGAAACCACGTCGCTCCAATCCGCGGTCGAACACTGGTCCTCCGCGCAGATCCCATCGGCGACCACCGTGCCATCCGCGAGCAGGCCGACCGCGTGCTTGGCCCCCGCCGAGATGGCGACGATGTCGGACCAGTCCTCCACGTCGCCGACGGCTACCCCCAGGGCCTCCACCGCCCCGCTCTGCCGCAGCGCCATGGTGAACAGCAGCCCCCCGGCGACCTGGACCCAGGGGTCCGCGGGATCCGCGTCCAGCCCCTCGGCCCAGTTGCAATGGGACGCCCCTCCCGCGCCCGTACAGTGCACATCGCCGCTCACGTCGATCCCGACAGTGGTCATGTAGCCCGTGCCGATGCTGGCCATCTCACCCCAGCCGCCCACGTCGCCCTGCTCGTAGTACAGGTCGCCGACCACCGTCACGTCACCGTCCGTCGTCAGTCCGGCGGTGTGCATCCCCCCGGCGCCCACGGAGACCACGTCACTCCAACCCGCGGTGCTGCAGTTGCCGGAAACACACTCGCCGGCGGTGAACACGGTCCCGTCCGGGGCGACCCCGACGGTGTGAGACCGGCCGGCGGCGATCCGGGTCGGAGGTGCCAGCTCCGCGCCGGTCGCCGCAGCCGGCGCCGTCAACAGGGCCAAGGTCACCAGGGAAAGAACCCCATCGGAAATCCTCATCTCGTCCTCCCGCTCTCCGGCCGTTCATCAGCCGGGATGCCCCGGTCCACCGCAAGGGCCGTGCCACGGACGCCTCGAGCCGCCACATCGCATCACCGGGGGCTGGGGAACCGGGGCACAGGAAGCCAGAGTAGAGGTGGCCGAAGGCGTCGCCTCGGACCGAGCGCGCCCCCCACCTGTTACATCCGAGCGGTTACACACTCGCGGGCGTGGTTACGCAGCTCGATTCGCGGGACGCAGCCCGGGCCAGCCGCTGCCGCCTCGTGCCGGTCCATTCACAGGCATGTGGCTGGACCGGGGGCGCGGGGGGTCTGCGTCAGGAAGGCCCGCATGGGGTCGTTCCCGGGATGGACACGGGTCATCGCTGTGCCGAGGCCGTCGGTCTGGGTCGGGTAGTCGAAGCTGCAGAACTGCCGGAACCTCGGCGGGATCATCACGTCTCCATTCCGAGCGTCGAGCTTCGAGCGAGGTGCGGCGGAGGCTGGGCCGCAGGCACCCACGCGGGTGCCGGCTCGGCTCTCGTGCTCGTGTCGCGAGACGGCGATGCGTGGAGGAGTCCCGCCCCGCCCCCTCTCGTTCGACGATTCATATCGGCGGGCGGCCTCGCTGCCCAACGTGCCGTGTCCCCGCCGTGCGCCCCCACCGCGTGCCAAACCATTCACGGCGACGTCGGTCGAGGTCACCCTGAAGCCGGGGTCGACGGACCCTCGGCCGCCCCCTATCCTGTGCTCGAGGCGACCGACTTCGAGGCGATCGGCCGCGTCTGCGGGGTCGCCTCGTCCGCTACGGAGTGAAGGTATGGAACTTCGATACGCGGTCTGCCTCTCGATGCTGTGGCTGCTGGGCTGCCCGACGGACGAGAGTGCGGGGGACGACGACAGCACGGAGTCGGCCGACGACGACAGCGGCGACGACGACAGCGACGACGACGACGACGTGGGAGACGACGACACCACGGCGCCGCCCGTCGGACCGGCGCTGTACCCGGCGGGCCGCACCCACTCTCCGATCACCCCCTACGTGGCCGACGTCCTGCGAAGCGCGGTCGACCTCCAGAGCGGGCGGGGGGACGTGTTCGCCAAGGTGGGCGACTCCCTCACGGACAACTCGTCGGCTCTCGCTTGCTTCGCCGGCGAGTCCGTCGACCTGGGCGACCACGGCGATCTCGAGGCCACCTGGTTGCACTTCCTGGGCGGGGACGCGGCGGGCAGCACACCGTACGACCGCTGGAGCCTGGCCGCCGAGGGCGGTCGGACCGCGAGCTGGTGCATCTCGGGCTCCCCCTCCCCGCTCGACCAGGAGATCGCGGCCATCTCGCCGAGCATCGCGCTGGTGCAGTACGGCACCAACGACATGGGCATGGGCACGACCCACGCCAGCGCGCTGTGGGGCTACTACGAGGACATGGTGG
>CAZITQ010000099.1:0-31652 GCA_964542165.1 uncultured Rickettsiales bacterium
ACTCGGAGTGGCCGTCCCCGTCGTCGTCCACGTTCTCCTGGGTGGTCGGGTCGCAGTCGTCGTCGATGCCGTTGCAGATCTCCTCGGCGTCGGGGTTGACGGCCGCGTCCGCGTCGTCGCAGTCGCCCTCGCAGACCATCCATCCGTCGCCGTCGTCGTCGGCCTCGAAGCCGGCCGGATGGCCGTCGCAGTTGTTGTCCGCGCCGTCGCACAGCTCCTGGGCCCCGGGGTAGGTGTCCGGGTCGCCGTCGTCGCAGTCGTCGTCGCACGCGGTGTAGCCGTCGCCGTCCAGGTCCGCGTTGACGTCCTCGTCCACCTGGTTGTCGCAGTCGTTGTCCACGTTGTCGCACTGCTCGGGCGCGCCGGGGTAGGTCATCGGGTCGGCGTCGTCGCAGTCGCCGTCACAGACGTGGTAGCCGTCGCCGTCGCCGTCCACCTCGCCCGGCATGGTCACGCCGTCGCAGTTGTCGTCGTAGCCATTGCAGACCTCCTGGGCCGCGGGGTTGATCGTCGGATCGGCGTCGTCGCAGTCGTTGCTGCAGGTGTCGAAGCCGTCACCGTCCACGTCCTGGAGGTTGAGCGCGGCGTCGCCGTCGTCGCAGTCCCCGTCGCAGGCGGACGCGCCGTCGCCGTCGCCGTCGAGGTCCTGCGGGTGGAGCTGGCCGTCGCAGTCGTCGTCCAGGCCGTTGCAGGGGACCTCGGTCGCGGCCGGGTTGACCGCGGCGTTGCCGTCGTCGCAGTCGGTGTGGTCCGCCACGTGGTTCGCCGGGGCGGAGCAGGCGCTGACCGCCGCCGCGCCCTGGTCGCCGAAGCCGTCGCCGTCCGCGTCCGGGTAGAAGTCCTCGAAGGGCAACCCCTCGTCCACGTTCCCGTCGCAGTTGTCGTCGATCCCGTTGCAGATCTCGGAGGCGCCCGGATTCACCGCGGGGTTGGCATCGTCGCAGTCGCCCTGGCACTCGTCGATGCCGTCGCCGTCCTGGTCCATCTCGTCGGGGTGGAGGTTGCCGTCGCAGTCGTCATCCACGTAGTTGCACGCCAGCTCGGGCATCGCCGGGTTGATCGAAGCGTCACCGTCGTTGCAGTCGGTGTTGCCCGGAACGTGGCCTGCAGGAGCCTCGCAGGCGTTGATGGCCGCGCCCAGGAAGTCCCCGTACCCGTCGCCGTCGTTGTCCGGGTAGAAGTCCTGGAACACCAGGCCGTCGTCCACCTGGCCGTCGCAGTCGTCGTCGACGCCGTTGCAGATCTCCAGCGCGCCGGGGTTGACGGCGGCGTCCCCGTCGTCGCAGTCGCCGTCCGCTGCCGCGTAGCCGTTCGGCACCGAGCAGTCCTCGATCGTGGCGTGGGTCTGGCCGTAGCCGTCGCCGTCGTCGTCCAGGTAGTAGGTGATCAGCGCACCCTCGTCGATGTCGCCGTCGCAGTCGTTGTCGGCGTAGTCGCAGACCTCGGGGGCGCCGGGGTTCACGTTGGGGTCGTCGTCGTCGCAGTCGCCGTCGTCCTCGCTGTAGCCGTCGCCGTCGTCGTCGGCGAGGTAGGTGTCCTCGTCGATCTCCCCGTCGCAGTCGTTGTCGATGCCGTCGGGGAGCTCGGGGGCGTCGGGATAGACGTCCGGGTCAAGGTTGTCGCAGTCACCGTCCGCCTCGCCGAACCCGTCGTGATCGTAGTCCGGGTTGGGGGGACCGCCGCCGCCGTAGGCGCCCACGTCCGAGGTGGTGCCGTCCTCGTCGAGCAGGGACGGGTGGCCGGCGTCGATCAGCGTCGAGTTGTCGGACAGGTGGAGGTCATCGTTGGCGCAGTTGCCGTCCGCCGTGTAGTTCACGAACAGCGGATCCACCTCGTAGTTGGTGGCCGGGATGGCGGTGAACTGGCCGTCGAAGTGGGCGTCGGTGTTCTCCCAGAAGTCCGAGTAGTAGATGTTGTAGCTGACCCCGCCGTTGGTCCAGACTCCGTCGCCGTTCTCGGCCCAGGCGAAGATGTTGTTGGTCGAGGTCAGGGTGATCGAGCCGTCGAGGAAGAAGTGCCCGCCGCCGTCCTGGGGCGAGAGGTTCTCCACCAGGGTGTTGTTGATGAACGACGGGTCGGAGTTGTAGGCGTACATCGCCCCGCCGAGCACGTTGGCCTGGTTGTCCTGGAAGATGTTGTTGCCGAAGTAGGCCGAGGTCACGTCGCTGAGGTGCAGGGCGCCGCCGTACTCCGACTCGTTGCCGCAGAAGCTGTTGCGGTAGAAGTAGTCGTCCCCGTACATGGCCTGCAGGTAGACGGCGCCGTAGTAGCCGTAGTTGTCCACGAACGTCGTGTCCGAGACCTCCAGGTCCGAGAGGTAGGCGTACAGGGCGCCGCCGTGGCTGGAGGCGTAGTTGCCCGAAAACGCGCTGTTGGAGACGGTCACGTCGCTGTACGAGTCGATGAACAGCCCGCCGCCGTGGGTGGCGGAGTTCTCGAGGAACACGCAACCGTCGTAGGTCGGCGAGGCGTAGTAGTACACGTAGTTCGGGTAGGTCCCGCTGTTGCGGTAGAACTCGCAGTCCTCGAACAGGGGTGCGGCGTAGTTGTGGACGTAGCTGGCGTACGACGTGTTGTACAGCATCCGGCACCCGCGGATGGTCGGGCTGGAGTTGATGATGTACAGCGCGTAGCTGTCGCTGGTCCAGACGCTCATGTCCTCCAGCGTGGCGCCCACTCCCTCGCCGTTGGTCCAGTAGACGTAGCCGGTGTGACCGCCGATGTAGGTGACGTCCGGGCCCAGCACGGCGCGGACCTGCACCTCGACGCCGCTGTAGTTGACGTGCTCGCGGTACACGCCGGGCAGCACCAGCACCAGGTCGTTGTTGGACGCCAGCGCCAGGGCTTCGCTCAGGGTGTAGGTGTCGCCGGCGCCGGTCTGGGAGACCACGAAGTCGGCACCGCTGACGTCGCCGTCCAGGTCGCCCCCGTAGGCCCCCATGTCCGAGCGGGTCCCGTCCGCGTCGTCCACGTCCAGCGAACCGGTGTCGATGCCGGGGCTGATGGCCGAGAGCGTCAGGTCGTCGTTGTTGGGGTCGCCGTCGTCGCTCCAGGCGGTGAACTGGGGGCTGGCCGACAGGTTGCCCCGCACGCCGGTGGCGTCGACCAGGTTGCCACCGTAGTCGCCGTCGTAGTTGTCGAAGACCAGGTTGTGGGTCAGATAGATCCGGGCCGTCTCTGCGGCGGCGGAGCCGTAGAAGCCCTCGCCGTCATGGGAGTACGCGACGATGTTGTTGACCGCCGCGATCCCGTTGCTGGAGTAGACGTAGACCCCGCCGCCGTTGGCCGAGGCGCCGTTGTCCACCAGCGTGTTGTTGGCCAGCAGCACGCCGTTGTAGGGGTCGAAATAGACCCCGCCGCCGTAGTCGGCGTCGTTGCCGTTCATCACGTTGTGGGTGATCCAGCCGACGCTGTCGTAGGCGTACACGCCCCCGCCGTAGTTGCCGAAGTTGGCGGAGAAGGTATTGCCGTCCAGCACCAGCGGAGACACGGACTGGGCGTAGATCCCGCCGCCGTAGTAGCCGGTGTTGCCCGTGAACGTGCTGTCGCGCACGTCCAGCAGCGAGAGGTAGGCGTAGATGCCCCCGCCGTAGGTGGACGCCGTGTTGCCCGAGAACGTGGAGTCGGAGACCCAGGCCTGGCTGTAGCTGTCCAGGAACATCCCCGCCCCGTGGGTCGTGGAGTTGTCGCGGAAGGTGGTCGCCGTGACCGTGTTGTCCGCGTACAGGTAGCTGTAGTACGGGTAGCTGCCCGAGTTGTCCTCGAACAGGCACGAGGTCAGGTCCACCGAGGAGTAGTAGTAGTTGTACAGCGCGTAGCTGTAGTTCATCCGGAACCAGCAGTCGGTGAACGAGGGGAAGGCCGACTGGACGTACGCCCCGTAGCTACCGCCCCAGAACGTCAGCCCCTCGAAGGTCGAGTTCTCTCCGCCGGCCATGTACACGCCGTAGGTCGGCCCGGAGAAGACCGTCACCTCCGGGCCGGCGAGGGAGACGATCTCCACGTCCAGGGCGTCCATGTAGACGTCCTCGCGGTAGAGGCCGGGGTAGACCAGGATCCGGTCCCCGTGGCCCGCCGCGTCGATGGCGTCGTTGACCGACTCGAAGTCGCCGTTGCCGAGCTTGCTGACGATGAGGTCGAAGCCGCCCGGATCCGGGGCCAGGTCGAAGCCGCCGCCCCAGCCGATGTCGGAGACGGTACCGTCCAGGTCCTCGAACCCCGCGACGCCGGCGTCGAACAGCGGCGAACCGTTGTCCAGGGTCAGGTCGTCGTCGGTCCAGTCGCCGTTCTTGGAGTAGGCCACGAACTGGGGATCCACGGACACGTTGCCGTGCTTGCCGGTCTGGTCGGGCCAGTAGCCGCCGTAGTCCCCGTCTGCGTGGTCGTACACGTCGTTGTGGACCATCTGGACCTTGGAGGACGAGTCGTTGGTGTAGATACCCTCGCCGTTGGTGGAGTCGGTGATGATGTTGTTGGCCAGCAGGATGTGGTTGTACGAGGTCACCATCACGCCCGAGCCGTAGCCGTAGGTGACGTTGCCCACCAGCGTGTTGTTCAGCAGCGTGGCGCGGTTGTAGTAGTCCAGGTAGAAGGCGCCGCCGTGGGTGTTTCCGGTGTTCTCGACGAGCTGGTTGTCCGAGATGTAGGCCTGGGTGTCGTAGAGGTTGAAGGCCCCGCCGTACTCGGCGCCGTTGTCGAAGAACACGTTGTCCCGGAAGCGGTAGTCGCCGCTGGCGTTCTGCAGGTAGACCGCGCCGCCGTAGTAGCCGTTGTTGGCCTCGAAGTGGGAGTCGTCCACCGTCAGGTCCGAGAGGTAGGCGTAGATGGCACCTCCGTGGCTCGACGCGGTGTTGTTGAGGAACTGGCACCCGCTGACCGTGCCCTCGGAGTAGCTGTCGAAGAAGATGCCCGCGCCGTGGGTCGACGAGTTGTTCTGGAAGGTGCATCCGCTGAAGGACGCGGCCGCGTAGTAGACGTACACCGGATAGGTGTAGTTGTTGTCCTCGAAGGTGTTCTCGAGGAAGGTCACCGAGCCGCCCCCGCCGACGTAGGCGGCGTAGCCCGAGATGTCGGAGAACGTGCAGTACTGGACCACCGGCGACGAGCCGTAGGCGTACAACCCGTAGCTGCCGTAGCTGGTGACGGTGAATCCGTCGAGCACGGCGTCGCTGTTCTCGCCGCTGTCGACGCGCACGGCGACCGAATTGCCCAGGATCGTGGTCACCTCGGGTCCGGAGACCGAGATCACCGTGATGTTCTTGCCGTCGTAGTCGACGTCCTCGTTGTAGATTCCCATCTCGACCGCGATCACGTCGCCGTCGACCGAGGCGTCGATGGCCTCGTTGATGGTCGCGTACCCGATCCCCCACTGGGACACGGTGAGCGTGTCCGCGTGGGCGGTCGTGGCCCCCAGGGTCGCGGCGAGCGCGACCAGCGGCGCGATGGACAGGACGGCACGGGCGGTGTGGCGCATGGTGTTCCTCTTCCCCTCGGCGGTCGGTGTGCCGGGTCGCCTCGTCGGCGTCCGGCCGCGGGTCACTCCCGGGCAGCAGGGAGACCCGCAACTGCGAATTCTATCTCGGATGGCGCGACGGATTACAATCCCTTGACATTTGTCCCCGAGGAGGCCCGATGAGCTTCGACCTGCCCCTGTCCTCCATCGCCCGCCGGATGCGTCCATCCCCGATCCGCGAGCTGTTCAAGCTGATCCAGCGGCCGGGGATGATCTCGTTTGCCGGCGGCCTGCCCGACCCGGCGATCTTTCCCGTGGACGAGTTCGCCGCCAGCGCCGAGGTGCTGGGGACGGAGGGTCGGGCGGCTCTCCAGTACGGGGCGAGCGAGGGCTACGGGCCGCTGCTGGACGTGCTGCGACCCTGGATGACCGAGCACCTGGGCCGCGAGATCCCCGCCGACCAGCTGCTGGTGACCACCGGCTCCCAGCAGGCCGCGGACCTCCTCGGCCGGGCGCTGATCGACCCCGGCGACGTGGTGGTGGTCGAGGCCCCGACCTACCCCGGGACCCTGCACGCGTTTCGCAACGTGGGCGCCCGCTTCGCCTGCGTACCCTGCGACGGGGACGGCATGCAGGTCGACCGGCTGGCCGGCGTGGTGGCCCGGGTGGAGGAAGAGACCGGCAAGCGGCCCAAGCTGGTGTACACCATCCCCGACTTCGCCAATCCCACCGGGGCGTGCCTGTCCGAAGCGCGCCGGCGCCAGCTGCTGGAGCGGACCGGTGAGCTGGGGATCCCCCTGTTCGAGGACGACCCCTACGGCTGCCTGCGGTACCGCGGGGAGGCGATCCCCCCCATCGCCCGGATGGCCCAGGGCGCTCCCCATGTGCTGTACGCCTCGTCGTTCTCCAAGGTGCTCGCCCCCGGGGTCCGGGTGGCGTGGTCTGTGGGGGCGCCGGAGCTGATCCGGGCGATGGTGCTGCTGCGCCAGGGCGAGGACCTGTGCACCCCCACCGCGACCCAGGCGATCGTGGCGGAGTACTGCAGGAGGGGACACCTGGAGCGGCACCTGGAGCGCATCGTCGACCACTACCGCGCCAAGCGCGACGCCATGCAGCGGGAGCTGGTCGCGAACGTCCCCGGAGACGCGGCGAGCTGGCACGAGCCCGAGGGGGGCTTCTTCTTCTGGCTCTCCCTGGCCGGGGGAGACAGCGACGAGCTGTTCCACCGGGCGGTGGACCAGGGCGTCGCCTTCCTGCCCGGGGGTGCGTTCTATCCATCCGCGGACGAGCAGGTGGGCCAGGTCTTCGGCGGGGCCGAGTACGCCCGGCTGTGCTTCACCTTCGCCGACGAGGCCCAGATCGGCGAGGGCTGCCGGCGCCTCGCGGCCGCCCTCGACTGAGTCTTTGCCACCGGGCACGTTGCTGCCCGCAAGGCGCCGGACACCGCCCCCTGGCACATCGTTTGCTTCGTTCCTTCAATGCGTTTTGGAGCACTGGAGGACGATATGCGATGGGCATGCACGTTGGGCGCGATGCTGGCGATCGTTGCCGGAGGTCTCGGGGGTGGTTGCGCGCCCCACCTGGAGCCGGAGGGGATCCAGTTCAAGATCGGCGGGGGGGCGATGCCCGCCGAGGACTGGGGCCTGGAGGACAGCATCGCGTCCGGGACCACGTTCACGGTGACCGGGGCAGCGGTCGACGAGGAGGGGGAGATCGTCCCCACCGAGCTGGTCAGCGGTGACGAGGAGGTGCTGATCCCGGTGGGCCCCGACGAGATGACGGGCGCCTGGGCGACCTTCGAGGCGGGCGCCTCCGGCCGGGGAACGGTGGATCTGGTGGGCCGGGACAGCGGCGACCTGCTCGGCATCCTCGACCTGCACGTGAGGCAGCCCGTGTCGCTGGACCTGAGGCTGTCGGGCGACCGCACGCCTCCGTCGCACTTCGCCGTCCCCCTGGGCTCGGTGATGGCCTCTCGCGTGGAGCTCTCGGCGGACGACGGCCGCCCCCTGAACCACTTCGGTGTGATCGAGGCGGAGGTCGACGGGCAGGCCGTCGAGGCGGACACCGGCGGTGACGTGCTCAAGCTCACCCCCCGCGAGTCGGGCTCGTCGTCGGTGACCGTTCGCGCCCGGAACGGCGAGGCCGCGGCGACCTACCACGTGGAGACCGTCTACGCGTCGTCCATCTCCCGGATCGATCTGGCGGTCCACCAGCAGTGCGGGGTGGACGAGGCCACGGTGATCGCCGAGATGGAGACCGGATCCGGTGTCGCCGTGCTGGGACAGTCGGTCGACTGGACGGCCCCGGACGGCACCTTGGCGGCCATGGAAGCCGATGCGGTGCAGGTCCGCCTGGCGGCGGAACAGAGGGTGCCGGTCTCGGCCTCGGCCGCCGGCCTGAGCGCGTCGGTCGAGGTGGTGCCGATGGACTGCGAACCCACCGCCTGCGCGGTCGACGCGACGGCGCGCGGCGCCGCCCCGCTGGCCCTCGGGATCCCCGCCCTCGCCCTCGCGTGGGGACTGCGTCGGAGATCACCGATCCTGTAGACTCGGCGGATGCCGGCATCCCCCGATTCCCGCTCGCCCGTCCGTCTCGGCATCCTGATGGTCATGCTGATCGCCGCCGTCGCGGCGCTGGCCACCGCCGCCTTCACCGGTCGCTTCGATGGCAGCGCTCCCGAGCTTCGCTGGGAGGGCGCCGAGCTCTCTTCCGCGTTCTCGGGGGAGCTGGAGCTGGCCGTCGAGGTGTTCGACCCGCGGCCCGGTCTCGGGGAGCTCCAGGCGCGCGTGGACGGCACACCGCTGGCCCTGCAGCCGGACGCCACCCGCCCCCACCTGCACGTGGGGGCCGTGGACACCGGCCGGCTGGCCGACGGTGCCCACGAGCTGACCGTCGTGGCCCGGGACCGGTCCTGGCGCCGCAACGTGACCGAACTCTCCCTGTCGTTCACCACCGACAACACGCCCGCCGCGCTTTCGCTGGCCGATGCCTCGCGGTCGGTCCGCCAGGGGGGGACCCTGGCGCTGTTCGTGCGGTCCAGCGAGGACCTGGCCTCGCTGACGGCCGCGCTCCTGGAGCGGGAGGTCGAGTTCCACCGCCTGGGCGACCAGCCCCTGTACCGGGCGCTGGTGGGCGTCGGGGTGAAGCAGGAGGCGGGCGAGCAGCCGGTGACGCTGCGGGCCACGGACACCGCGGGCAACGTCACCGAGGTCGGTCTCCCGCTGGTCGTCGAGGACGTGGACTTCCCCCTGGGCGGCTACGTGAACCTCAACCCGACCCAGCAGAAGGCCCAGAAGGACCGCAGCAAGGCCAAGGAGGCCAACGCCAAGCGCGGCGATGCCTACGGAGACCAGGGGCCCGATCAGCTCTGGAGCGGGACCTTCATCCGCCCCGCCGAGGGCCGGGTGACCTCCCCCTTCGGCCGCTACCGCCAGTACAGCTCCGGGGTCCGCAGCCACCACCTGGGCATCGACATCGCCAACTCCCTGGGCACCCCCATTCGCGCCGCCGCCGCCGGCGTGGTCACCCTGGCCGAGGAGCTGCACATCTACGGCAACGCCGTCATCCTCTCCCACGGTCAAGGGGTCTCGACCTCCTACAACCACCTCCAGTCCATCGCCGTGGAGGTCGGCCAGACGGTGGACGCCGGCCAGGTCGTCGGCGAGATGGGCTCCACCGGCCAGAGCACCGGCTCCCACCTCCACTGGGGCATGGTGGTGGCGGGGTCGGCGGTGGATCCGGGGGAATGGACGGAGACGGGGTTCGGGATCGGCGAGGAGATGGTGTTCGACGTCCTGCGACCCGACGGGGAGTAGGCGAGTCGACCCGGGACAGGACGCCCGGTCCGCACTCAGGGCAGATTCTCGGGGACGTGCGGCACTGCGGCCAGGGTCACGCCCAGCAGCCCACCGACGACCTCGTACGTCGGCGTCTTCTCCTCCTGGGTCATCCGTAGCACCCGGACGGTGACCGACTCGCCGGGATCCGTGGACTGCACCAGGCCTCGAGCCTGCTCCACGGAGAGGATGCGCTCTCCCGCGTACTCGATGAGGATGTCGTACGAGTTCAGCCCGGCGAGGGCCTGGGGGCTGTCGTCGGGGAGGTTTCGCAGATAGACGGACTCCTCGACGCCCGTCATGTCCAGGAGGCCCGGATGACCGTCAGCGTAGCTGACGTGGTAGGTGGCCAGGGTCGACTGGATGGACTCGTCCAGGACCTCGCCCTCGGCCACCTCCCCGCCCCCTGCCGTGCGTTCGCCGATGGTCGCGTACAGGGTCTCCAGCGCCCGCTCGTGGACCTCCGAGGTCTCCTTCTCGTCGAGGCCGAGCGCTTCGCCGATCTCCCCGGGCGTCTTGTTCTGGAAGTAGTACATCTTGATGTACTTGCGCTCGTGGTCCGGGAGCTCCTCGATGACGTCGCAGACGGCTTCCTTGAGGTTCTGGAATTTGGATCGCCCACCCCGGTGGGGATCGGCCTCCCACCACGACTCGAAGAAGGTCCGTGGCTCACCGACGATCAGCGCCGGTCCCTCGATGGTGTCGAACAGCGGGAGCCCTAGCTCCTCCTCGATGACCAGCGACTCGTGCCCCGCGGGGCCTGGGCGGAGAACGGAGATCCGGAGGATCGCGTCAGGGGCGTAGTTGCCCTGCGCCGTGGCCTCGCAGCGCTCCACGCAGGTGCGGTCGAGGACCACGTCCCCGGGGCGTAGCTGCAGCGTGAATCCCGTGGCACCGGCGTGGATCCGCTGGACCTGGATGCTCACGTGGTGCTCGGGGCCGAACGTCTCGGCCAGGTTGTGGGGAGCCTCCGCCGGGACCCTCACCCAGCGCTGCGGGTCCAGGTCGAGGGGGGCGCCGGCGGAGTCCATCCGGACCTCGAAGGTGTCCGTGGACCGCCCCGGAAAGACGCGGCGCCGGATGCGCTCGGCGCCGTCGAGGTCCTCGGCGGGCTCCCCGTCGAGGCCCAGGTGGACCCGCTCCACCTCGTTGCCCAGCTCGTCGTACCGCGCCGTCCAGCCCGCGATCCCCTCGGTGACGAGGACCGGCTCGCCGTCGCCGTCGAGGAACCGGACGCCCGTCACCCGGCCCTTGGCGTCCCGCGAGTACCGCACGCTCGAAAAACCTCGAGCCACGGGGGTCGGGCGCCCATCGATTCCGAAGTAGGTCCGCTCGGTCTCCTTCCCGCGTCGGTCGTACACGGCGCGCCAGCCGTGGCTCCCGTCGTCGAGGAGGAGCGGCTCGCCGTCCACTCCGAAGTGCCGTTCCTCCACGAGGTTTCCGTGGACGTCGAAGTTGCGGGTGTACGATGCGTACCCGCCCGAGGTGGGCGCCGGGCTGCCACCCGCTCCGCGAAAGCTCACGCTGACCTCGTTGCCCAGGTGGTCGTGGGACGCCTCCCGGATCGCGTAGCCCAGCGTCCCGCCCGTGGGTAGGCCGTCCAGGCCGAGAAAGGTCGTCCTGACCTTGTTGCCGAACGCGTCGTACTCGTCGGCCCAACCCGCCAACCCGTCGGCGTCCAGGGTGAGCTGGCCGTCCGCGTCGAGCCGAGTGTGGCGGATCCGGTTGCCGCGGGGATCGTAGTCGTTGCGGTAGCAGGCATATCCGTCGGCCCCTGGCATGGGCTGCCCGTCCACTCCGAGGTCGCACTGGAAGAGGATCTCCCCGCGGTCGTCGTAGTCCGTCCGGTAGCCGTGGACCCCGTCGGGCAGCCGCGCAGGGGTGCCGTCCTCGAGGAAGAACAGCTCGCGGGTCGTGTTTCCCTGCTCGTCGTGTTCCCGCCGCACCTCGAAGAACGGCTCGTTCCGCGGCACGGGCTCGCCGAACAGAACCTCGGTGTAGTTCCACCCGCGGACCGGGAATCCCCGGCGGTCTCGCTCCGCCCGGTAGAGGTGGATTCCCGTGTCGTCGATGGCCCCTTGCCCGTGGGGGCCGTAGTAGGCGCCTCCGACGACGTCCCCATGGTCGTCCAGCGTGAACTCGGTGCGCGAGATCCCGTCCAACCCGCCGACGTTGCGGTCCTGCACGTCCAGGGTGGTCATGGCGAGCAGATTGCCGTACTCGTCCCGCTCGAAGAGCACGCTGGCGAACCCACCCGGCATCGCCGCCGGCTCCATCTGCTCGTCGAACATGGACCAGCGGACCAGCTCGCCCGCCGGATCGAACTCGCGGGACTGGGCATGGATGCCGTTGTGATCCACCGCCGTGTCCCCGTCGAGGCTCATCGCGCGGACCTGGGTCCAGCGTCCGTGCTCCCCGTACTCGATGTGGTAGACCACGACCCCGTCGCCGTCCGGTCGCGGCATGCCGTGTGCGTTGACGTGTATTCGTTCGCGACTACGTCCCTGCTCGTCGACCGTGGCGAGGAACCCGCAGGCCTCCGAGCCCTCTTCCCGGTCCGGCCGGCCGTACCGATCCGTCCACCGCTCGATGGCGTAGTCCTCCGACCACGTGATGCGCCGCAGCAGGTTGCCGTGGCGGTCGCGGGTCGTGCGCTCGATGAGCCGTCCGCTGTCGTCCCACACCTGTTCCAGGATCGCGAAGCCGTCGGTCCCGTCGATCACCCGGCCGTAGCCGTTGATCATCTCGGCGCGGACCAGGCGGTCCCCGTCCAGCTTGACGAGGTAGGTGTTCGCCCTGCGACGCTGCTCGGCGCGGCTGAGCGGGTCCAGTGGATGGAGCGCGTGAAAACGTTCCACGAGGCCGCGCGTGTAGACCGTTCGGCCGCGCCCGCCCCGCACCTGCGCCGGGCGCGAGGGGGCGGCCTGGCGAACCGCCGTTGGCGGCGCGGCCACGGCCGTCCTGCCCCCTCCCCCCGCCGGATGGAACGGTACCGGCCCCCGGGCCTGGGTGAACCAGGGGACCTGACCGCCGCCGCTCGCGTCCACCACGTCCTGGTGGACCCAGGCGAAGACGTCGTTGATCTCCTTGCCCTCGTGGGTCAGTTGCTCGGCGAGCGACGCGGCGTAGACCCCGTCGTCGGCCGCCACCCTGTCCGGTCCGGTGGCAAACGCGACGATGAAGCCGGAGGGGGCCATCACGTTGGCCAGGCCGTTGCCGATCACGACTTTGGCTCCGCGGGTCCAGCGGTCGGCGAAGGGGTTGTTGCGGCAGGCGTCGAGGACCACGATGTTCAGATCGGTGTCGGCGGCCTCCATCTGGACCCGGACCTGGTCGGCGAGTACCGCGTTGGCCTCGACGTAGCGTTCCTCGGCGATGTCCGCGTCCACCGGCACCAGGAAGTTGCTGCCGCCCACCTGCAGCCCGTGGCCCGCGTAGTAGAAGAACCCGACCTCGGCGCCGACGAGCGCCGCCCCGAAGTCGGCGATCCGCATCTCCAGCTCTCGCTTGTCCAGGTCGATGCCTTGCAGGACCTGGAATCCCAGCCCCTCCAGGGTGCGGGCCACGAGCTTGGCGTCCCGCTTGGCTCCCGGGGTGGGCGTGGTGTGGTCGTACTTCGCGTTGCCGATGACCAGGGCGACCTTGTCGTGGCCTTCGGGCGCCTCCTGCCCCTTCGCCGACCTCGCCGTGCCTGGCGGGATCAGCAGCATCAGGACCAGGAGCGACGTCGCGATGGCCGTCGAACGCATGGGCTTCCCCCTTTCCTCGCCGGGACGCGCTACCGGAGGATAACCCAACGGCCGGTGGGTCCGGCCGGTCCCGGTGACGGGACAGTCGATTCAACGAGCCACGGGCCGCGGTGTTTCCACGGGGAGCTCAGGGCACCAGCACTACCTTGCCCACGTTCTTGCGGTCCTGGATGTAGCGGTGGGCATCCCCGGCCTCCTCGAAGGCGAAGACGCGGTCGACCCGGGGGCGGACGTGCCCATCGTCGACCAGGGCGAGCAGCTGGCCCATGGTGCGCCGCATCCGCTCCATCTCTCCCCACAGGTGACCCATGTGGACACCGGCGACCATCTTGTTGGCGTTCATCAGAGAGACGGGGTTGTAGAAGGGGGTGCGGGCCATCTGGCTGGCCAGGCGCAGGTAGCTGGCCTTGGGGCCGCCGGCGAGGTTGGCGAAGCCGAAGGCGATCAGGCGGCCGACGGGCCGCAGCAGCTCGTAGCCCTTCTTCCAGTCCTTGCCCCCCAGGGCGTCGAGGACCACGTGGACGCCCTTGCCCTCCGTCAGCCGCCGGACCTCCTCGGCGTAGTCCACGGTGCGGTAGTCGATGGGGTGGTCGCAGCCCAGCTCGCGCAGGATCTCGTGCTTGGACGCCGACGAGGTGCCGAAGAGGGTCAGGTCGTCCACGGTCCGGCACAGCTGCAGCACCGCCAGCCCCACGCCGCCGGCGGCCATGTGGACCAGGAGCGACTCGCCGGGCTGGATGTTGGCCACCTGGAACAGCATGTGATGGGCCGTCAGGTAGTTGACCGGCAGCGCGGCGGCCTCCTCGAAGGTCAGCGACTCGGGGATCGGGTGGAGCTGGGCAGCGGGCACGACCACCGTGTCCGAGTGGCCGCCGAAGCGGACCATCGCCAGCACCCGCGTGCCCGGTGCCGGCCCGTCGGCGCCGGGCCCCAGGGTGTCCACCTCGCCGGCGACCTCGTAGCCCACCACGCTGGGTGGCTTGGGCGCGTCGGGGTAGATCCCCATCCGGGCCGAGATCTCGGCGAAGTTCAGGCCCGCCGCCCGCACGCGGACGCGGACCTCGCCCTCCCCGGGCTGCGGATCGTCGGTCTCGCGGACCTCGAGGACCTCGGGTCCTCCGTGCTTGGTGATCCAGACGGCTCTCATGGGTGCGTCCTCCGGCTGTCTATGGACTGGGGGCCGCCGGGGGAGGTGTCAACCCGCGGCGGAGGGAGGAGCGGGACGCGTCAACCGAGCTGTTCGGCGAGGAAGCCGTCCAGAATCCGCGTGAGAGGGCGTTCCGCGCCGAAGTAGAAGTGGCTCGCCCCCTCGAGGGTCTGCAGCGGGAGCCGGGGGTCCAGGGTGTCGAGCCAGGCATCCAGGGTGCCCAGGGAGCAGTACTCGTCCCTGCCGCCCACCGCCACCAGGGCCGGCAGATCGGGGAGGACGAGCCCGGCGAAGGAGAGGAAGTCCACCGGCGGCGAGATCAGCACCAGGGCGTCCGGGCGCAGACCCTCGGCCACGGCGCGGGTGGCGACCCAGGCACCGAAGGAGTAGCCGACCAGCAGCACCGTCGCGTCCTCGCCGGTGCGATCCCGGCCGGTGGCGACGGCGGCGCAGATATCCGCCACCTCCCCCACCCCCTCGTCGTGGTGCCCGCCGCTGCCGCCCACGCCCCGGAAGTTGAACCGCAGGGTCGCACAACCCCGGGCCGCCGCGGCCCCGCAGGCCGCCTCGACCACGTTGTTGTCCAGCGAACCGCCGTACAGGGGGTGGGGGTGGGCCACCACCGCCACCGCCTCGCGCTGCCCGCGGGCGTACCGCCCCTCCAGGGTCAGCTCATCGCCCACGGGGATCTCGATCCGAAGCTCCATCCGCTCCTCCATCGGTGCCCTGCTATCCTACGCCGCGACGGGATGGGACGGTGCAGTTCAGCTACGAGGACATCGACCGCGACGCCACGCCGCTGGGGGAACTGACCCTTCGTCGGTACACCGCCGAGACCGGCGAGGTGGGCTACGAGATTCGCCTGGACGGCAACTTCCTGATGGCGACCCACGGGGCCCACAGCGAGCGGGTCATGGCGGAGCTGGCGCGGGACCGGCTTGAGTCGGTGAGCGACGACTTGCGGGTGCTGGTCGGGGGGCTCGGGGCGGGTCACACGCTGCGGGCGGCCCTGGATCTGCCGGGGGTGACCCGGGTCGTGGTGGCCGAGATCGGCGCCAAGATGGTCGAGTGGAACCGCCGCTTCTTCGCGGAGGCCAACGGCGGCGCCGTGGACGACCCGCGGGTGGAGATCCGCGTGGCCGACCTGGCCGACGTCCTGGCCGCCGAACCCGGCGCCTTCGACCTGCTGCTGCTGGACGTGGACAACGGCCCGGGGTGGCTGGCCGCGGAGGGCAACGCCGGCCTGTACGAGGACGCCGGTGTGCGCGTCACCCGCGAGGCCCTGCGGCCGGGCGGCGCGGTGGCGGTCTGGAGCCCGGGCCCCAACGAGGCGTTCCTCGCGACGCTGCAGGGGGTGTTCGGGGCCGTCGAGGTGGTCGACACCACGGACATCGGCAGGCCGCTCGGTGAGCCCGGGGACGTGATCTACCTGGCCCGCCGACCCCTTCGCTGACTGCCCCTTTCCCATCTTCCCGCCGTGGGACTCCCGGAGTACCCTTGCCGCGACGAGAGGAGCGCGCCATGAGCGACGAACGTCCCCCTCCCTGTCCGGTGTGCGGCGAGAAGCTGGCCTATGACGACAAGGACGAGCGGTGGGAGTGTGAGGGCATGACCCAGCACTGCTTCCGCGAGCGCGGTCGGGGGCTCTCCCGGAGCCTGGTGCTGGTGGCCAGTGACTCGGGCGAGGACGCCGAGCTGTTCACCCTCTACCCCTGGCCCGGGGCATGAACACCACCGTCTCGACGGACGATCTGGGGCGCATCCTGGCATCGGATCACCACGATCCCTTCGGCGTCCTGGGCATCCACCCCGTCACCCGCGGGGGCACGCCCCGGTCCGACACATCGGCCGTGGCGATCCGGACCTTCCAGCCCGCCGCCCGTGAGGTCCACGTACTGCGCCGGGACACGGGCTCCCGGCGGCGGATGAAGCGCGTTCACGAGGACGGGTTCTACGAGCTGGTCTTCCCGCGGCGGCGCGAGGTGTTCCCCTACGATCTCGAGATCCGCTACGGGGACGGGACCGCCTGGATCACCCCGGATCCCTACACCTTCCTGCCGCTGCTGGGCGAGCTGGATCTCCAGCTCCTGGGCGAGGGCAACCACCACCGCAGCCACGAGAAACTCGGCGCCCACGTGCGCACCGTCGGCGATGCCCGCGGGACCCACTTCGCCGTCTGGGCTCCCAACGCCCGGCGGGTCTCGGTGGTGGGCAACTTCAACACCTGGGACGGCCGCGTGCACCCCATGCGCAGCCTGGGCAGCTCGGGGATCTGGGAGCTCTTCGTGCCCGGCATCGGCCACGGGGAGCTGTACAAGTTCGAGGTCCGGACCGGCAGCGGGGAGCTGGTGACCAAGTCCGATCCCCATGCCTACTTCGGTGAGAAGCGGCCGGACACGGCGTCGATCATCTGGGATCTGGAGGCCTACGAGTGGGAAGACGGGGGGTGGCTGGCGGAGCGGGCGCAGCGTGACCCCCTGTCGTCACCGGTCTCGATCTACGAGGTCCACCTGGGTTCGTGGATGCGGATCCCGGAAGAGGAGAACCGCTGGCTGACCTACCGCGAGCTGGCGGAGCGGCTGGGGGACTACGTGGAGGAGATGGGCTACACCCACGTGGAGTTGCTGCCCATCACCGAGCACCCCCACGACGGCTCGTGGGGGTACCAGTGCATCGGCTACTTCGCCCCCACCAGCCGCTTCGGCACGCCCGACGACTTCAAGCACCTGGTGGACTCCCTGCACCGACGGGGCATCGGCGTGATCCTCGACTGGGTCCCGGCCCACTTCCCCAAGGACGCCCACGGCCTGGCCCGCTTCGACGGCACCGCCCTGTACGAGTACGCGGATCCCCGCAAGGGAGAGCACAAGGACTGGGGCACCTACATCTTCAACTACGGCCGGAACGAGGTGCGCAACTTCCTGCTCTCGTCGGCCCTGTTCTGGCTCGAGCACTACCACCTGGATGGGCTGCGCGTGGACGCCGTGGCCTCGATGCTCTACCTGGATTACTCCCGCGAGGAGGGGGAGTGGGCGCCCAACGAGGAGGGGGGGCGAGAGAACCTGGAGGCGATCGTCTTCCTCGAGCGGCTCAACGAGCTGTGCCACGGCCAGCACCCCGGCGTGATGGTCTTCGCCGAGGAGTCCACCTCCTTCCCCAAGGTCTCCCACCCCACCGACGCCGGCGGCCTGGGGTTCACCTTCAAGTGGAACATGGGCTGGATGCACGACACCCTGTCGTACATCGCGCGGGACCCCATCCACCGCCAGTTCCACCACGGCGAGATCACGTTCGGGCTGATGTACGCCTTCTCGGAGCACTTCGTGCTGCCCATCTCCCACGACGAGGTGGTGCACATGAAGGGCTCGCTGCTCAACAAGATGCCGGGCGACTACTGGCAGAAGTTCGCCAACCAGCGGCTCTACCTGGGATTCATGTGGACCATGCCGGGCAAGAAGCTGCTGTTCATGGGCGGCGAGTTCGGTCAGTGGAACGAGTGGAACGACCACCAGAGCCTGGACTGGAACCTGCTGGACTACCCGGCCCACCGGCAGCTGAAGGGCTTCGTGGCCCAGCTCAACCGGCTGTACACGGACCGACCGGCGCTCTACGAGAAGGACGCGGACTGGACCGGCTTCCAGTGGCTGCGGGTGGACGACGCCGAGGGCAGCACCCTGGCCTGGATCCGCCGCGCCGCGGATCCGGACCACCACGTGGTCGTGCTGTGCAACTTCACCCCCATGGTGCGCGAGGGCTACCGGGTGGGAGTGCCCCGCGCGGGCGGCTACCGGGTCCTGCTCAACAGCGATGACGGGGAGTTCCACGGGAGTTCTGCCGGGAGCACCGGCCGGATCGAGGCCCAGCCCGAGCCCATGGACGACCAGCCCGCTTCCGTCTCCGTCACCCTGCCGCCCCTGGGGATGCTGATCCTGGAGCCGGAGAGATGATCTCCCCCCGGACCGAACTCGACGTTTCTTCCGCCGGGAGGAGGTCGAGGGGCGTTCGGATGGCCGGACGGAGCCGAAGTTTCCGATGGCGGACGTTCGCGCGGGTCTGGTTGGTTTGTGCGGGGGTTGCCGCGGCGGGGTGCTGGGGCGGATGCCCCGGCTGGGAGGTGGTCGAGACGCCCCACCCGGGGCAGGACGACGACGATGCCTCGGCGGACGACGACACGGGGGACGACGACACGGCGGACGACGACAGCGGGGACGACGACACCGGTGACGACGACACGGGTGACGACGACAGCGGGGACGACGACACGGGGCAGCCGTTCACCTGCGAGCCCCAGGCCGTGGGCTCGCCGGTCCTGGGCGGCGAGATGCTGTTCGATCCCGCCGACCCTCACCCGGGCGACACGCTCACGGTGATCGTCAAGGCGCCCGGCCTCGCTCCCGGCGACGCGCCGTCGATGGCGATGCAGGCCGAAGGTGCAGGGGGCACGGTCCTGGAGCCCACCACCATCGTCGCCGGGGGCGGCGACACCTTCTACTACTACGCGATCCCCGACCTGCAGCTGGGGGAGCTCTGCCTGCTGGGGCTGATCGACGGGGGGACGCCGGAGATATCGGCGGAGATCCTGGTGACCGAGCGCCCCGCCGGCCCGCCCCTGACGCAGGGGGTCTACAAGGTCACCTCCAACCACCAGTGGACCTGTGCCGAGCAGCCGACCTACGGCAACGAGGTCGTCGTCCAGGTCCTGGACGAACACGGCAACGGCGTGCCCCACGCCGACGTGGTCGTGCACTACGCCGATTCCACCGACTACGCCACCATCCACAACGGCGGCGGCGACATCCCCGAGACGGTCACCACCGACGGCAACGGCACCTTCCACGGCTACAACTACTGGCCCACCAGCGATCACGGATTTCTGGTGTTCCAGCTGTGGGTACGGGACGATCCATCGGACGTGGCCACCGAGATCACCACCGGCTGGTGGGAGACCGACGACCACGACTGCTCGTACTGCAACCAGTACGGCATCAACGTGTGGGGCCACTGGTCCCACACCGTCGTGTTCCAGCTCGACCCGGACGCGACCGAGGCCTGTACGGTGCCGGTGGACCACGCCGGCCAGTCGGCCTGCGGCGCGCCCGGGCACCTGCACCATCACCCGACCCACCAGGCGTGCTGGTCGGTGTCATGATCCCCAGGAGGCCGAGCAACCCCATGCGTTTCCCCCTCTTCGCCCCGATGGCGACATTGCTGGCGCTGGCCCTGCTGACGACCGGACCTGCCCAGGCCAAGCGGAAGAAGCCCGGCAAGGCTCCGCCCCCCGTCGCTGTTCGCTGTTCGCTCGAGCTGACCTTGCCCGGCGGCGCCGTTCACCCGGTGGTGGCGTGGGGGCCGGACGAGGCGGCTGCCACCGGCCAGGCTCGACGCACGGCCCGGCTGCTGGCGGACCTCCACGCCCAGCCGGACGCCTGGTCGGCGCTCCTCCACCCCGCCTCCGAGACCGCCACCGCCTTCGTGGCCCGGCTCGAGGCGGTGCCCGCGGCCACGGACGCCGACGCGGCCCACGTGTTTCCCCAGCCGGGATATGGCGCCGGCGCGCCGTCCTGCGCACCGCAGGTCGTCTCAGGCGGGGAGAGCGCCGCCTGGGAGGTCGTGTGGTCGGGGGACTCCGGGGACGTGATCCGCCGTGCGGACGCCGCGGCGGCCCTCGAGGCAGCCCGCCGCAGGGCCTGTCTGCTGCCCTACCAGCGGGAGCTGGCGGGCATGTGGCGCGCCCTGGCCCAGATCGATCCGGGCCAGCGGCAGGAGCGGTTCCAGGAGATGTGGTCGGGATCGAGGGACGCCCTGCTGGCCTGCTACGGCGCGTCGGAGGTGCACGACGGCGGCGGAGCGGAGGCGCCCGCGCTGCCCTGGATCCGCCCGGCCGGGGATGCGCCCGCGCGCCCCGCGGCCAGTGACCCCCCGGGCGCGGGCTTCGACGGGTTCGAGTGCCGCGCCACGGAGTTGTCGGCACCCGGCGCGGGGAGCCGGGCCGCGAGCTGGGGTGAGGAGCTGGTGTGGGCCGAGGAGGTCGCCCTGGGCAACCTGGTCTACGCCGTCTCCCGGGACGCCTATGCCCAGGTCGCCTACCACCTGGACGCGGCGAGCCCCGAGACCCTGCCTGCGTTGATCGCGGATCAGGCGCGCCGGTTGACCCAGGTCGTGCCCCCGGTGGAGGGGGTCGAGGGGCTCCAGCTCCGCTGCGCGTCGAGGCGGGTCGAGGTCGCGGGGGCCGGCGCGCTGCGCTGGGCGCCGGACGATCCCCAGGTGCTGGATGCCTGTGAATCCCCGGGTGGCTGGGCCGGTGCCGTGCAGCCCCTCGGCGACGCCGCTCCCTCCCCCTTCGACGCTCAGCTGGCCCTTCAGCAGCGGCTGGTCTTCCCCGGGCTGATCCAGGTGCGCAGCGCCTGGGACGCCACCGAGCGGGACCCGGCGGTGGCGGTCCTGGGCCTGGGTGCGATTGCCCTGTGCGAGGCGAGCTCCCTGGGGGACGTGACCCTCGAAGGCGCCCTGGAGACGCCGACCCCCGATCCGTGGGCTGCCCTGCGTGCCTCACCCGAGCTGGCCCAGGCCCTGCTCGACCGGGCCCTCCAGGGGGGAGAGCTGGCGGCGCTGGTCGCCTGCGTCCACCCCCAGCAGCGCCCCGGTATGCTCCAGCTCTACGAGCGGACCCTGGTCGCGGACGGCGATGCGGCTCCGTTCTGGCAGCAGGTGCGCGAGTCCCTCCCGGCCGCCATCGAGGACGGAGGCCTGCAGTGGGGGGACTTCGAGGGGGGCTGGCTGCTGGTTCCCTCGGACACCCGCTGACGCCGGCGCCCGGCGTGCTCCCGACTCAGAAGTGGTGGTCCCTGGGGTAGCCGTCGGAGAGGACACCCCGGTCCACGCCGTCCTCGATGAGGCGGATGGCGCAGTTTCCGGGGTTCGGCTCCGCCTCGAACCACTCGGGCGTCAGGTGGCACCACATCATGACGAAGGCGCGCAGGATGACCCCGTGGCAGACCACCACCAGGTCCTCGATTCCCTCCTGCCGGTCCCGCTGGAAGGAGCCGAAAGACTGGTGGACGCGCGTGGCCACGTCGAAGCGGCTCTCCCCCAGGGGCATCCGGGCCCAGAACCGCCCCTCGAACTCCACGAGCTTGCGGTAGTAGGCCGCCTCGGTGGGGAAGCGCTTCGGTAGCTCTTCGTCCGGGATGCCGTCGAACAGCCCGAATTGCTGCTCGCACAGCAGCACGTGCTCGCGGGTGTCGCGGATCCAGCCACCGGCGTGGTCGACGATCGCCTGCGCGGTCTGGCGGGTCCGCTGGTAGGGGCTGGTCCACAGCCGGATGTGGGGCTTCTCCCTGGGCACGAGCTGGGGGAAGTGCTGGGTGCCGTACATCGAGTCGAAGAACTGGCCGATCCGGCGGCCGGCTTCACTGGCCTGCCGTTCACCGGTCTCCGACAGGGGGATGGCGTGGTCGGCCATCTCGGCGTGGACCGTGGGGTCCACGTTGCCCAGCGACTGTCCGTGCCGGACCAGCAGGATTCGCATCGGGGACCTCCTCCGTGACGCTCAATTGCTCTTGAATACGAACGGGTAGCTCACGATGCAGATCCCACCCCCCTTGGGTTCGGGGAACTGGAAGCGCATGAAGCGCTGGCAGATGCAGTTCTCCACGATCGGGTTGTTCATCGAGGTGCTGTTGACCCTGGCCGACGAGACCGTGCCGTCCTTGGCGATCACGAACTTGATCACGACCTTGCCGTAGAGCCCCGGGTTCTTGTTCAGCTCCTTTTGGTAGCAGTAGCGGATCTGGGACAGGTGCTTCTTGATCACCCGCTCGACCTGGGACTGGTCCAGGGCGCCCAGGAGGATCATGTCGCCGGTGGAGACACCGGCCTCGCCGCTGCCCGAACCGCCGCCGCTGTCTCCCCCATCCGAGGTCCGGCGCGCCTCCTTCCATGCGGCGATGGCGTCGGCCTTGGGGGCCAGGCTCAGGAACGGGAATAGCAGCTCGCGCCGTTCGGCGCCGTAGGGCAGGTGATCGCGTACCGCGTCGGCGGCGCCCATCACGGTGTCGTAGCTCACGCCTTGCCCGGCGCCGATGACCACGTTCTCTTCGTCCGGGCGCTCGGCCTTGACCTTGACGATCAGGTTGGTCAGCTCGTCGAAGGGGTAGCGGCCGTTGCGGATCGGCAGGGTCGGCTGGTCGGGATTCCAGGGGGCGGCGTCACCGTACGGCGCGAGGATCGCCGCGTTGCCCATCACGTGGAATCCCCCGTCGGTGACCACCACCGTGAGGAAGAGCGGCGGCACGTCGTCCTGGTCGCTGGTCCACTTCGGGTTGACGTGGCCCAGGGTGGCGTCGGCGACGGTCTGGCGGCCCACGTCCTCGTTCCAGCCCGCCAGCTTCAGCTCCGCGAAGCCCGACTGGTAGACGGTGTGCAGGACCTCGTAGACCTGGCCGTAGGGCAGGTTCCGGTCCGCCTGGAACACCACCGACCGCCCGTCGAGCTTGGCGGCCTCGGTGAGCAGGGGCGGTGTCGCCAGGCGTGCCCCGAACGAGCTGCCGATGAGGCCCCCGATGCCCCCGGTGCCGAACATGTTGTTGTCCGCCTCCATGGTGTTCAGGTCCGCCAGGATGCCCGCGCTCTCGGCGATCTGCTTGTCCATGGTCTCCTTGGCCATCTGGACCTTGGTCCCCTTGGCCCGCTTGAGCTTGGCCTCCTTCTTGCCGACCTTGCCCTCCTCGCCCCGCGCCTTGGCGCCCTCACCCGCGTCCGGGCTCCCCGAGGGTTTCTTCCACGACTCCCGGCGTTCCTCCCACAGCGCGTCCTGGGCCTCGCGCTCGGCCACGACCGCCTCGGCCAGGGGGACCAGGGCCTCGTGCAGCGGGGCGATGGGCTTGCCGGCCTCGTGTCCGGGGATCTGTCCGTCCGGCTGCAGGGAGACCACCTCGGCCCCGTCCACGCCGATGGCGTTCGCGGTCAGCTGCAGGGAGGGGTGGGGCCCGGGTCGCTTCTGGGCAGTGGTGTCCGGGATGTCCAGGTCCGCGTCCAGGGGCGGTAGGCCCAGGACGAGGCCCTCGCCGATCCACTCCGCCATCTCCTCGAAGCGGCCCTTGAGCTCCGCGGCCCGCTCGCCCTCCTGGGCGTCCAGCCGCCGGTAGGTCTCGTCCAGGGCGGACCGGAAGACCCAGAAGTCCATCAGCTCCATCTGCGCCCGGCGGCCCTCCAGCGCGCCGGTGAACACCGGCTCGGGGCCCTCCTCGTCGCAGGCACTGACCACGATCTGGGTCTTCATGCGCGGGCTCATGACCCCGATCGAGGCCAGCACGTCGTCCTTCTTTCCCCTGCTGGCCGGGCACATGGACTTGCACCCGTCCAGGGCGGCGGCGATGAGGGCCTGTCGCGTCTCGGCGCTGGCCCGGCCGTACGCGCTCCACGCGTCGGCGCAGCTGCCCACGTCCCAGCGATCCTCGTCCGCCACCACGGCGAACCCCGTCATGGCCAGGGCCAGTTTCTGCTCCTCGGAGGCGTGCTCCGTGGCCTCGACCACGTTCTCGAGCATGCCCAGGTCCACCTCGCCGTATTCGTCCTCGGGCGTGGTCTCCTCGACCGTGGTCTCGCCGCCGCAGCAGCCGCCGACGGCCAGCAGGAGCCAGGAACCCGCCGCCAGGGCGAGCGCGCGATGCGTAGGGCTGGTCACCATGGGTCTTCCCCCGTGTCAGGTGGCGGTCCCCCGTCTTACCACGAGTGGCGGGAGGGGGCTCGATGGAGGAGAACTACGCCAGGACGTCCAGCAGCGCCTCCTCGGTCTCGTCGAGGGTCTCGAGGACCGCGAGGTTGGCCCGGAACGAGGCGGAGGCGCTCATCCGTTCGACCGTCTCGAAGGCCAGGTCCACGTGGGAGGAAGATCCGTAGGCGGGGGAGCCGGGGCGGGGATCCTCGGGGATCTGGGCCGGGACCATCTCGGTGGACACGCCCCCGTGGGGCAACGAATGGGTCACCACCCGCTGGGGTGTGAATCCCGCGGTCTGCAGGTTGGCCACGTTGTGCGCCGAGGCCCCCAGCCGTCGCGTCGCGGCGGCCAGCCCCGAGAACACCACACCACCGGTAGCGGAGACTGCCATGGAAGTGTCATCGGACGGGCGCCGGCGAGCTTGAGGAAAAAAACACCGTTCAGCGACGACGGAGGATCAGCCCCCCCAGCAGGACGCCCAGGGCCCCCAGCGGCAGCCCGATCCGGGCCACGGGCATCTGGGAGCAGCTACAGTCCCCGCCGTCGTCGTCGTCCCCGTCGTCGTCGTCCCCGTCCAGGCCGGGACCCGCGTCGCCGAACAGCTGGTCGAAGGTGTAGGACGTCTGGGTGTTGTAGGGGGCCACCTGGTCCTGGTCGGCGAAGGCCACGTCGATGCGCAGCTGGGACGGGATCACCCGCATGGTCTGGACGGTGCCGCCGCCGCCGGACTGCCACGACACCTCGGTCTCGATCTCCCACAGCCGCTCCCCGGTCAGCTGACCGTCGAAGCCCGCCACCATGTCGACGATGGACAGGTAGCGGTCGCAGTAGGTCGGGTCGTAGAGCTTGCGGTGGTGGTTGGTGGTGGCCACGCAGTCGGGTGCGGGCAGGGGTTCGTCGGTGGGCACGCGCAGGGCGAGGCCGCCGTTGTTGGCCTCGAGGATCGCCGCCGGTGGATCCGAGCGATCGGCCGGCGAGATCAGGTGGGTCTCGTAGGTCCCGATCCGCCCCACCTGGTTCACCGCGTGCTCCACGTCGCCGATCGTGCACACCCCGTCGCCGTCGTGGTCCGTGGCCTCGACACCCTGGCGCAGGGTCAGGTTGAAGGGCACGGGCTCGGGATCGGTGTCCAGGGCCGACAGGGTCGTGGCGTGGTTGCCCTGGTTCTGGAACGCGCCGACCCCCGCCTCGTTCACGCACGACAGGCAGCCGATGTAGCCCGGGAAGGCCACCGAGACCCAGCGCTGTTCGCCGTTGCCCGTGGGCTCGTAGGCGATCACCAGCCCGTAGTCCCTCAGGTCCGCCGCCCCTCCGCCGAAGTCCCAGTCCAGGTCGCGGACCATGGCCAGCTCGCCGCCGAGTTCCGGGTCGTCCGCCGTGGCCTGGCCCCAGGCGGAGATCGACGAGCACTGCCAGGACACGCCGAACAGGTCCGACGCGGCGTTGGCCAGCAGCAGGTCGTCGGCCTGAAGATCGCGGTCCAGCGAGTCCATGTGCAGATCCGCCCCCGCGTCGCGCATCCCGTCGACCAGGGCCTCGGCCTCCTTCCTCAGGGAGGAGGGGATGTCGAACATCGGCAGGACCAGCTCACGCAACATCTCGTACTGGGCGGGCGGGAGGCCGAACATGGGCAGGATGTAGCCCTCGGCCAGAGCAGAGGCCTCCTCGGCCAGCAGGTAGCCGTGGGCGTAGCCCATCTCCTCGTGGGTACCCCAGACGTGCAGCACCTTGTGGTCGCCGCCGTCGCGCAGCGTCCCG
The DNA here is from genome assembly GCA_964542165.1 of uncultured Rickettsiales bacterium. GTDB lineage: Bacteria > Myxococcota_A > UBA796 > UBA9615 > CAYRNR01 > CAYTBN01. Next base: position 25,661 of record CAZITQ010000099.1, read on the forward strand.
TTGACCTCTCTGGCGTCGATCCCGCCGACGGTCGAGACCGCCAGCCCCACGGCCACCATCCCGCCCATCCGCACCAGCCACCGGTCCATGCCGCTCTCCTCTCGCGCGCGTTCGCGCACAGTATTGCCAAACCCCTGGCCCCCTTCCACAATCCCGTCACGGGAGGTCCCCATGCACATCGCGGCGAGCCTCGACCGGGCCGCCCGCCTCTGGCCCCGGCGGGAGGCGGTGGTCTGCGGTGACGTCCGGATGCCCTACGCCCTGTTCGCGGAGCGGGCCCGCGCCCTGGCGGCGGCCCTGCGAGCCGCTGGGCTGGAGGCGGGCGACCGGATGGCCATCCTCCACCCCAACGGACACGTGTTCCTGGAGGCCTACTTCGCGGCGGCCTACGCGGGCCTGATCCTGGTGCCCGTCAACACGCGCCTGTCGGCAGGGGAGGTCTCCGGGATCCTGGGGGACAGCGGGGCGCGGCTGATCCTGGCCCACGAGGACCACCGCGTCCTGGTGGAGGAGGCGCTGGCCGGCGGGCTGGCGGCCTTGCCCCGCGTGGTGTGGTCCGGCGACGCTGGCGAGGAGGTCCAGGTCGAACCCCTGCCCGATCGGCTGCCGGCGCACCTCTACGAGGCCTTCCTCCACTCCGGGCGCGGCGCCCCGGCCCCGGTCCGCTCCCCGGGGGACGACGAGGTGGCCCACCTCTACTACACCAGCGGTACCACCGGCCGACCCAAGGGGGTGATGCTGACCCACCGCAACGTGGTCACCCACGCCCTGGGCGCCGTCGCCGAGCTGCAGCTGACCGACGCGGACGTGTGGGCCCACGTGGCCCCCCTGTTCCACCTGGCCGACGCCTGGGCCACCTTCGCGATCACCCTGGTCGGGGGCAAGCACGTGGCCCTTCCGCGGTTCGAGCCGGGGGCCGTGCTCGAGACCTTCGAGCGGGAGGAGGTGACGATCACCAACCTCGTGCCGACCATGCTCGGACAGCTGGTGGACGATCCCAGCGCCACCGGCCGGGTCTACGCCTCCCTGCGGGTGTTGCTCTCCGGCGGCGCGCCCATCGCCCCGGAGCTGGTGCGGCGGATCATGGCCACCTTCCGCTGCGAGTACGTGCAGACCTACGGCATGACCGAGACCAGCCCCTACCTCACCCTCTCGGTGCTCAAGGACCACCTGCGCCAGCTGCCCGACGAGGACCGCTTCCGCTACCAGTCGCGCACGGGCCGGGAGTTCGTGACCGTGGAGCTGAGGGTGGTGGACGAGTACTGGCGGGACGTGGCCGCGGACGACGAATCGGTGGGCGAGATCGTGGTGCGGGGGGACTCGGTCAGTCCCGGGTACTGGAACCGGCCCGAGGAGACGGCCGCGGCCTTCCTGGACGGGTGGCTCAAGACCGGCGACCTGGCGACCCTGGACGCCGAGGGCTACGTGAACATCGTCGACCGCAAGAAGGACGTGATCGTCACCGGCGGCGAGAACGTCTACTCCACCGAGGTCGAGTACACCCTGGCCGAGCACCCCTCGGTTCGGGAGGTGGCCGTGCTGGGGGTGCCGGACGACCGGTGGGGCGAGGCGGTTGTGGCGGTGGTCGTCCTGCGGGAGGGCCACGAGCCCGACGAGGACGACCTGATCGCGTTCTGCCGGGATCGTCTGGCGGTCTTCAAGGTCCCCAAGTCCGTCGACTTCGTCGACGAGCTGCCCCGCACCGGTTCCGGCAAGATCACCAAGACCCCCCTTCGCGACCGGTACTGGAAGGACCACGACAAGCGGGTGAATTGACCTCCGGGCACCACCGTGCCCGATCCGTGGGCACGATTCGGGCTCTGTCCTCGGGCCACCGAACCACGGAGGAGCCCATGCGATTCGATTCTCTCCACACGAACACCGCCCCCGCCGTCGCCCTCGTCGCCCTCGGCCTGTTGATGGCCACCGGCTGCGAACAGCCCCGCGAGATCACCTCCGCCGACGGCGAGATGGGCGTGGTGGTGGAGGGCAACAACGAGCTGGCCGTGGGCCTGTACGACTTCGCCGCCGGGACGCCGGGCAACGTGTTCTTCTCCCCGTTCTCGATCAACGCCGCCCTGTCGATGGTCTACGCCGGCGCCGAGACCGGCACCGAGACCCAGATCGCCGACGCCCTGCTGGTGGACGACGAGGACGCCTGGCACGAGAACCTGGGCGCCCTGCTCGACGACCTGTCCGGCCAGCACTACCGGCCCTACACCCTGCACACCGCCAACCAGGTCTGGGGCCAGCAGGACGTGCCCCTGCTGGACTCGTTCACGGGCGTGATGGAGGAGGACTACCTGGCCCCGGTGGAGGTCGAGGACTTCCGCTCCGACGCCGACGGCGCGCGCAAGCGCATCAACGGGTGGGTCGAGGACCAGACCAAGGGCCACATCGAGGATCTGTTCCAGTCCGGCGACATGACCACCAACACCAAGCTGGTGGTGGCCAACGCCATCTACTTCAAGGCCGACTGGGAGCACAAGTTCCCCAAGGGCGACACCTACGACGGCAGCTTCACCCTCGCCGACGGCAGCCAGATCCAGACGCCGCTGATGCGCTCGGAGGAGGAGGAGAACTACCCCTACTACGAGGACGACGACGTCCAGGTCGTCGAGATCCCCTACAAGGGCGAGGAGCTGGGCATGGTCGTGGTCCTGCCCCGCGACGAACTGGGCCTGCCCGACGTGGAGGCGAACCTCACCGCGGCGCAGCTCACCGACTGGATCGACGCCACCGGGGACTGGTCCCCCGAGGTGAACATCCACCTGCCGTCGTTCGAGATGGACTACGAGCTGCCCCTCAAGGAGGCGCTCGAATCCCTGGGCATGACCGACATGTTCGACCCGGAGCTGGCCGACTTCACCGGCATCTTCACCGGCGAGGGCCTGCAGGGGAACGTCTACGTCAACGCCGCCCGCCACAAGGCCTACGTCAAGGTGGACGAGCAGGGCACCACCGCCGCCGCCGCCACCGGCATCGCGATGCAGGACCTGGCCGCCGTCCAGTCCGTCGAGGTCGTCGCCGACCACCCCTTCCTGTTCCTGATCCGTGACCGGCTGACCGGCGCGATCCTGTTCATGGGGCGGATCGAGGACCCGCGGGGCTGAGTCGGCTCCCCGTCAGGGAAGGACCAGCGACACCGTCTGTGCTCCGAGTCTCAGGGGGACCGCCCCGGAGGGCAGGACCGGCGGGGCGACATCGAACACGTCCCCGTCGTCCAGCGCGAACCGCTCCAGGGGGATCGCCAGGAGCTCCTCCCTCGTCTCACCGGGGGCGAGGTCCACGGCGGCGAAGGCCACCAGCAGGGAAGCGGGGGCCATCACCCGTCCGGTGGGGGGGCGCTCGGCGGTCACCCGCAGGACCTCGTGGGCCGGGCGGTCGGCGGGGTTGGAGACCTGCACGGCGAGGAGGACCGCCTCCCCGGTCACGACCGGCTCGCCCAGCGCGATCTCGATCCCGGCGTAGGCCAGTCCGTGGCCCGGCGGGAAGAGGGGTTCGGCTGGGCGGGTGACCGGCGGGCTGTCGGCGGGCACGGGGATCTGTCCCACCGTGGCTGGCCAGGGGTAGGGGAGGCGTCCCCGGGGCTCGGCCCGGCCGGAGAGCACCTGGGCCGCGGCGAGGCCACCCAGATCGCCGGGGAGGTGGGCCATCAGGATGCCGTCGGCGGCCTCCACGACGTCCGGGGGGAGGATCAGGGGGCGACCGGCGAAGAGCACGATCACGGTCGGCGTGCCGGTGGCGGCGGCCGCGCGCACCAGGTCGGCCTGCTCGTCTGCCAGGACCGGATCGGGCTCGTCCCCCACGAACTCGGCGTAGGGCGGCTCCCCCAGGGCGAGGACGATCGTCCCCGCGGCTCGGGCAGCCGCTTCGAGCTGATCGTGGGTGGCCCCCGCGGGGAGGACGTCGATCCGGCTCTCGCCACCCATCTCCAGCTGGAGTCCGGCGAGGAGGCTGACGGCGCCTGGGGCGTCCTCCGGCCCCGCGATGCCCTGCCAGCCAGCGGTCCAGCCGCCGAGCTGGAACGACGGGTCATCGGCGGCCGGGCCGGCCAGCAGGAGGTCGCCGCCCGCCAGGGGCAGCGCGCCGCGGTTGGTCAGCAGGGTCATGGACGCCACGGCGGCCTCCAGGGCCAGCTCCCGGTCGCGGCGGACGACGGCCCGCGCGGCGTCCGGGGCCTCCGCGGGCCGCCCATCGAGCAAGCCCAGATCGGCCTTGAGCCGGAGGATCCTCCGGACCGAGGCGTCGATCCGTCCCTCGTCGATCCGGCCCTCCTCGACCAGGCCGATCAGCGCCCCCGCAAAACCCTCGGCGTCGTGGGGCACCATGACCATGTCCACGCCGGCGTCGATGGCCATGACGATGGCGGCGTCCAGGTCCGGCGCGACCCGGTGCACCTCGACCAGGTAGTGCACGTCGTGCCAGTCCGTGACCACCACGCCCTCGAATCCCATCTCCCCGCGCAGGACGTCGGTCAGCAGCTGGCGCGAGGCGTGGACGGGTACGCCGTTGAGGGATCCGCTGTCCACCATCAGGGTGGCCGCACCGGCGTCGATCCCGGCCTGGAAGGGGGGGAGGTGGATGCGGCGAAGCGCCCGCTCCGGGATCCACGCGGGGTAGCGGTCCCGGCCCGCCTCGGCGGCGCCGTAGCCCACGAAGTGCTTGACCGTGGCCGCCACCGAGTCCGACGCGGCCAGGTCCTTCCCCTGGTACCCGCGCACCGCGGCTGCGACCAGCGCCGACACCAGCAGCGGGTCCTCGCCGAAGGTCTCGTAGAACCGGCCCCAGCGGGGGTCGCGGCCCACGTCGGCCACCGGCGCGTAGGTCCAGTTCACCCCCGTGGCCCGGGCGTCTCGGGCGGTCGCCCGGGCGACCCGTTCCACGAGATCGGGATCCCAGGAGGCCGCGAGGCCCAGGTTGTGGGGGTAGACCGTCGCGCCGACCGCCGCGTGATGTCCGTGCACCGCGTCCGCGCCGAAGAGTAGCGGGATCCCCAGCCGCGTTCGCTCCCGGGCCACGGTCTGCATCGTCGTCGCTGCCTCGGCCCAGCCGGCCGGGGTCGCCGGCACCGGCGCGGCGTTGCCCCCGGCGAGCACCGCGCCCACGTGATGCTCGACCAGGACGCGCTCCATCCACTCGTCGGACAGCGGCCCCCGGTCCCACTGCCCCTCGCCCATGAGCCGGGACAGGTCGATCAGCGTCATCTGGCCGACCTTCTCGGACAGGGTCATCGTTGCCAGGAGCTCCTCGACCCGGTCGTCTTGGGGCGAGGGCCCGGGCTGTCCGGCAGCGGGGAGGGCCGTCAGCGCGACCAGGAGGGCCAGCGCACAGAGGGAGAGAGTCTGGCTTCGGCGCGGTACCGGCCGAACGGAACGTACGGGATCCAGCGGCATCGTCGTCCTCCCCAAGGCTCGGACCGCGCCGCGGCCCTCACCAGGATCGACACGGATCCCCGCGGGCGCAAGCGCAGGCGGCCGGTGGCGGGTTGGGTCGGGCCCGAGGGTCAGCGGGACTGGCGCAAGAGGCGTCGCCGGGCGGTGAGGGCCACCAGGGCGAGCCCCAGGGCCACGGGGGACAGGGGGGTCGTGGCGCCGACGTTGCTCTCGCAGTCGCAGCCCCCGCCGGTGGTGTCGTCGTCGTCCCCGGTGGTGTCGTCGTCGTCCCCGGTGGTGTCGTCGTCGCCGGAAGCGCAGTCCTCGGTGTCGTCGGCGTCGGTCAGGCCATCGCAGTCGTTGTCCACCCCGTCGCCGCACTCCTCGTCGGCGTCGGGGTGGGCGCTGTCGTCCGCGTCGTCGCAGTCACCCTCGCAGGCCATCCAGCCGTCCCCGTCCCCGTCGTCCTCGTCCGCCGGGATGTCGCCGTCGCAGTCGCTGTCCGCCCCGTCGCAGATCTCGTCGGCCCCGGGGTGGACGTCGGGGTCCTCGTTGTCGCAGTCGCCCTGGCAGGCGTTGTAGCCGTCGCCGTCCAGGTCCTCGTCCACGTCCTCGTC
>CAZITQ010000100.1:0-6249 GCA_964542165.1 uncultured Rickettsiales bacterium
AGCCATCGCCGTCCGCGTCCGGCTCGTCCTCGGTCGCTGGATCGCAGTCGTTGTCCACGCCGTCGCAGGTGGTCTCGATCTGGCCCGGGTAGACGTTTGGATCGCCATCGTCGCAGTCGCCACCACAGTCGGATACCCCGTCCCCGTCTGCGTCGGTGCCGTCGCTGGTGCCGGGATCACAGTCGTTGTCGAGGCCATCACAGGGGACTTCGGTCTCCCCCGGGTTCACCGAGGGATCCGCGTCATCGCAGTCCACGCACTCGTCAAAGCCGTCGCCGTCGGCGTCGGGCTCGTCCTCGGTCGCTGGATCGCAGTCGTTGTCGATGCCATCGCAGAGGGTCTCGACGTTGCCGGGAAAGGCCGCTGGCTCGTTGTCGTCGCAGTCGCCGCCACACTCGGACACCCCGTCGCCGTCGGCGTCGGTTCCGTCGCTGGTGGCGGGGTCACAGTCGTTGTCGATCCCGTCGCAGGCGACCTCCGCCTGGCCGGGGTTGACGGACGCGTCGCCGTCGTCGCAGTCCTCGCAGACGGTGTACCCATCGCCGTCGGCGTCCGGCTCGTCTTCAGTGGTTGGATCGCAATCGTTGTCGATGCCGTCGCAGGTCGTCTCGCCGGCGCCCGGGTGAACTACAGCGTTGTTGTCATCGCAGTCCTCGCACTCCGAGTACCCGTCGCCGTCGCCATCCACAGAGTCGTCCGTGGCGGGATCGCAGTCGTTGTCGAGGCCATCGCAGGCCACCTCGGTGGCTCCTGGGTTCACGGCGGGCTCTTGGTCGTCGCAGTCCCCTCCGCACGCGGAGTACCCGTCCCCGTCCGCGTCCGTCCCGTCCGGGGTCGCGGGATCGCAGTCGTTGTCGATTCCGTCGCATTCGATCTCCTCTTCGCCGGGCACCGCGAGCGGATCCGCGTCGTCGCAGTCGTCCTCGCAGGTCGAGTACCCGTCTCCGTCCGCGTCCTCGGGGTTCAGCGCAGCGTCGTCGTCGTCGCAGTCTCCGTGGCACGTGTCCCAACCGTCCCCATCCGCGTCCGCCGGATTCAGCGAGGCATCGTCGTCATCGCAGTCCTCGTCGCAGGTGGAGTACCCGTCCCCGTCCAGGTCCGAGCTGTTGGTCGCCGGGTCATGGTCGTTGCAGTCCCCATCACAGGTGGACTCCCCGTCCCCGTCCTCGTCGTCCAGGTTCAGATCCTCGTCTTCGTCGTCACAGTCGTCGCAGACACTGGCCCCGTCCTCGTCCTCATCGGGCTCGTCCAGAGTCTCCTCGTCGCAGTCGTTGTCTACCCCGTCGCACGTGAGCTCCTCCGCGCCAGGATGGATGTCGGGATTCACGGGGTTGCAGTCGTCGTCTTCGGTCCCCGGGGTCCCATCCGCGCCGCAATCCGTGTAGCCATCCTGGTCCTCGTCGAACCCCTCGTCGATGACACCATCGCAGTTGTCGTCATACCCGTTGCAGACCTCCACGGCAGCCGGGTGGACGTACTTGTCGTCCTCGTTGCAGTCCCCCTCTTCCTGGGTCCAGCCGTCGCCATCGGGGTCGTTTTCGGCGACGGTGACGTCGGGTCCACAGCCGAAGGCGGTGACCAACAGTCCGAGAGCTAGGGAGAAGACGAGATGTGTGTCTTGCATTACGCGCTCCGTTTCCAAGGAGACGAGAATTCTGTACGTCAGGACCGTTCGACCACGATTTCGTCGATGATCAGGTCGTAGACACCGGGGTCCCATTCGATGGCCCCGACTCGGATCGCCAGTGTCGAACTGTATCCCGTGGCCTCCAGTTCGAGTTGGAACTGGGTCCAGGTCTGCGCGGGGATGGTGACCACCTGGTCGATGCCCCAGGCTGCCCGACCGATTTCTATCTCCTGGTCGACCACCTTGGGATTGTATGCCCAGAACGTCACGCGCAGGAGCTGGTCCTCGGTGGCCGCCGCCGGGATCCAGAGGCGGAGGCTGCCGTGCGCACCCCCCAGAGCTTCTTTATGAATCCCCATACCGTAGTCCGGATATCCGGCCTCGTAGCTCAACTGGCTGAACAGACCCGCGTCCCACCACTCGGCTCCGTCTGCGAACCACTGGTTTCCGACAACGCCCTCCTGGAACACGTTCGTGTTCGAGAAATCCTGCTCGTAGATGGTCGTCCAGGTCAGGCAGGCAGGATCTCCGGTGCAGTCCGAGTCCGCGCAGTCGCCGAAGGCATCGCAGTCGTCGTCCATCCCGTTGCCGCAGTCCTCGACCTCACCCGGATTCATGTACGGATTCCCGTCGTCGCAGTCCTCGGGTGGTGACCAGCCGTCCCCATCGAAATCAACCCCTCCCTCGTCGTCGTACCCGTCGGCGCAGTCAGGGTCGTCTTCGTCGATCCAGCCGTCCCCATCGTTGTCCGACAGGTCGTTGCACTGGAACGCCCCGTTGTACCCGCCCTCGTCGTCACCCGCGGGGTCGTAATCACAGCCGGGGTCGTCCAGATCCACCCAGCCGTCTCCATCATCATCGGCCCCGTTCTCGCAGGCAGCGAGGGGGACGACACATTCGTCATCGTCGTAGTCGACGTTGTCGTCGCAGTCGTCATCTACGCCGTTATTACAGTCCTCGTTCGCCCCCGGGTGCACGTCGGGATCCCCATCATCGCAGTCGTCCGGCGGCTCCCAGCCATCTCCGTCGTCATCGAGCACGGGATTCCCCTCGAGATCGTCGAAAGCGTCGATGCAATTCGCGTCGTCGGCGTCCGCTAGGCCATTCCCGTCGTTGTCCTGACCGTCGTTGCATTCATAGGAGCCGTTGTATCCGCCCTCGTCCACTCCAGCTGGGTCGCCCGCGCAGCCTGGATCGCCCAAGTCCACCCAGCCATCGTTGTCGTCGTCTATGCCATTTTCGCACGCAGCCGGAGGGAGATAACAGTCCAAATCAGCACCATCGATTGCATTATCGCAGTCGTTGTCTATCGAATCCGAGCAGTGCTCAGGCGCCGATGGGTTGATGTCCATCGCGTTGTCGTCACAGTCGCTGTTGTTAGCGACTTGGCCGTATGTAGGAAGGCAGCTGAAGAAACCGTTACCGTTCTCATCACCGAAGCCGTCGCCGTCGTTGTCTGCATAGTATGTGTCACACCCGCAGTATCCAGACGCGAGAGTCCAGTATGGTTCGAATAGAGTGAGCTCGCCGAGGCCAACAGCCCAGGGCCCGATGATGTCGATTTCCACTCCCAACGATCCTGCGACACCCACTCCGTTCTGCCAGCTGCAGCCGGGATGCCACCCGATGGAGAGATCTAAATAGGGTTCGATGGCGAAGTACGGGACGACAAATCCGTACAACCTCACGCTGAGTTTCAAGCCAACGTATCCACGGAATTCAACGGCGCCACTGTCCAGTTCGGCATCACTGTAAGGATCCACGTCGAATCCATCACTCGACCAGGAATTCCATCCGTTGTCGTATTCGACGCCCAGGGTCACGTGAGAACTGACGTTGACGCCGAGTGTCAAAGTTGCTTGGTCTTCGACTTCGGCAGAGAGACCGATGTACGGCGTGAGCACGGGTTGCGCGGGTACGACACCGCCCAAGAGGATGATGGGTCCAGGTATGTCTACGATGTCGATCTCCGCGCCGGCGGAAAATGACTGGTTGAACGTGGCCTCCACTTCAAATTGCATGTCGAGTTGGCCAACGACCTGAGCCCAGAAACCCTCGAGAGTAAGCCATTCGTTACAGTATCCATCGATCTCCGTGTCGAAATTGAGATCGCCTTGTGTTACCTCGAGTGAGGCAATAGACCCCGTGACGTCTGCGAACGTTGCGAAGTTGCCACCTAGATCCCTCGAGAAAGTGATGCCGTGAGGGCCGCTCATGCCATTGTAAGGCCCGCCGCCTGCAGGAAACGAAAAACCGAATTCGGCATGGTCGAACAAATCGGCAAACGTGCCGTTACCCGTCTCGACCAGAATCTCAGTTGGAGATTGCGCCGGTACTGCTGTTGCCGTATTGACTATGCGGATGAAACCCGTATCGTACGCAGAATAGATCACATCTCCACTTGTCAGGTTAAGGAGATCTTGGTTGCCACTGTAGGGAAATGTCAGATCGTCGTCCGTGATCACCGCCGCTGCGACTTGCGTGTCTGTGATCAAGGTCACACCGTTGGCCAGAGTGACACATGAGGGGTCATACGCATCCACCAAGCCACTGCAGTCGTCGTCGATGTCGTTTCCGCAATTCTCGGTTATGCCTGGGCTGACAGCAGAATCCCCATCGTCACAATCCCCCCCACAAACCATCCACCCATCCCCATCCCCATCCACTTCGTCCCAACCGAGGTTGCCATCACAGTCGTTGTCCAAGCCGTCACAAGCTTCCACCAGACCAGGAGCGACCGTCGCATCGCCGTCATCGCAGTCCCCGGCGCAGATGGCCACGCCGTCACCGTCGGCGTCGAGTTCGTCGCCACCGAGAACGCCGTCGCAGTCGTTGTCGATCCCATCGCAGAGTTCGGTCGCCCCAGGTAGTACGGTGGCATCACCGTCGTCGCAGTCACCGGAACAGGTGTCCACGCCGTCGGCGTCCGCATCGTCGAGGTTCAGATCGGGATCGTGGTCGTCGCAGTCCACGCACGCTGTGTGGCCATCGGCGTCCTCGTCCGGCTCGTCGCTGGTCCCGGGATCACAGTCGTTGTCCGCCCCGTCGCAGGCCAGCTCAGTGCCGCCGGGGTAGGACGCATCGTCAGAGTCATCGCAATCGCCGTGGCAGGTATCCCAGCCGTCACCGTCCAGGTCGGCGGGGTTCATCGCCTCATTGCCGTCGTCGCAGTCCTCCTCGCAGCTGGAATACCCGTCGCCATCCGCGTCGTCGAGATTCATCGCCGGATCGTGGTCGTTGCAGTCGCCTCCGCAGGTAGAGTAGCCGTCGTTGTCCTCGTCCTCGATGTTGAGGTCCTCGTCGCCGTCGTCGCAGTCGCCGTCGCAGGTGGAGTAGCCGTCCTCGTCGGCGTCGGTGGGGTTGAGGAAGGGGTCGCCGTCGTCGCAGTCGCCCCCGCAGGGGGAGGACCCGTCGCCGTCCTTGTCGTCCAGGTTCATCAGGGCATTGGTGTCGTCGCAGTCCTCGTCGCCGGTGTCAGGCAGGCCGTCGGTGCCGCAGGTCGTGTCGCCATCACCGTCGTAGTCGAACAGCTCGTCCACCGAGCCGTCGCAGTCGTCGTCCACGGCGTTGCAGACCTCGTCCGCGGCTGGGTGGACGCTGGCGTCCTGGTCGTTGCAGTCGCCCTGCTCCTGCGTGAACCCGTCGCCGTCGTGGTCCGGTTCCTGGGACGTCGTCTCTCCGGGGCATCCCGTCAGAGCCAGGATCAGGGCGGAGGTGAGCACGGGTGCCAGAGGTGTGCGCGGGGTCATGGGCAATCCTCCCAGCCCGCGATCATATAGGAGCCGCGCGTTCCATTTCTCGCACGGTAAGCAAAATCAGACCGGGTTGATGGAGTATGCGATTCAAACCAGATTCACCCACCCCCCACACTCGTTCCACATCTCCGCCCCACTGACTCCACATCGGGGCGTCATCGTGGTCAGCGTCGGGTCGCGCCACGGTGGCCCGGAGCCCTGGGCGGAGGCTGCCAGCCCTCCAGAGTGTGGTGGCCCCGCCCCAGGGCGGAAGGGAGGACGCGATGAGCGGACTGCCTACGAGCGGCGATGACGAGAGCGACGGGAACCTCCTTCGCGGACACGTCCTGTCCGATCTGCACCTGTTCACGAGTCGCTCCGATGGGGAGCGGTGGGAGGACGACATCGCCGGGGCGGCGGGTGAGGGGGACTTCCTGGTGCTCAACGGGGACATCTTCGACTTCCGCTGGAGCACCCTGCCGTCGGTGGACGCGACCCTGGACGCGGCCGTGGCCTGGCTCGACCGCTGGCTGGTGGAGTTCCCTCGGTGCCGGTTCGTGTACGTGCTGGGGAACCACGACGGGCTGGCGTCCTTCGGGGATCGGCTGGCGGCGCTGGCGGGGTTGCGGGGGAACCTGGTGTGGCATCCGTCGGCGGTGGCGGTGGGGTCCGCGCTCTTCCTCCACGGGGACCTGCCCCTGGGGCTGGGGCGGGCGCGGTCGCTGCGCGGGCCGATGCCGGAGCGCATCTCGCGCTGGGGCGACTGGGCGGACCGGTGCTACCAGGTGGTCAACGGCGCCCACGTGCCGGGAGCGGCGTCCCGGCTCCACACCCGTCGGCGCGGGGGCCCCCCGCGGCCGCGGGGGGGGGGCCACCCCCCCCCCCCCC